>JACKFI010000003.1 GCA_020632555.1 Candidatus Omnitrophota bacterium | reverse complement strand
AAGACCAAACAAAACTTTCTGTTTGGAATCATCAACTACCTGCGCAATCAAATTATTAAGGCTACGGTGTACACAAAGACGAGGACGCTCTGATGTCCCACGAATATCCTTTCGAACACGCTGATGACGAGCTTGCCGCCGAACTTCACTATTTCTTTTTTTCCGTGACATGATAATCTTTCCCTTACCTAAAAACTTTTACTTGGTTACGGATTTTCCTTGTTTTCTGCGAATCACTTCATCCACATACATAATGCCTTTGCCCTTATACGGCTCAGGGCGCTTGAAATCTCTGATCTCGGCGGCAACACGACCAACCAAGCACTTGTCAACACCTTCAATAGTAATTTGTGTCGGCTGCGGCGTAACAACTTTGACATCAACAGGAATCACATATTCAATTGGATGACTAAAACCAATATTTAGAATGAGTTTATTCCCAGTAACTTGTGCACGAAACCCAACACCGGAAATTTTTAATTCTTTTTTATGACCCTTGGTAACACCATTAATCATATTCGCCAATAAAGAACGAATAGTCCCATGATTCGCGCGCACCTGCCTTAAATCACCTTTTCGGGTAACCATCAGCCGATCATCCTTTTGCTCGACATAAATTCCTGCAGGCAAATCAATAGCTAATTTCCCCTTAGGGCCTTCGATGCGAACAGCAGACTTATCAACAAAAATCTTTGCCTCTTTACCCAAAACAATTGGAGCTTTACCTTTTCTTGACATAGAGAGAACCTACCAAATATAGCAAATGAGTTCCCCACCGACGCTCAATTTTCGAGCTTCACGATCGGTAAGAACCCCTTTTGAGGTTGAAATAACCGCCGTACCCAAACCATTGAGCACATGCGGAACTTTTGTATTATCAACATATTTTCTAAGACCGGGTCTGGAAATACGACGCAAACCAATAATCGCCGAGGACTTATTAATATATCTCAAATAAATCTTAAATGTTCCCTGAGTGTTATTTTTCATCAAACGAAAATCCTCGATATAACCATCCGCCTTAAAGATTTCCAACATCTTGCCAACGAATTTAGATGCGGGAACATCCAGCGTCTCTTTCTTAGCATGGATAGCATTTCGAATATTTGTTAAAGCATTTGCGATCGGATCACTGATAGACATTTTAATTTCCTTTGAACCTATTAATATAAATAAATTTACCAACTGGCTTTCTTTACCCCAGGAATTTCACCTCGCCAGGCAAGTTCTCGAAAACAAATACGGCACGTTCCGAACCGTCTGAGATAACCTCGCGGACGGCCGCAAAGGATACAACGATTATGTTGACGAGTTGAAAATTTTGGTGCCCGCACTGCCTTTAAAACTAATGCTTTCCTTGCCATATAATTACTTTCCTGTTCATCAAATGTTAAGCAGATTAAAACTAATTTGAGCCTTCTTCTCCTCGAGGTTTACGAAATGGCATCCCCAACAGCCGCAACACCTCAAAATTCTCTTCTGTTTTTCCATGACTAAAAACAAAAGCAATGTCCATGCCCTGCGTACGACTCAAACGACCAACCTCAATCTCAGCAAAAATGGTTTGCTCGGTAATTCCCAAATTATAATTCCCTTGTTTATCAAAAGATTTGGTTGGCACGCCATTAAAATCACGAATACGCGGCAAAGCAACACTCACGAACCGGTCCAAAAACTCATACATGCGATATCGGCGCAAAGTCACCATGCAACCAATCGGCAAACCCTCGCGCAATTTAAAATTTGAAATCGCAATTCTTGCTCTGCGAATAATGGGTTTTTGACCAGTAATGGTTGCAAGATCCGCAACGGCAGCATCCAGAATTTTTAAATCCGCAATAGCAGCACCCACGCCCATATTAATAACAATCTTCTCAAGACGAGGAACAGCCATTGGATTTTTAATACCAAATTTTTTCTGAACCGCAGGAATGACTTCTTGCCCGTACTTTTTTAATAATCTTGGAACTGCTGTCGTTGCCATCTTATTCCTCATTTTCTTAAAATTTATAAGTAAGAATTTTTTCCCGTTACAAAAACGCGAATTCTAAAACGTTTTTCGATAATCGCTGCAACTCTTTTTTAAACGGGATATAAAAACTCTTTAAATATCTTCACCACTTTTTTTGCTAATTCGCGTCTTGGTGCCATCCTTAAGAATCCGAACCCCATAACGACTGGGCTTATTGGTTTTCTTGTCAATCAACATCACGTTGGATCGATGAACCGGAGCTTCTATATCAATCAATCCCCCTTGCGGATTAACCTGTGTCTTGCGCTGGGCTTTTTTAACAAAATTAATATTCTCGACAATCACACGATTCGTGTCGGGAAAAACTGCAATGATCTTGCCAGTCTTTCCTTTGTCTTTGCCCGCGATAACTTTCACTATATCGTTTTTCTTAATAGTCAACATTAGACAACCTCTGGCGCTAAAGATACAATTTTCATAAACTCTAAATTTCGCAATTCGCGGGCAACCGGCCCAAAAACACGCGTCCCCTTCGGGTTGCCAGCATCATCAATAATAACCAAAGCATTGGTATCAAACCGAACGGTTGTTCCATCCGGCCTTTTAATCGGAGCTCGTGTCCGGACGACAACACCCCGCGCTTTTTCACCTTTTTTTACCGCGGCATCAGGAGCGGATTCTTTAATATTGACACGAATAATATCGCCCAATTGCGCCCACATCCGACCCTTGGCATTTAATACCCCAATCATAGAAGCTTTACGGGCTCCCGTATTATCAGCCACATCAAACAATGTTTTTAAATATAACATGGTTACACCCTCTTAACTTGCTTTTATAATCTCTGTAATGACCCAACGCTTTTCTTTTGAAAGTGGGCGGGTCTCCATTATACGAACAACATCACCTTGTTTAGAAATATTTTTTTCATCATGCGCTTTGAATTTTGCTGCTTGACGAAGCATTTTAAAATATTTCACATGCTTAGACGTCCAGCGAACTTGCACCACACGGGTTTTATTCATCTTATCGCTGACAACTTCACCCGAAAGGAATTTACGTGTATTAGCTCTTGCTTCCATCTTTTTCTCTCTCATTCATAACGGTCAAAATTTTCGCAATATCACGGCGAATCAATTTAAAACGCGATGGTTTTTCAACTCGGCCGGTTTTGCGCTGATACTTTAATTCAAAAAGTTCTTTTTTCAAGACCTTTTCTTTATTGATTAAATCTTCTGGACCCAACTCTCGCAGCTCTTTGATTTTCATTATCGCAATCCTTCTCTTGCCCTGACTTCTCTATTAATGCCCTTGTGATTCACGCGTGACAAACTTGGTGCGAACCGGCAATTTAAAAGCAACTAAACGAAATATCGATTTGGCCAACTCTTCCGGCACACCACCCATTTCAAAAAGAATTTTTCCTCGCTGTACTGGAGCTGACCAATGATCAAGGTCACCCTTGCCTTTACCCATACGCGTTTCCGCTGGCTTTTTTGTAATAGGCTTACACGGAAAAATCTTAATCCAAAGTTTACCGGCACCATGCAGTTTACGAGCCACAACAACACGAGAAGCTTCCATGTGATTCGAGCGAATCATCCCATTGTCCAAAGCTTTTAAACCAAATTCGCCTTGGGTTAATCGTGCGCCCCGTGTCGCGATTCCACGATTTTTTCCTTTTTGCACCTTACGGTATTTAACTCTACTTGGTAACAACTTCATGATTATTCTCCAAAAGCTTTATAGAAATCACCATTAAAAAAACTTAAGTCAAAATTACGGATGGCCTGCAACAGCACTAACAGCAGGCTTTTGTCTAGCTTGCGTATTTCTTATAGGAATAATTTCACCTTTATAAACCCAAACTTTAACGCCAATTTTGCCATAAGTTGTTTGGGCCTCAGCCGTACCATAATCAATATCTGCACGTAATGTTTGCAAAGGAACAGATCCTTCACGAGCGACTTCACGACGAGCCATTTCCGCGCCACCCAAACGTCCGGCAACGGCGACCTTAATGCCTTTAGCACCTGACTGCATGGCCTGTTCCACAACACGCTTCATCGCTCGGCGAAAA
Organism: Candidatus Omnitrophota bacterium; assembly: GCA_020632555.1. Lineage (GTDB taxonomy): Bacteria > Omnitrophota > Gorgyraeia > Zapsychrales > JANLHA01 > JADLGJ01. The sequence continues at coordinate 91,775 of JACKFI010000003.1, read as the reverse complement.
GCCACGCGTTTCTCCAACTGAAAACAAATATTCTGAGCAATTAAAGTTGCTTCAACAGCCGGATTCTTAATTTCAATAACATCCACTGACAGTTCTCGTTTTGTAATACTGGCAAGATCCACTTTAAGTTTTTCTATATCTGATCCCCTGCGCCCAATAATAAGACCAGGTTTTGCTGAAGCAATCAAAATTTTAATCTTCTCGGCAACACGTTCAATCACAACATAAGAAACCGAAGATTGCATAAACTTCTTTTTGATATAAGAACGAATTTTGGAATCTTCAATAACATTATTTTGAAAATCTTTGCGATCCGCATACCATAAACTTCGCCAATTACGATTGATGCCTAATCTTAAAACATATGGATTTACTTTTTGTCCCACGAATGACCTCTCTTGTCCCGCCTCAATATGACGCAGGGTCTATTTGGTTATCAAATCTAATTCAATTGTAATATGTGTCGTCCGTTTTAAAATCGGCGTTGCTCGACCCATGGAAGCCGCACGAAACCGTTTCCACATCGGCCCCTGATCAGCCGTAATTTTAGAAACAAAAAGCTGATCTTCAACCAAACCTTTTTGCTTAGCATTACTAACTGCAGAGTTCAAAATTTTTGTAATCATCTGGGTAGAACCCTTTTCAAGCTGTGCCAATGTGACCAATGAAGAAGCAACATCTTTACCACGAATAAGGTCAATAACTTGACGAACATTCATTGGTTTTAATCTTACGAAATTCCCTTGAGCTTTTGCAATCATTTCAGTTTTCCAATGTCCTGTTATTCTATGCTTGTTTAAATAGTAAAGCTAACCCAACACTAAATGTTTAGACTCATTTAAGTTTTATCAGCTGCCTTTTTAGCTTTCACACCGCCATGCTTACGGAATGTTCGAGTTGGAGCAAAGTCCCCGAACTTATATCCAACCATATTCTCAGTGATATACACAGGAATATGCGATTTGCCATTATGAACAGCGATGGTATAACCAACAAATTCGGGAAGAACCGTTGACCGCCGCGACCATGTTTTAATCGGCTGCTTGGATCCAGAAGCAATAATTTTTTTTAACTTTATAACGAGCTTATCCTCGACGTACGGACCTTTTTTAAGCGAACGACCCATTTTACTTTGTCCTTCGTTTCACAATAAATTGATTAGAATATTTTTTAGGTTTGCGCGTTCTCAAACCTTTTGACTTTTGCCCCCACGGACTAACCGGATGAGGATTTCCCTGCGGTGTTTTCCCTTCGCCACCACCATGAGGGTGATCAACCGGATTCATAACAGCTCCGCGCACATGTCCCCGCCAACCCAACCAACGAGCACGTCCAGCTTTACCTAAACAAATGGTTTCATGCTCAACATTACCCAATTGTCCAATAGTACATCGACAATCCATATAAACTTTTCGCATTTCACCCGACGGAAGCCGTAGTTGTGCTAAAACACCATCTTTCGCCATTAATTGCGCTGAAGTTCCGGCAGAACGGGCCATTTGCCCACCCTTGCCTGGCTTTAATTCAATATTATGAATAGCTACACCCAGCGGAACACGTTTAATGGGCATCGCATTCCCAGCACGAATTTCAACTTCTGCAGTATTGGTACTAACAATTTTGTCACCAACTTTCAACTCTAACGGTGCCAAAATATAAGATTTCACTTTATCGGCATACTCAATCAAAGCAATACGGCATGATCGGTTGGGATCATATTCAATAGCCAACACTTTGGCCGGCTGATCAATCCGGTCACGTTTAAAATCAATCAAACGATACATGCGCTTATGGCGGCCACCTCTAAAGCGAACCGTAATTCGCCCATAAGAATTGCGCCCACCGGTACTTTTTAAAGGCGTCAAAAGCGACTTTTCTGGCTTACCCTTTGTCAATTCTTTAAAATCAGAAAGCGCTGCAAACCGCAAACCACCTGTAATTGGCTTAAATCTTTTAATACCCACTTTTATACCCTCAATTGATGATTAAAAACTCTTTATGTTACGTCTATCTTGCTGCCACTGCGCAAAGTCACAATTGCCTTCTTCCAATCCGGCGCATAACCAAATTCTTTACGAACACGTTTACGCTTTCCAGGAATCACTTGCGTATTGACCGCAGCAACTTTGACATTGTAAATTTCCTCAACCGCTTTTCGAATTTGCAATTTATTAGCAACCTTTGCAACTTCAAAAAGATACTGACCTGCCGGCTCAAGGCGGGTTCCTTTTTCAGTGCGAATCAACGTATGAATAATATCGTAACTAGTTTGCATAACTCAAAAAACCCCATTCTTTCCGTCATTGGCGATTTCTTCAGCCGACGAGAATAATTTATTTTACCCGCTCCAATATTTTATTTAACGACGTTTTTGTCAGGAGAAGATTTTTATTTCTAAGAACATCGTAAGCGTTGACATCTTCGCAACGGAGCATTTCAAAACGGGGGATATTGCGGCTAACCAACCGAACGCTATCATCACACCCATCTAACAGAGCGAGTATTCTACCTTGAAGCTTCAAGGTCGTCAAGATTTGCGCAAAATCCTTAGTTTTAGAAATTTGACCTTGAATCTCCTCGAGACAAATCAAATTTTTATGCTGAAACTTTGCATTTAAACTTTCCCGCAAAGCAACACGTCTGATTTTTTTAGGGATCGTATAACCAAAATCACGAGGATGCGGACCAAAAACAACACCACCGCCGGCCCACAACGGTGAACGACTAGATCCTGATCTGGCACGGCCTGTCCCTTTTTGGCGCCATGGCTTTTTACCACCACCAGAAACCGAACCTCTTTCCTTGGTTGATGCATTGCCTTGACGAAGTGAAGCTTGATGCATAACCATCGCTTGATGAAGAACATCCGTGTTGACAGGAACCCCAAAAATTTCATTTGGCAAATCAACCTGTCCAACTTCCTGTCCACTTTTATTTAAAACTGCTAATGTTAACATTTCCACGCCTTATATAATTATTTTTAAAAACTTTAACTTTCTGATTTTCTTAAACTACTTGCCCTTACCGCCACTTTTAGCCTTACTTTGCTTCATTGGATTACGGCTCTTCTCAGCAGTTGCGCGAACTTCGCCCAAAGTCCGAAACGCCTTCTTCTTTGACAACAAAACAGTTATAAAACTATTCCGATGTCCTGGGACGGCCCCTTTAATTAGCATTAAATTATTAACGGGATCTACTTGAATAACACGCAAACCTTGAACAGTAACTCGGTCCATTCCCATGTGGCCCGGCATATGATGCCCACGAAATGTTCTTGAAGGCCAAGCACTGGAACCCGCGGAACCAATGCGTCGATGATGCATCGAACCATGCGCAGCTTCACCGCCAGACCAATTCCAGCGAACCATCCCGCCCTGAAAACCTTTTCCACGAGAAATACCACAAACATCCACATAATCACCTGGTTTAAAAATATCAGCCTTAATTTCTTGCCCCACCTGATAATTTTTATTGTCTGTAGAAGAAATTTCTCGAACCAGTCTCATCGCTGGAACACCAGCTTTCTTAAAAAGGCCAAGCTCTGGTTTGCGCACTCGCGACTCACGTTTTTCTTCAAACCCAATTTTAATTTTTACTGGTTTTTCAATGAGTGAAAGCACCCGACAAGGACCGGCTTCAACGACAGTCACAGGAATAGTGTTTCCATCTGTATCAAAAACCTGCGTCATACCAATTTTTTTTCCAAGAATTCCGCGTATCATTTTATTATCCGTTATTGTTTGATTTCCACATCAACCCCAGCAGGCAAATTAAGCTTACGTAATGCCTCAACCGTCTTAGCTGTTGGTTCAACAAGGTCAATCAGTCGTTTATGAATCACTAAATGAAACTGTTCCCTTGACTTTTTGTCAATATTGGGAGAACGAAGTACTGTGTAAAGCTCCTTTTTCGTCGGGAGCGGCACCGGACCTGCAACCTTAGCCCCTGTACGAATCGCTGTATCAACGATTTCTTGGGCCGATTGATCAATTAACCGGTGGTCATAAGCTTTGAGTTTTAGACGTATTTTTTGCATAAAGACCTATTTTTATTCAATGATTTCAGAAACGACACCTGCGCCAACGGTACGACCACCTTCACGAATGGCAAAACGCAATTCCTTTTCCATAGCGACAGGCGTGATCAACTCTACAGTGATCGCGACATTGTCACCGGGCATGCACATCTCCATACCTTCTGGAAGCTCTGCGGTACCAGTAACGTCTGTGGTACGGAAATAAAATTGCGGACGGTATCCTTTAAAGAATGGTGTATGACGACCACCTTCTTCCTTTGTTAAAACATAAATTTGCGCCTTGAACTTTTTGTGAGGCGTAATGGAACCCGCCTTGGCTAAAACCATGCCGCGCTCCATTTTTTCTTTATCCATACCGCGCAATAAAAGTCCAACATTATCTCCAGCAATGCCCTCATCAAGTTCCTTGCGAAACATTTCAACGCCAGTGACAACAGTTTTTTGAATTTGATCACGAAGCCCAACAACATCAACTTCTTCGCCAACATGAACTTTTCCACGCTCAATACGACCCGTCGCAACCGTTCCACGACCAGAAATTGAGAATACGTCTTCAACAGCCATAGAAAACGGTTTTTCAAGTTCACGAACAGGCTCAGGAATCCACGCATCAACCGCATCCATCAAATCCATGATCGGTTTTGTTTTAACCGCATCATCTGGATTGCTCAAAGCATCTAATCCACTGCCTTTGATGACAGGCGTGTTATCACCATCAAACTTATATTTGGTCAAAAGATCACGAACTTCAACTTCAACAAGCTCTAGAAGCTCAGGATCAGAAACCTGATCAACCTTATTCAGAAAAACAACTAACCGAGGAACGTTAACTTGACGAGCCAACAATATATGTTCACGAGTCTGCGGCATAGGACCATCAGCAGCGGAAACAACCAAAATCGCCCCATCCATTTGCGCGGCTCCGGTAATCATATTTTTAATAAAGTCAGCGTGACCAGGACAATCAATATGAGCATAATGGCGCTTTTCTGTTTCATATTCAAGATGAGCGATATTAATCGTAACACCGCGCTCTTTTTCTTCTGGAGCATTATCAATCGAATCATAAGAACGAGCTTCTTTCGCATAACCCTTCTTGAAAAGGACAGTCGCAATAGCAGCACTTAACGTCGTCTTACCGTGATCAACGTGACCAATCGTCCCGATATTAACGTGCGGTTTATTTCTTACGAATTTTTCCTTAGCCATTTCTGCCTCCCCTTTTGTTCTTTTCTAAATGATTATCGATTTTTGTGAACTCAAATTACTTTTTTGTACTTGCTTCTTCCCGCGCACCCTTAATCTTTTCCGCAACATTCGAAGGGACCTGCGCATAAAACGATGGCTCCATTGAAAATGACGCTCGCCCTTGACTTAAGGTACGCAACGCACCGGCATAATTAAACATTTCTGAAAGCGGAACTTCACAACGCACCGTCTTTAATTTCCCCCGATTTCCAGAAGAAACAATTTTAGCCCGACGAGTATTCAAATCACCAATAACTTGCCCCCAGAAATCTTCCGGAACTGTACATTCCAAATCCATAATAGGCTCAAGAAAAACAGATCCTCCCTTGCGCAAACCTTCACGCATGGCTTCTTTTGCCGCAAGCTGAAAAGCCAACTCATTCGAATCAACATCATGATAAGAACCATCCACCAGCGTCACCGTAAAATCAGAAACAGGATAGCCCGCAAGAACACCCGTCTGCGCGGCAGTACGAATGCCTTCCTCAACCGGCTTAATGTATTCGCGTGGAATCGCGCCACCTTTAATCTTGTTGATAAAAATGATCCCTTTACCCTTCTCTTCATTCGGCTCCACATCAATCACGCAATGACCATACATACCCCGACCACCGCTCTGGCTAATAAATTTTCCAACAATTCCTGACGCTTTTTTGGTAATGGTTTCCCGATAAGCAACTTGTGGACGACCAATATTACACTCCAAATTATTTTCGCGTTTCATCCGATCAATAATGATATCTAAGTGAAGCTCGCCCATTCCGGAAATAATCGTCTGTCCAGTTTCTGTATCATATTTAACCTGCAAAGAAGGGTCTTCATCTAAAAATTTATGCAAAGTCATGCCCAATTTATCCTGATCAGCCTTGGTCTTTGGTTCAATCGCCATTGATACAACAGCCTCAGGAATACGCATATTTTCTAAAACAATCTGAGAACTCTCATCACAAACCGTATTTCCTGATTTGCTATCTTTTAAACCAACCAAAGCAACAATTTCACCAGCAGAAACATTGCTAATAATTTCCTGTCGATTAGCATGCATCAACACAATTTTTGAAACACGTTCACGTAACCGGCGACTCGAATTGTAGACAGGACTCCCAGAACTCAACGTCCCAGAATAGACACGCGTATAAAACAATTTCCCAACATAAGGATCCGCGGCAATTTTAAAAACAAGTCCACAAAACGGAGCAGCCGCCGAACATTCGCGAACCGCATGTTCACCAGTGTTAGGATCGGTCCCAGGAACAGGCGGGACATCCAAAGGTGAAGGCAAATAATCCAAAACCGCATTCAAAACTGTTTGAACACCTTTATTGCGTAAAGCTGTACCAACCAAAACAGGCACGAAAGCATTTTTTAAAACAGCCCGGCGAATCGCAGCTTTTAATTCAGCAATTGAAATTTCCTTTTCTTCAAGAAATTTTTCCATAATTTCATCGTCGCCATCAGCTAAACGCTCAAGCAATTTATGACGATACTGTTTAAATTTTTCATGAAATTCGACAGGAATTTCGCTATAAAGCGGCTCTAACCCTTCCGCATCAGGATAGGTGATATATTTTTCATTAACAACATCAATAATCGCCTTAAATTGATCTTCATGTGCATCAGGAAAACAGATACCAGCCGCATTGGCACCTAAGCGCTCATGAATTTCACCAATAACACGGTCAAAATCTGCTCCCAAACGATCAATTTTATTTATGAAGAAAATGCGCGGAACACCATAGCGATCAGCTTGACGCCATACTGTTTCGGTTTGCGGTTGAACACCACTGCAACCACAGAGAACAACAACCGCACCATCCAAAACTTTCAGAGAACGCTCGACCTCAACTGTAAAATCAACGTGACCCGGCGTATCAATAATATTAATCCGATGGCCTTTCCAAAAACACGTCGTACTGGCAGAAGTAATCGTAATCCCTCTTTCCTGCTCTTGAGCCATCCAATCCATAGCGGTATTACCGTCATCAATATTTCCCAACTTATGGATGACTCCAGTGTAAAAAAGTACCCGTTCGGTCGTTGTTGTTTTACCCGCGTCAATATGGGCAATAATGCCAATATTGCGAACGTGTTTAAGATCTATTTTTTGATCAGCCATCTAAAAACCTTTATCTTTCCTGGAATTTACCACTTTAAATGTGCGAAGGCTTTGTTAGCATCAGCCATCTTGTGTGTTTCATCACGCTTCTTAATTGCGGGACCTTCATTTTTGTACGCGGCTAAAAGCTCTTCGGCCAACTTCACTTGCATTGGCTTACCCTTCTTCTTACGAGCAAAATCACGCACCCAGCGCATCGCTAAAGAATTACCGCGATTAACGGAAACTTCAATAGGAATTTGATAGGTTGCACCACCGACACGACGCGGCTTAAGCTCCAGACGAGGACGAACATTATCCATAGCTTTATTGAATACTTTCAGCGGAACTTCGTCTTGAACACGTTCTTTCAAACTATCCAAAGCCCCGTAAACAATTTTTTCAGCTGTTGTTTTTTTGCCGGAGCTCATCAAAACATTGATAAACTTAGCAATCAACTGGCTATTGTATTTTGGATCCGGCAAATCAACTTTTTTTATAACTGCACGTCTACGCATTATTTTTCCCTCTTAGCACCGTACTTGGAACGCGACCGCTTGCGCTTGGCAACTCCAGCCGTATCCAGCGTTCCGCGAACAATATGATAACGAACACCCGGAAGATCTTTAACACGACCACCGCGAACCAGAACGATGGAATGTTCCTGCAGATTATGTCCTTCACCCGGAATGTAAGATGTTACCTCAATGCGGTTTGACAACCGCACTCTCGAAATTTTCCGAAGTGCGGAGTTTGGTTTTTTAGGTGTCATTGTTTTGACCTGCAAACACACGCCGCGTCTTTGCGGGCATGAGGTCAAAGCCGGAGACTTACCCTTCTTGATTTTCTGTTTTCTTCTCGTTCGGATCAACTGTTGTATCGTTGGCATATTTTACCATTTCCACTTCATCGTAATAATTAAGACCAGTACCTGCAGGGATCAAATGACCCACAATAACGTTCTCTTTTAAGCCACGTAAAAAATCAAGTTTACCAGAGGCTGCTGCTTCTGTCAAGACTCTTGTTGTCTCCTGAAAACTTGCCGCAGAAATAAAACTCTCCGTCGTTAAAGAGACTTTTGTGATACCCAAAAGCAACGGTGTTGCTTGTGCAGGTTTACCTTTTTTCTTAATGATTTCATCATTGATTTTTTTGAATTTAATTTTGTCAACATTGTCCCCAACCAAAAACTCGCTATCGCCAGATTCGGTGATTTTCACTTTGCGCAACATCTGCGAAATAATAAGCTCAATATGTTTATCATTGATGCGCACACCCTGCAAACGATAAACTTCTTGAACCTCATTCAACAAATATTCCTGCAAAACTTTATCCCCGCAAACACGCAAAATATCTTGCGGAACAACCGGCCCGTCGGTCAACTGTTGACCGGCGAAAACATTATCCCCCTTATAAACATTGGGATGTTTACCATGCGGGATGGTATACTCTTTGGCCATACCCGTCGAGCTTTTCACAACTATACTACGCAAACCTTTTTTATCTTCTCCAAACTCAACCAAACCATCAATCTCGCTAATGACAGCCGGATCTTTAGGCCGACGTGCTTCAAAAAGTTCAGCAACACGCGGCAAACCACCGGTGATATCGCGCGTCTTGCCCGCGCCCCGCGGAATTTTAGCAATCAAATCTCCGGCTTTCACCTCTTGCAAATCACTGACCAAGATATGCGCACCGACGGGAATGGAATAAATCCCAACAATTTCCTTCTTCTCGTCAGTAATAATGATTTGCGGATGAAATTCCTGTTTATGCTCGACGACAACGCGCTCCGTAATCCCCGTGATAGGATTTTGCTCTTCCTGAACCGTCACATCAGCGACGAGATCTTCAGAATTAACCAAACCCTTAACTTCCGTGATAATCGGAATGGTGTAGGGGTCCCATGTCGCGAAAATGACTTCTGCGTCGATAGCCTGCTCATCAGCAAATTTCAAAGTCGCGCCTTGCGGCAATTGATAACGCTCAAACTCGCGGCCAAACTCATTGTTAATGCTCACCGCTCCATTGCGATTCAAAACAACGAACTCTTTGTTTCGCTCAACCGCGCGCAATTGATGATACTTGACAATCCCTTTATGTTTAGACCGATAAAACGACTGCTCGACGGAACGACTTGCCGTTCCACCAATATGAAACGTTCTCATCGTCAGTTGAGTACCGGGTTCACCAATACTTTGCGCGGCAATAACACCAACAGCTTCACCAATTTCAACCATCCGCTGGGAAGCCAAATTACGGCCATAACACTTGATACAAACACCGCGATCTGTCTCGCACGTTAGAACACTGCGAATACGCACTTTTTCAATCCCCAATTGCTCAATCACAGATGCTTTTTCTTCTGTAATTTCGCCACCTGACTCGACGACAACTTGATCGGTGATAATATCCACAATATTGTCTAAAGCAACACGACCGCTAATGCGTTCCTTGAGACTGACAACCAACTCATCACCCTCAACAATCGCCGCGACGGTAATGCCATTGACAGTGCCGCAATCTTCTTCAGTAATTACAGCTTCTTGCGCAACGTCAACCAACCGGCGAGTTAAATACCCAGCGTCGGCCGTCTTCAGCGCGGTGTCTGCTAAACCTTTACGCGCGCCGTGAGTTGAAATGAAATACTCCAAAACAGTTAGGCCTTCACGAAAACTCGCCGTGATAGGATTCTCAATAATCTCCCCGGAAGGCTTGGCCATAAGACCGCGCATACCCGAAAGCTGGCGAATTTGCAAACGCGAACCACGAGCTCCTGAATCCGCCATGATAAAGACCGGATTAAATGAATCCATTTGCTTAAAAACAAGATCCGAAAGTTTCTCAGTCGCGTGTGTCCAAATATCGATGATTTTATTGTAACGCTCACGCCCAGTAATAATACCCTTACGATATTGATCCTCGACGCGGGCAACTTCCGCCTTTGATTCTTTAAGATATTTTTCTTTTTCTGGCGGACTGGTTAAATCGGTGATAGAGATAGAAATACCCGCCTCTGTCGCCGAAATAAAACCACACTCTTTAAGTTTGTCCAACAAAATAACTGTAGTGTTCTGCGTGAATTGCTTATAACAATCAGCAATAACCGCGCCAATGCGTTTTTTATCCATCGTGTCATTAACAAAACCGTAACCGGCCGGCAATAATTCATTAAAAAGAACACGACCAACAGTGGTTTCGATAATCCGAGATTTAGGCAAAGCGACTTTCGAACTTCCTTCTGTTGCCCCTTGGACAGTTCCTTCTTGTGAAATCACCAATGACGATTTTTCTTCACCCCACACAGGCTGAGTAATACGCAATTTGATGCCACTGTGAATTTTTAATTCTCCGTCATTATACGCAACAATAACTTCCTGCGCAGACGAAAAAGTTTTACGAACATCTGTTTCCGTGCTGCGGTCTTTGGTCAAATAATACAAACCTAAAACCATGTCTTGCGTCGGAGAAACAATAGGCCGGCCATCAGCGGGTGAAAAAAGATTATTGACTGATAACAATTCCAGCCGACACTCAATCTGCGCTTCCATCGAAAGAGGAACATGAACAGCCATTTGATCTCCGTCAAAATCCGCGTTAAAAGCTGAACAAACCAAAGGATGCAAATTGATCGCTTTGCCTTCGGTTAAAATCGGCTGAAACGCCTGAATACTCAAACGGTGCAATGTCGGAGCACGATTGAGCATAATCGGATGATCTTTAATAACTTCATCGAGGATATCCCAAACTTCAATCTTGGCGCGTTCAACCATGCGCTTAGCGCCCTTGATGGTATGAACGAAACCTTTTTCGCGAAGTTTACGAATAATAAAAGGCTCAAATAATTCCAAAGCCATTTTTTTCGGCAAACCGCATTGATGCAATTTCAAAGTCGGGCCAACAACAATAACAGACCGGCCAGAATAATCAACACGCTTACCCAGCAAATTCATACGAAAACGACCTTGCTTGCCTTTGAGCATATCCGACAAAGACTTCAACGGCCGATTACCCGAACCCAACACCGGTCGACCATGACGGCCATTATCCAATAAAGCGTCGACGGATTCTTGCAACATCCGTTTTTCATTACGAATGATAATTTCCGGAGCCTTCAAATCAATCAATTTGCGCAAACGATTATTGCGATTGATCACTCGTCGATAAAGATCATTAAGATCTGATGTAGCGAAACGACCGCCTTCCAAAGGAACCAAGGGTCGTAAATCCGGCGGAATAACGGGAAGAATATCTAAAACCATCCACTCAGCATTATTGCCAGATTTTTTGAAGTCTTCAATGATCTTTAAGGTCTTGGAGAATTTCTTGGCATTGGTCCCGGCGGGATTTGAATTATCTAAATCCTTACGAACTTTTTTGCAAAGAGCCGCCAAATCCAAGTCACGCAAAAGCTCTTTAACAGCTTCCGCCCCGATTTTTGCCTTAAAAGCACCACCATATTTTGTTACTGCATCCTGATATTTATCCTCTGACAAGAACTCTCTTTTCTTCAAAGGAGTTTCGCCCGGATCAATAACAATATATTCTTCATAATAGATAAGCTTCTCAAGATCCCGTAAAGTTACTTGCAACATCGCCGACAAACGCGAAGGAACCGCTTTATAAAACCAAATATGCGTCACCGGAGCGGCAAGATCAATATGCCCCATGCGAGAACGACGGACATTGGAACGAGCCACCGTAACCCCGCAACGATCGCAGGTGATGCCATTAAACTTTTGTCCTCGATATTTTCCGCAATTACACTCAAAGTCCTTGACAGGACCAAAGATACGCTCGCAAAACAATCCATCCTTTTCTGGCTTAAGAGTGCGATAATTCAGCGTTTCTGCTTTTTTGATCGCACCATTAGACCACGATTTAATAATTTCGGGAGAAGCAATCTTGATGGATATGCGATCCTGCTCAATGATTTCTTTTTTGGGAGTAGCCATTATTTTCTCTTCTCCTTTAACTGTTCTTTCCCAGAATTCTCATCAGAACTTTCTTTGTCATTTGCCTTTTCAAGCTTGATATCCAGACAAAGACCCTGCAATTCTTTAACGAGAACGTTAAATGACTCGGGCACACCAGTTACAAGTTTTTGTTCACCCTTAACGATGGCCTCATAAATACGGCTGCGACCAGTCACATCGTCGCTCTTGACGGTCATCATTTCCTGCAATGTATAAGCCGCGCCATAAGCTTCCAGCGCCCAAACTTCCATTTCTCCAAACCTTTGACCACCAAAATGTGCCTTACCACCCAAAGGTTGTTGGGTAACCAGAGAATACGGCCCAATAGAACGAGCGTGAATCTTTTCATCAACCAAATGGTTGAGCTTCAGCATATAAATATAACCAACGGTGATTTTCTGATCAAATGGTTCCCCGGTAAACCCATCGTAAACTGTGGTTTTCCCGGTATCAGAAAGGCCTGCTTCTCTTAAAAGCTCCCAAATTTCTGCTTCTGTCGCGCCATTAAAAATTGGCGTCTCCGCATGAAACCCTAAAGCCTGAGCGGCCCAACCCAAATGAGTTTCCAAAAGTTGCCCGACATTCATACGCGACGGAACGCCCAATGGATTAAGAATTATATCGACAGGTCGACCATCGGCTAAATACGGCATGTCTTCTTCAGGGACAATTCGAGAAACAATACCCTTGTTTCCATGGCGGCCAGCCATCTTGTCCCCTTCAGAAACTCGACGCTTGGTGGCCACATAAACAACCACGCGCTTTAACACACCAGCTGGAAGCTCATCGCCACGTTTAAAACGATCGATTTCTTGTGTCTCTTCTTCAACCAACTCGGTAACTTTTGAATTATAAAATTCTATCGTTTCTTTCACATCAAAATCATTAGCATAATCACCCAAATTAAGCGTCGCGACTTTTTTCTCGCTGACACCCAACAACTTGGCTAATTTTTTTTCTTTCTCAACTTCGATAAAATCAATTTCTTGCTTATAATACTCTCTGATTTTTTCAACAGCTTCTTTTTCCTTATCCTTGTCAGCCTTGGACTTACGGCCGCGTTCGGTACGTTGAAAAATTTCAGTATTCACAACCACACCTTCAATGCCCGGAGATAATGTTAAGGATGTGTCACGAACGTCTGCCGCTTTTTCGCCAAAAATAGCGCGCAACAAACGTTCTTCAGGAGAAAGCTCCTTTTCACTCTTAGGCGTTAGCTTTCCAACGAGAATGTCACCGGCTTTAACCTCAGCGCCAACACGAACAATCCCCTCTTCGGTTAAATCATTGAGCGCTTCTTCACCAACATTAGGAATATCGCGAGTGATTTCTTCATTTCCTAAGCGTGTTTCTCGCGCTTCGACTTCAAACTTTTCAATATGAATCGACGTGAAAGCATCTTCACGCACTAATTTTTGATTGACTAAAATAGCGTCTTCAAAATTATAACCACGCCATGGCATGAAGGCGACCAACACATTGCGGCCCAACGCCAAACGCCCATCTTTGGTCCCAACACCGTCGGCAATGACTTGACCTTCTTCAACCTTATCGCCCAAATGAACAATCGGTTTTTGCATAACACACGTGTTCGCGTTGGAACGAATAAAATTCTTTAGAGGATAAACAACATCACCAATGGTAATTTCACGAGCATCAACCTTGGTGACAGTACCAGTATTTTTAGAAATTAAAACAACTCCCGAATCACGAGCCACTTTGCCTTCCATCCCAGTTCCGACATAAGGCACCTCGGTGACCATCAATGGGACAGCTTGACGTTGCATATTAGAACCCATCAAAGCACGATTGGCATCGTCGTGTTCCAAAAAAGGAATCAAGCAGGTTGCGACTGAAACCAGCTGCTTGGGAGAAACGTCTTTATAATTAATTTGTCCGACGGAGACTTTTGGAAAATCCGCCTTATACCGGCAAATAATATCTTTGGCTTCTAATGTACCGTCCTCCGCAACCTGGGCATTGGCTTGCGCAATGTATTTGTCCTGGTCCACATCAGCCGTTAAAAATTCAACTTTCCGCGTGACCTTACCATTGTCAACCTTATAGTAGGGTGTTTCAATGAAACCCAAATCATTAACACGGGCACATGTTGTTAATGAGGAAATCAAGCCAATGTTTGGACCTTCAGGAGTTTCAATAGGACAAACACGACCATAATGCGTTGGATGAACGTCACGGACTTCAAAACCAGCACGCTCCCGCGACAAACCGCCCGGCCCTAATGCACTCAAGCGTCTTTTGTGAGTCAACTCGGACAAGGGGTTGACCTGGTCCATAAATTGCGACAATTGACTGCGAGCAAAAAAATCCTGAATTTGATTTGAAAAAAGACGAGAATTGATCAAATGGTGAGCTGTTAAATTTTCAAACGAACTCATCACAACCAACCGTTCTTTGATTGAACGTTCCAACCGAGCTAAACCGATGCGCACCTGATTCTGCACCAATTCGCCGACTGTCTTAATGCGACGATTTCCCAAATGGTCAATATCATCAGTTTCCCCAACACCAGAACGCAAGCTGACCAAATATTTAATAACCGCCGCTAATGTTTGGATATCCAAAACACGATTGTCCATCGGTACATTCGTACCCAATTTGCGATTAATGATATGACGACCAACACGACTTAAGTCATAACGCTTGGGATCAAAAAATAAACGGAAGAACAAAGCTTCAGCCACTTCAATGGTTGCAGGCTCCGTCGGACGCATCTTGCGATAAAAATCCAACAAAGCTTCTTCTTTATTGGTGGTATGATCTTTTTCCAACGTACTCTTGAGCTTATCAAAGTCTTCACCCAACAAAGTCTGCATATCTTCCGACGTTGTTAAACCCATGATGCGCAAAATCTGTGTTGCCGGAAAATTTCTTCGACGGTCAACATAAGCTAACATCACATCATTGAGGTCATACTTGATCTCAAACCACGCACCGCGCGACGGAATAATACGCCCATAATAAATACTTTTACCGGTGGGATGGACTTCTTCCTCAAAAGAAACCCCGGGTGGACGTTGAATCTGGGAAACAACCACACGCTCATCACCGTTAATGATAAAAGTACCTGTATCCGTCATTAAAGGAAAATCACCAAAATAAACTTCCTGCTCTTTAATATCAACAGGTGTAATCAAGCGCAACTTGACCTTTAACGGCGCCGAATACGTCATACTGCGACGCTGACACTCGTAACTGGAGTACTTTTCTTTTCCTAAATAATAACTAATATATTCAAGCTTTATTTGACCGTCGTAACTCTCCAACGGAAAAACTTCGCGAAAAACTTCTTCAAGCCCAGTATCCGTTCGCTTATCCAAAGATATTTCGCGTTGCAAGAAATCCTCATACGCCTTAACCTGAATATCTAAAAGCGACGGTAATTCAAAGTTGTCCTTGGCCTTGGCAAAACTTCTGAATTTTGGTTTTTTCATAGATTCCGTTCACCCTGCTTGTGGGTTATGATTATTAAATCTAATCCCGGCAAAATCATCTCAGGATATAAAAAAACAAAAACCAAAAAACCCCTCGAAGCAAACTTGACCTGCCGAAACAGGTTCTTCGGGGAGATTTTTCAGTCTATTGGCAATTTTTTAAGAAACACTCAACACTCTAGATAAGATTTGTAGCACATGATTAAATCACCGAATTGCTATGCCATTTAAGGCGCGGAATTTCAATCAGCGGTGCCGATAAATAACCTTCTATAATTGAAGAACAACCATCACCCATCTCAAATAAAACTCGAAATCAGAATCTTATTTAAGAGAAACTTTAGCACCAGCTGCTTCTAATTTCTTTTTCAACTCTTCTGCTTCTTCTTTCGTTGCGCCTTCTTTAACCGTCTTAGGAGCGGCCTCAACTAAATCCTTAGCTTCTTTCAAGCCTAAGTTTGTCGCGGCACGAACTTCCTTAATAACACCGATCTTATTGGCACCAATTTCCGTCAAGACAACATCAAAGGTGGTCTTCTCTTCCGCAGGCGCTGCCGCAGCACCACCACCCATCGCCATCATCATCCCAGCAGGCATTGGAGCAGCAGCTTGTATGCCCAATCTTTCTTCTAACCCTTTGACCAGGTCAGATAATTCTAACGCCGTTAAATTCTCAATCTGCTTAGCAACATCCTCTAACTTTTGAGAAAGCTTAACGCTCTTTTTTTCTTCAACAGTAGCCTCAGTCATTTTAATTCCCTCCCTTTTTTTCACCGTATTGTTTCAATATTGATAATAAATCCCGTGATTTAGCATTTAAAAGACCAGCAAAACGTGTTACCGGCGACAACATCACTTGCAATAATTGCGCCTGCAAAACTTCTTTGGCCGGCAAATCCGACAAACGTTTCACGTCCCCGCCAGCCAAAACCTCACCATCCAAAAGTCCACCACGAATCACAACACTCTCAAATTGGTCAGTAAATTTAACCAAAGTTTTTGAAACAATTGCCGCATCAGAGTTTGACCAAATCAGCGCCGATTGCCCTTTAATTCCATCAGCCAAAACATCATTCTTAAGGTCTTTAAGCACCAGCTTCGCGATGCGATTCTGCGGAACATGCATTTGCGCGCCAATCTTACTCAAATCTTTTCTTAACGCACCAATCTCAGAAGATGAAACGGCAGAATAATTCATCAAAAACACCACCTGATTATTTTCGATGCCCTGCTTGATTCCTTTATAAAGACTTGCACGAAGAACTTTTCCAACTTTTTCCATAATATTCGCCTCAAAAATACAATATTAATTTACGCCTGCTTCAACAATAGCCAAACCCGGCCCCATGGTTGTTGAAAGAGACATTGTCTTGATCAAATTACCTTTGACAGCAGATGGCTTTGCGTGTTCTATCGCTTCCAACAACTGACGAGCATTTTCTAAAAGCTTATTTTTATCAAACGAACGTTTTCCAATGCCCACATGAATGCCCGCCTGCTTGTCTGCCTTAAATTCGATACGACCAGCTTTGAGCTCTTTAATAACTTTTTCAACATCTTGAGTTACCGTACCAGCCTTAGGTGAAGGCATCAAACCGCGCGGACCAAGAATCTTTCCCAGCTTACTCAAATCACGCATCATGTCTGGCGTCGCAACAACACAATCAAAATCTTGAAATCCTTTGGCCACTTTTTCGATAAGTTCGCTGTCACCCACCAGATCTGCTCCAGCATCTTGAGCTTTCTGAGCCAACTCGCCCTTACAAAACACAGCGACACGAACCTTTTTCCCAACTCCATGCGGCAAAATAACTGTTCCGCGCACTGTCTGATCTGTTTCTTTGGTATTCAGATTCAACCGAAAATGCAATTCAACTGTTTCATCAAATTTCACTTTTGGAAATTTCTCAATACAAGCCAAGGCTTCATCAAGACTGTATTTTTTATCCGTCTCAAAAGATTTACTAAAACTTTTTTTGCGTTTGCTTGTGTATACCATATTAACCAACCACCTCAATGCCCATGCTGCGGGCGGTTCCTTCAATCGTCCGAATAGCCTTCTGAGGATCAATTGAATTCAAATCTTCCATTTTCATTTTCGCAATTTCAACAATCTGCGCACGCGTAACTTGACCAATCTTCTCCTTACCAGCCTGTCCTGATGCTTTAGCCAGATTTGCTGCTTTCTTAATAAGCACAGCGCTGGGAGGCGTCTTGATAATGAAATCAAACGATTTGTCTTTATAAACATTAATAACTGCCGGCAAAATCAAACCTTCTCTGCCTTTGGTCTGTTCATTAAAAGCCTTACAAAATCCCATAATATTCACACCGTGTTGACCGAGAGCCGGACCAACAGGCGGAGCAGGATTGGCTTGACCAGCTGGAACATACAATTTAATTTGCGCAACAATTTCTTTAGCCATTTTATTTTCCTTAATTCAATCCCGATTCGTGTTTGCAAACTCACGGGATTACTTCGCACACATGATTTCCTGTGCTCATTTAAATTCTCAATCCTGCTTCGCTAATATAATGTTTACGTATTTAACTTCACAGGATTTCGAAGATATGATCTACGATCAAATCTTCTCAACTTGCCAATACTCAAGTTCGACCAATGTCGAACGACCAAAAATGGAAACACTCACCTTGAGTTTTCCCCGCTCAGGATAAACCTCCATCACTGAACCATTAAAATTCGCGAAAGGCCCTTCAGAAATCCGTATCGCTTCGCCAATCTCAAAAGTGATTTTGGGACTTGGCTTGGTTTCCGTGTCCTCCGTGCGGCGAAGAATAGAATTTACTTCATCTTCAGAAATCGGCGTCGGACGACGACCTGGGCCAATAAAACCCGTAATTCCAGGGGTAGTTTTGACCAAATACCAGCTTTCCTTGGTCATTTCCATCTTCACCATAATATAGCCCGGAAAAAACTTGCGGGAAGTGATGCGCTTCTTGCCGCCGCGAATTTCAGAAACCTGCTCTGTGGGAACAACAATTTCTTCAACAAATTTTTTAAGGTCTGTCTTGGCCATTCGTCCTTCTAACCCAGCCTTAGCCTTTTCTTCAGCACCAGTCTGCGTATGAACAACATACCATTTATGAGGACTTTGAGTTTCCATAATTATTTGATGACCACTCCCACCACTTGTGAAATAACAATATCAACAACAGCAATAAACAGCCCTAAAAGCGCGGTGCTCAATAAAACAACCTGCGTGGACTGAATCAGTTCACTGCGTGTTGACCACGAAACTTTTTTTAATTCAACGACGACTTCAGAAAAGAATTTAGCAATTTTAGCAAACATATTTTTCCATATCATAGATACGCAGGCCTGGTAGGATTTGAACCCACAACACTCGGCTTTGGAGGCCGCTGCTCTACCAATTGGAGCTACAGGCCTATAATCACCAGGTCAGCAATGCTAATCATGTCATTGTGAAGGATTACTTCTTTAACTCCCGATGCGCTGTGTGCTTGCGGCAAAACCGGCAGTATTTTTTTAATTCAATACGATCTGGATTTTGCTTCTTATCCTTAGTACTCGAATAATTGATTCTGCGACACTCGGTGCATTCAAACTGTATATTTTCGCGCATAATGTTATTTTTACTTTCATACTTGTTTACCGGCAAACAAGATCCAAGCCCCCGACCGGTTTTGAACCGGTGACCTCGTCCTTACCAAGGACGTGCTCTACCGGCTGAGCTACAGGGGCGACAAATGAATATAAAGTATACTTCGCAAATTTTTTTTGTCAAGAAAATTTCTCGTTGTCTTTTTGCAAAATACTTTAAAAACTTATCCTTAAAAAACGCCGCTTGCCAACTTTAACAATACCTTGTTTGACCTGCCAATGCTCGTCGGTGATTCTTTGACCATCCATCGTAACCCCGCCCTGCATTATCAATCGCCGCGCCTCACTTTTGGATGCGACCAAATTGTTTTTTACCAAGATGTCAACAATTTCTTCATCAGCAGCCACAACTTTGTATTCAATCATATTCTCCGGGACATCGCCCTTGCTAAAAACTTTTTCAAATTCCCGGCGCGCCTGATTCGCTTTTTCTTGAGAATAAAATTGGCCAACAATCTCCTGCCCTAATTGCAACTTGGCTTCTTTAGGGTGAAGCTGTTTGATTTCAACAAGATTGCGCTGTGTTAAAACTTCGTAATACCGCATCATCAGTTCATCACTAATCGACATCACTTTACCAAAAATCTCAGCGGGCGGTTCATTGATACCGATGTAATTGCCCAATGACTTGCTCATTTTTTTCTCGCCATCGGTTCCCTCCAAGAGTGAAGTCATCATGACAACCTGAGGTTTCTGGCCAAAAGCCTGCTGCAGCTGACGTCCCATCAGCAGATTAAATTTCTGATCTGAACCTCCCAATTCAACATCCGCCTGCAAATGAACGGAATCAAAACCTTGCATCAAAGGATAAATGAACTCAAGAATACTGATTTCTTTGGCGCTCTCAAAACGCTTCTTAAAATCCGCGCGAGCCAGCATTTGCGCGACTGTCGAAAAAGCAGTTAATTCCAGAATCTTTTGCGCGCTCAATTGCGCTAACCAAGAGCTGTTAAAAACCACCTTGGTCTTTTTTTCATCAAGAATCTTAAAGACCTGCGCTTTGTACGTTTTTGCGTTTTCGGCAATGGCCTCCAACGACATTTGCGAGCGAAGTTGATCACGACCGGTAGGATCACCAATCTGAGCGGTAAAATCACCGATGAGAAAGAACACATCATGTCCAAAATCCTGAAACTGCCGCAACTTTTGCAATAAAACACAATGCCCTAGGTGAATATCCGGTGCGGTTGGGTCAAAACCTGCTTTAATTTTCAGCGGCCGCCCGCTTTGACGACTGTCTTTTAATCTCGCGCGTAAATCATCGGAGTTGATCGTTTCAACTGTCCCCCGAGTCAAGTGCTCAAAAACTTCCTGATCATTCATAAATCAAAAACCTCAAGCGCTTAAAAGGCCATGCCCTTTAAAAGTTCAGCTTGCTCAACTTACGGCCAAACTGTTTCAACGACAGTTGCGCACTCGTCGGAGATTTAAAAAGAGAAAGAATTTAACGAATGGTCCTTATCAAAGACAAGTTGCTTAATATTACAACCGCGTGCTAACCCCAATTTTCATTTGGTCAACATCGACTTTGATAATCTTAACTTTCAGCAGATCACCGGGATTCAGAGCCGTTGCTTGATCTTTATCAATTTCTGATGAATAAACCAAGGCTTCCACATCACCTGGCAATCGGACAAAAACACCAAAGCTGGAATTCAAAACAACTTGTGTCTCCACTTCGCTGCCAACAGGATATTTATCCGCAATAGCTGCCCACGGATTTTCAGTAAGCTGCTTCAAACCTAAAGTGATTTTTCGGCTTTCCGCATCCACAGCTAAAACCATCACTTCAATTTCCTGTCCTTTTTGCAAAACTTCTTGAGGATGATTAACCTTACGGATCCATGACATATCAGAAACATGAATCATGCCCTCCAAGCCGGACTCAAGTTCAACAAAAGCACCATAATCGGTAAATCCGCGCACTGTTCCCTTAACGGTTTGACCGACAGGAAGACTTTGCTGCGCTTCTAGCCAAGGATTGGTCTCCAACTGCTTCATGCTCAAGGAGATACGCTTGGAATCTTTATCCACATTGATAATAACGCAATCAATCTCATCCCCCAGCTTAAACATTTCTTGCGGATTAACCATCTTTTTCTGCCAAGAAATTTCCGATGAATGCAACAACCCTTCAATGCCTTTTTCAATTTCGACAAAGACACCATACGGCATAATGTTGACAACTTTTCCTTTGATTTTTGCACCGGCAGGATATTTTTGATAAATATCATCCCACGGATTAGGCGAAATTTGTTTTAAACCTAAAGAAACTTTCGAATTCTCTTTATCAAAATCAAGAATCATAACTTCCAGTTTGTCACCCAACTGGACAATTTCACTAGGATGATTAATGCGCGACCAGCTCATGTCCGTTATATGGAGAAGGCCATCAACGCCACCCAAATCGATGAAAGCGCCAAAATCAGTGATTCCTTTAACAGAACCTTTGCGGCGTTCGCCTTTTTTAAGTTCACCCCAAAGTTTTTCGCGAACAGTATCACGCTCTTTTTGGAAGATGTCCCGACGGGAAAGAATAAGATTGCGGCGTTGTTTATTGATTTTTGCAACCTGGAAATTAAATTTATTAGCCATAATGGTGTCATTGGCATAACCTTTAAACGCGGATAAAGACATCGGCAAAAATCCTTCGACGCCTTCCACATCCACCATATAACCACCCTTGACTTGCTTGACAACGCGGCCTTCAACAACGTGGCCTTCCTCTATATCAACCATGACCTTTTGCCAACCCTTGACTTTTTCGGCCTTGGAACGGGAAAGCACCAAGCGGCCTTCATCATCTTCCACAGACTCAACCAAAACGTCAATTTCGCGGCCAAGCTCAAGTTCTTCTTTGTTGCGGAATTCTTCCAGCAAAATAAAACCTTCGGACTTAAAACCAATATCAATAACAGCTTCTTTTGCGGTGATAGCTACGACTGTCCCTTTAACGATATGCCCTTCCTTAACACTTTTGACAGTGCTTGCATAAAGTTCGGCCATCGCACTTTGTTTATTATCTTCCATAAATTTATTTCCCCTTTTCTTGACGCAGAATTCTTTAAACAGAGTATCCTCTGTTTAAAGTGAAACAAGATTATCGCAAAATAAACTTTTTTGTCAATTAAAATTTTGGCGCTTCAAAAAAAATTTCTTGCAATCATTCAATAACACTGCCCCTAAAAAACCATCACACCCCATATTTCCCGGGAGACAAGACATTATTAGGGTCTAAGGCTTGTTTGATTTTCTTTGAAAGCGCGCGAAACTCAGGAGCCGGGTCCAAAACCTTGTCCATGTAGGCGGTGCTGGTGCGGTATTGCTGATAACCCATTTTTTGCGTATGTTCGCCTAAAGCAATATACAGTTTTTGCGCATTCTCAACTTCTTGCGGATTGCTCTTGGTGAAATAGACAGCAAATAAAGCAATGACTGTCCGCGGATTAGCCACCATCAAAGCCACATAACGCTCGGTGTTGTGTTGGTCAAAGATTTTCCAACAGCTATTAAGAAAATCCTGCACTTGTTTGCCCACCAAAGGAACCATCGGACCCAACCAAACCATCCCGCAATTGTCACGCGCAGGATCAATATCATGGTCAGGGGGACGAGTTACCGGCGATTTACGATACGCATGTTTGACAAAATAATCACTGGGCTCACCGCGTTCAATCGAAGCAATATTAGGAATCATTTCAATCAACTGCATTGGCTTGCCGGCGACCAATTCAAGAATAGACCGCAGCCAAAGCTTGGGTTTTTTTTGAGATTTATAATATCCGCCCCAAGATAATATCTTTTCCAAAAACCTCACTTGCGGCTGATTGATAAAAACAAATTTCCCATACCCCGACAAAGCTTTGCTGATATGCTCCTTATTGGCGCGAACTTGACTGGCTGAACCATAAATCCCCGCCGCAAAAACCCACGGTGAAATGTCAAAACGCCGCGATAATTTCTCAGCTTCCGGCCCTAAAATAGACAATTGAACCGTTTTATTAATCATATGTATTTTACTAATCAATGTCCCACTCAATTGCAGTTTGCGAATTTCGTCAATAACCGCTGGAAAAACGTCTTCACTTTTCGCTTCAAAGAAAACCGTTTCGCAGCACTCTGGCTGCGGCATCAGCCACACGCCCATTTTGGTGACAATGCCAAAATTCGACTGTGTAAATAGTCCTTCCAGATACGGCCCCACTCCCCATTTGTACGTATTCCACGACGCATAATTTTTCATCGGCCCGCCGCCAGTACGCACCAATTCACCGGTGGGCAAAATCACTTCCAAACCACACACATTACCAAAATGATCGCCATAATTGGTTTCGCCGATACCTCGTTCCACCGAATTACCAATCACACTAGCATCAGCCGGACCGTCGGTGCAATCCAACCACAATGGAATATTACGGCTTTTGATATATTCATGCAATTGCCGAAAACTCACGCCCGGTTCAACGACCGCATAAGCCAATTCTTCATTCACTTCCAAAACCTGATTCATCCGGTCCAAAATCAAAACAACCTCACCAGCCTGCGACGGACTTGCTCCGCCGTAGCCCCAATTCTTTCCCCGACTGCACGTCCAAATAGCAAGCTTCTGTTGATTGGCTACTTTTAATATGGCCTGAATTTCTTCAACGGATTTGGGCCAAACAAATGCACTGGCCTGTTGCGTGTAAGGAATAATATCTTTGGACATCAAAGCAAGTTGCTGTGGATCGGTCACCATAAACTCAGCACCAACGATATTCTTTATTTCTTCTAATCCTGCAATAGACATATTGTTCTCCATTGGTTCTCCTCTGCAATTTTAAAACTTATGTTAACTGCTTTATATCATTTTTCTTTTGTGAAAAATAATACTGACACAATATCGGCAAACACTCCTCAACACTGGGCACAGTAATATGATGAACCCGAGCGAACTGCCGCATATTCTGATTATCAAAAATCACGTCTAATAAATAAAATTGCAAAAAAATCAATTGTGTTTCAATCAACTTGCGTGCCGCGCCAAACGAAAACAACTTAAAAAATGATAACAATCCAATTAAAATTTTCGGCGAGACAAAAAATCTTTTAGCTGGCTTACGTCCCGTCAATTGACGAACTGTTGCCCGCGCCAAATCGATAAACTGCGACAAGCTGATTAACTGCTGTGGGCCGCCATTGGTCAGATGATAAATTTGACCATTGGTCTCTTGGCCGGTTTTAGCAACGGCAGCAATAAACTCTGCAATATAATCCACCGGCGACAATTCCACCCGAAACGTTGGGCTCATCGGTAAAACCGGAGTTTGTGGGGCAATGACCATATCCCGCAAAAGATAATAAAAAGATTGAAAATTTCGAATCCGGCCGGTTTTTGAATCACCCACCACCATGCTCGGTCGATATATGGTCAAAGGCATATTTTCATTAACATGTTTTTGCCGCAAGAATTCTTCGACCTCAGCTTTAGCTTGTTCATAAGTATTTAGGAACTTATGATTCGCCAGAGAGAAAAACTCTTCTTTAAAAAGCCCGCAAAATTCGCCGGATACTTCCAAAGTGCTCAAATAATGAAATCGCTTAAACCGTCCAGCCGGCTGACACGCTTGTGCTAAAGCCACCATATGTTCGGTTCCGTCGAGAATGGATGTGCGCGCGGCGTCCAAAGTCAAATTCAACTTCAGACTAGCCGCACAATGAATGATTTGGGTGACTTGCCCGGCAAGACGCTGATAATCGGCAGGAGATAAACCCAACCCCGCAACGGTCATATCTCCACGCACCACATCAACCCGTTTTTTTTCATCGTCAGTATTGACTTGCCAGAATGCCAATGCTGCATCCTTTTTTTGACGAGCATGTTCATCATTTTTACCGGTGATCAAAAGAATCAGCCGGCAGTCTGAATCCCGCAAAAGTTCGGGAATCAAGCGCCCGCCGATATTTCCTGTCGCCCCCGTTATAAAAAAAACTTCTGACATCGCTGGATAACCTTTCTACTTAAATACCCCAAGCTTTTTCTATTCTAAATCTTAAATTACAACATCAGCTCGATGTCTTTTAAAGAAAACGTGGGGCCCAACAACATCGGCATTAAAATACGATGCCAATTGGCTTTAGCCTGCAAATCAGAAAACACCGCGTATTGCCCGGCGAATAATCGTGATATCGCAGTAAATTCAGATGGCATATGCAATGGCCCAACTTTATTGTCATAATAAAAAATCTTACCCACTTCCGCTTTTATAAAATCTGGCGTAAAACCAAAAACTCGATCATCCTTCCAAGGCACATACGAAATATCTGTAAACTGATTCATCAGCTTTTGATAATCTTTAACACCTTTAAACCCCAACGCCTCGGTTGCTTTTGTAAAAGCTTCTACATCCTTGCTGGCGCCAGCCAAACTTTGCTGTTTCCATAAATCAATGAATTCTTTTGGCCAGCGACGAACAAAACCAAAATCTAAAAAACACACTTTATTCCCAACAAACAAATAATTCCCCGGATGTGGATCCGCGTTAAAAATACCGTATCGTGCAATTGATTGCGATGTCACAGTAAATATAATCTTTGCCGCATCATCCTTAGCTTGCTGAGTTGCCGCCTCTTTAAACTGGTCGTAAGCAATCCCGTTGACATACTCCATTGTTAGAACTTGTTTGGACGTAAACTTCATATAGACTTTGGGAATAATTACGTTGGGATTATCTTTAAATATTTTGGCAAAAATTTGTTGATTGACGGCTTCCTTTGAAAAATCACATTCCTGTTCAAATAAATCTAATAATTCAATCATCAATTCTCTGCCGTTGGTAAAACCCATCGCTCGCCCTAAAAGCGGAAAAATTGCTTTTAAAATTTCAATATCTGCCGAAACAATCTTTTGCGCGTCAGGATACAAAACTTTAACGACAACTCGCTCTCCGGTTTTTAGACGCGCTAAATGCACCTGACTCATACTGGCAACAGCCAGAGGCAAATGATCCCATTGCTCAAACATCACATCCAATGGGTGGCCTAAAGACTCTTCAACAATTTTAATGATTTGATCCGAAGATAAAGGAACAGCACCTGATTGCAATTTCGCCAATGAATGCCGAATCAGCAGAGGAACAGCGTCGGTTAAGTAACTGGCCATTTGTCCAAGTTTTGCGGCCGGCCCTTTCAAATAAGATAATTCCCGACTAATGATATTGCCAATTCTTCGCAAAGATTGCTTATGCCGCTGTTCAAACCAAGCCGCGCCCAAATCCAAATGCGGAAACACATCCCAGAACTTGATCTCAACAACACGAAGAAATATGCGCAATAAAAGAAACATGCGCTTGAATTTGGAACTCACCACTTCTGTTTGTGTCGGCACATCCGCAAAACGGGCTTGCTGCATTTGCGCCTCTGAAACAAAAACCAAATTTACCTCTTTGGTCTCTTGAACATCCACCTGCGCAAAAAGCGAGTCCATAAAAAATTTATATCGTTCCGCGATATTTTTACGACGCAATTTTAAGCTCGACGTAATCTCTCCGGCGGCAATTGACAAGGAATGCTGTAAAATCATATATCCTGCCGGACGCTCATGCGCGGGCAAAGAATGGGCTGCCGCCAGCAATCCTTCTTTCAAAACGGCTTTCAATTTATCCGCCGGCGGATCGAGCAACGTGGACATTCCCAAGGCCGTTAAAGCCTCGCTATTGAGTGTGATCAAAGCAATCAACTGTTTATGTCCACTGCCAAAAACAACCGCTTGATCAATCAAAGAACAGGTTTTCAAAGCCGTCTCAACATTGACTGGCGCAACACGGCGGCCGGTGGATGTTTTGATCAATTCAGAACGACGACCTTTAAGCAATAAAAAGCCATCAATCAGTTCACCAAAATCCCCGGTATCATAATAACCATCGTCGGTGAAAGGCTTGAGCGTCGTGTCGCCATAATACCCCTGAAAAAGCCCCGGCCCGCGAACTTGCAGTACAGACTCGGTGTCAAAACGAAAATCATTCTCGGGAAGAATTTTTCCCACTGTCCCAAAACGAAAAGAATTGGGTTGATTCATCGCCATGGGAATAATATTTTCTGAAAACCCGTAAGCTTCAAGAATAACCCAGCCTAAAGCATGATAGTATTCCAAAAGATGTATCGGTATCGCCGCAGAACCCGAAACCATATATGACAATCGCTTGCCCATAATGGCGCGAACTTTGGACAATACCATTCGATCAGTCATGGGCTGAAGAATTTTTAATAAGATGCCCACGTTCTTTCCTTCACGTATTCGACGGGCACGAGCCCCGCTGATACCCAACGCTGAATAATAAAGCATCTTCAACGGCCAGGGCGAATGTTTGACTTTACTTTCAATGCCAGCCAAAACTTTTTCATAAAATCGAGGAACACTAATAAAGAAATCCGGAGATACCGTTGGCAAAACTTCCATAATCCGTCTTGGATCGGCTAAGAAATATGTTTGTGCTCCCATCAGCATCGCGTACAAATTCGCCATTCGCTGAAAAAGTGCCGACAAAGGCAGCCAGCAAATCAATTTCTTGCCTTCGCCCAAATCGCCATAATTGCGCGAAATACAACGTGCGGCCATCGCCATTTGAGCCTGGGTGTAGAGAATACCCTTCTCTGCTCCGGTTGTTCCGGAAGTATAAATCAAAGTCGCAGGTTGATTGGGGCTGGGCTGGGCTGGTAAAAGTTTTAGATCAACAACGCTGGTATTAAAATCCGTCCACGATTCCCAATCTTGTTCGGGTTTAGCAGAAAAAGAAACCTTACACACTAAAGCAGCTTGAGCCTCTTGCGTCAAAAAACTGGCTAATTGAGCTTGCTCGACAAATAAAGCTGTCGGGCGCGCACTTTCAAAAATCGCGTGCAAGCGATCAACCGGATCATTACGATCCAAACCGACAACCACCGCGCCCAAACGCAAAATAGCTTGATGCAAAATTTCCCAATTTAATCCATTTGAAAATAGCAAGCCGACGCGGTCACCCGGGCGCACACCTCGGGCGGCTAAACGAGCAGCGGTTTGGGTCACTTGCTCAGAAAAAGCCAACCACGTTACTGGCTCCCATTGGTCACGCGAGTTGAGTTCCCAAAACCCGACATCATTGGCTGAACTTTCAACACGCAAAGCCAAAAGTTCTGGTAATGTCAAAAATTCGTCTATCTTCATAATTTTATTTCAGTGTCCAGCATCTACAGTCCACCACCTAACCCCTAAAGCCTGTTCCTTCAAGATTGCCACGTCGCCGTGAACAACTGAATGTCTCCTCGCAAAGACACTACTAACCACTTTATCATATACTCTAAGGATTGCTTCGGCAGAAGTTTCCTGACTTCTGCACTCTCGCATCAACCTTGATGGTTGACGCTTTGGCAGAAGTTTCCTAACTTCTGCCGAAAAGGACTCGGCCTCGCCACGATGCGGTACGGCCAAGCCGCTGCTGCCGTAGTCGACCACCAAACGTACTTTTTTGGAAGAAAAGGTGCCACGGCCAGTGGCCGTGCGGGAAATAAACGCGCCGATTTTGTCTGAGGGGACAACAATCTTCAAGTCGGGATTCGAACCCGAGGACCCACCGACCGGATTGGTTCCTGCGGTGTAAAGTTTGCCGTGCACCCACGGGGCGGTGGAATTTTGGTAAAGCTTGACAAACACCCACGCCGCGTCGTGGCGACCGTCGTCTTTGCGCCAGCTGTGATCCCAGCTGATATCAAACTGCACCACCATCGTGTTGGCTGTCGCATTGCGGTCTTCGAGCGTGACATTGCTAATTGTTAAGTTATTGGCCAAGGCACAATTTGGCAGAAATAAAAAAGACACACTCAGAAAGGAAAGAAAGAAAAACAGCCGTAGGAAAAATTTGTTGATCAACATAAAAAAAGCACTTTCTCTAGTTAAAAAGACTGCCCTTTTTATATCATGTAATCTTTGATTCATTAAGCAAATTGTTCATTTTAAATCAGTGATTTTTTGCAGAATATCGGCGGCGATTTCTTCATATTTTACATTTCGTCCAACATGAATCGGTTCACCAATAATAATCGTGACTGGATGTTTGTATAAGCGTTTGGACCCTTTGGGCATAACCTGATCGGTCCCAGAAATTTGAATAGGAATAATAGGTACCCCTGCCTTAACCGCCAAAAAACCAACGCCCGCCTTAGCACTGATCGCCTCATCGCCTACAACACGCGTTCCGGTAGGAAAAAGGGCCAGCGGCTGGCCAGATTTCAACTTACGCAAACATTCGCGCATCGCGCTAACGTCAGAACCTTCCCTTTTAATCGGGAAAGCCCCGACGCTGGCAAGCAAAAAGCCAAAAACTCTATTAGCAAACAAACTTTTCTTGGCAATGTGATAAATCGGCCGCCCAACGGCATAACTGACTAAAGGCGGGTCAAAATTACTGATATGATTGCAGGCGGCAATAAACGCGCCCGTAGGCGGAATATGCTCTCTGCCCCTTATGGTCAGCGGGAAAAAAAATAGATTAGCGACAGAAATCACCGCATAAGCTGGCCAATACAAAGGAATCACGTTTTTATTTTCCTAATAATAAAGCTTCGCCGTATTTGATCAACTGTTTGGAACGAGTCAAAGATTTGGCCTCCGCGTAAGCGCGCACCAAAGGCTCAGTGCCCGACGGACGAAACATCAACCAGCTTTCATCAGCACAAATCAGCTTCACGCCGTCAAAATCTTTCATCCCGACCACCTTCTTACCCAACAAAGTATCCAGCGCTTTAAACTTATTTAAATCAACCGACACGCCCGGAGTCAACTTAACATCAGCGCGCAAATAATAATAGCGGCCAAATTCTTTTTCCATCTCGTCGATGATTTTCTTGATATTCTTCTTCTGGTACACCATCATTTCCAACAAAAGCAAACCAGCCAAAGTTCCGTCGCGCTCGGGAATATAATCCTGAAAACCCAAACCCCCAGCTTCTTCTCCGCCGGCAATAATCCGCTGGGTGACCATCAAATCAGAAATATACTTAAATCCCACCGGCGTCTCGTACAATTTCAAGTTCAACTTCTTGGCAATATTGTCAATCAAAGTCGTGCCGCAAATTGTTTTGACAACACCGCCGGTGCGCCCCCGGTTACGCGCCAAATGCAAAATCAAAAGACCTAAAATCTTTTGCGGATGAAGAAACTCACCGCCTGCCGCAACCGCCGCGATGCGATCCGCGTCTCCGTCGAGAACCAGCCCTAAATCAAACTTCTCTTTTTTAACGCGCGCCAAAATCCCATCCAACATTTCCACAATCGGCTCGGGCTTCTTACCGTCAAAATACGGATTGATTTCTGAACGCATCAAAGACAAGCGCGTATTGGTGCCTTTGAGAATTTCACCAATCAAACCATTGCCGCTGCCGTGCATCGCGTCCATAATCACCTTGAATTTGGTCGGTTTGATTTTTTTCAAATCAATATAGTTTTTCATAAACTGCAAATATTTGGTCTTCAGGTTGATGACCTTAATTTCCCCGTCGATCTTAGCTTTGTCAAAATCGACAATCTTAACCTCGGTCTTAAACAAATACCCCTCAACTTTATCGGTAATGTCGCGCGATGCTCCACCGCCTTGCCATGTTTTGATTTTGATGCCGTTAAACTGATGCGGATTGTGGCTGGCGGTAATCATAATCCCAGCCACGCATTTGTGGCTCGGCACGGCGTAACTTAATGCCGGCGTCGGCAGCGGGCTGTCTGACAAAATAACCTCAATGCCATTGGCAACAATCACACAGGCAACCAAATGCGCAAAATCTCTGGACATAAAACGCGTGTCAAAACCGATACAAATCGCTTTGCGCCCATCGATGGGTTTCAAATCATTGTTAATCCACTGAGCAATCCCCTGGCTGCAAATCTTGACATTTTTAAAAGTAAACGTATCCCCAATAACGGCACGCCAGCCGTCGGTACCAAATTTGATTTCTTGAGTTGCGCTCATAATGATTACCCTTTCTTGAATTCATTTTTATAAAGTTCGTGTTTTTCAATATAGTGAAAAATCACTTCCGGAACCAAATAGCGAACCGATTTTCCTGATTCAATACGCTCTCGCAAATACGAAGAGGAAATATCAATCCCCGGCTTGGTCACGGTTAAATGTTTGATATTTTTCTTCGAAGCATACGAGCCGGGCCGATTGACCACAATGAAAGTCACCAACTTGAGAATCTCGTCGATATTCTTCCATTTTGGCAAAGTCGAAAAACTATCGCCACCAACAATAAAAAAAAGCTTGGCTTGCGAAGAATATAATTTGCGAAAATGACGCAATGTGTCAATTGTGTACGACTTGCCATCGCGCAAAGTTTCAACATCAGAGACCTCAAAGCGGTCATTGCCTGCCGTCGCTAATTTGACCATTTTATACCGATCTTTGGCCAAAGCCAGCGATGCGATATTTTTATGCGGCGGCTGATGCGACGGAATAAAGATAACCTTGTCGAGTTTAAAGGCTTCCTGCGCCATTTGCGCGATGGCCAAATGGCCCATATGAATCGGATTAAATGTCCCGCCAAAAAGACCGATACGCTTCATGCTGTTCTCTTTTAATTGATGCGAAGGTTTGGATGATTGTAAGGCAAATGGCGCGATAGACGCGCAAAACAATTGAGCCGTAAAATCACCCAAACCTTCGTATCTTGCCTTCTTTAACTTACTTAATATTTTTATTTGCTAGGATGATTTGTTGTCCTGCGCGAGTTTGGCGAGCGTCCAAAGTCATTCTCAGAACAAACCACAGCCAGATCAAACAATTTCCCTTTATATACATAACGAAACCAAGATTGCTTCGTCGCTTTGCACCTCGCAAAGACAAATACTCAATTTATATTCGTATCTGCCCGTTGCCCGACACAATATATTTATACGTCGTCAAACCTTCCAAACCCATCGGTCCGCGGGCATGAATTTTGTCGGTGCTAATCCCCACTTCCGCACCAAACCCAAACTCATATCCGTCGGTAAAACGCGTTGAAGCATTGGCATACACACACGCTGAATCAATGGATTTAAAAAACTTCTCAATCTCTGCGTCGCTTGTGGTCATAATCGCATCCGAATGATGCGAGCCATAGGTATTGATATGCGAAATCGCCTCATCCAGCGAATCAACAATCTTAACCGTCAAAATCAAATCCAAATACTCTGTGGTCCAATCCTCTTTGGTGGCTGGCTTGACACGTTTTGAAATCTTGCGCGTTTTGGCATCCCCTCGCAGCTCAACGCCAGCTTCAGTGAAACGATGCAAAATATCTTTTAAAAACACCGACGCAATATCTTTATGCACCAGCATTTTTTCCATCGCATTGCACGTCCCCGGCCTTTGCACCTTGGCATTAAAACAAACTTCCTCTGCCATCGCCAAATCCGCCTGATCGCTAACATAGGTGTGACAAACGCCCTTGTAATGCTTAATCACGGGAATGCGCGAGTTCTCGGCGACAAAACGAATCAATCCCTCTCCTCCTCGAGGAATAATCACATCCACCAAATCATCCAGTTTTAACAGCTCTTCAACCGCTTTTCGATCTGTCGACGAAACAAACCCAATCGCATCCAATGGGATGGCCGTCTGCTTGAGAGCTTTGCGGCAAATTTTAAAAATCGCTTGATTAGAATGCGCTGCTTCTTTGCCGCCTTTGAGAATCACGGCATTGCCGGATTTCAAACACAACCCGATACAATCGCTGGTCACATTCGGGCGTGATTCATAAATAATCCCCACAACGCCAATGGGCACGCGAACTTTTTTAATCACCAAACCATTGGGACGCTCAATCGTTTCTAAAATATCTCCGACGGGATCTCGCAGGGCGGCGGTATCTTTTAAACACTGCGCCATCGCGACAATCCGTTTTTCGTCCAAACGCAAACGATCAACCAACGCCGCCGAATATTTCTGCTTCAAAGCAAATTGAATATCTTTTTTGTTTTCTTTGATTAACAAGTCCTTATTCACTAAAATCGCACCCGCCATCGCCAGCAAGGCATTATTCTTCTCGTCGACGTTTGTTTGCGCCAAACGCAAAGCAGCGGTTCTGGCTTTTTGTGCCATTTTCCGAATTGCACTGTGTCGTTTTTTATTCATTTTCTACCTCTTACAAAGGACCAAATCATCGCAATGAATCACTTCGTGCTGACCTTTTTTCTCTGAAATATTTAAAATATCCGCCACAGAATAATGCACAATACCCCGCGCAATTTCGCCGGCATGCTGATCTTGAATAATCACGACATCGTCCGCTTTAAAATGCCCTTCGCATTTGACCACACCCGGCAACAATAAACTCTTACCCCGCGTCAACAACGCCGCAACCGCGCCATCATCGACGGTAATGGTTCCTTTGGGCTTAGCAATAAATGAAATCCAATGCCGCCGCGCCAAAGTTTTGTCCTCTTTGCTAAAGAAAAACGTGCCCACCGGTTGGCCATTGATCACATCGGCCAAAACATTTTTAGTCGAGCCGCTGGCAATCACACAGGGAATATTAGCGTGCGTCGCAATCTTAATGGCTGCCAACTTCGCCGCCATGCCGCCTTTGGAAATATTTGCATTGACCGAACCGGTCGCCATCCCTTGAATATCGGCATTGATTTCTTTAACCTCCGTAAAATACTGTGTTTTGCCGTCGCGCTTTTCATAAAGCCCTTTAACATCCGAAAGCAAAATCAACAAATCCGCGTGCACCAAACCGGCAACTAAAGCCGACAATTTATCATTGTCACCAAACTTGATTTCGTCCGTCGAGATCGTATCGTTTTCATTAATAATCGGAATCACTTTGTGTGCCAAAATCGCTTTGAGCGTATGGCTGGCATTATTGTAGCGATTGCGGGAATCAAAATCCTCCCACGTCAAAAGCACTTGCGCGCATTTGGTATCTGTTTTTTTAAAAAAAACGCTGTAGGTTTTCATTAAAACCGTCTGCCCGACAGCGGCCAAAGCCTGCAAAGAGGCCAAATCCGACGGACGCGTTTTTAATCCTAACTCTCCCATGCCCAAAACAATAGCCCCAGAACTGACCAGAATAACTTCAATGCCTTGTTGATTAAGCGCACTCATCTGCCCGACCAAAGAGCGCAGCTGAGCACTGCGGGCCTTGAGCGTATAATCGGCAATCACACTAGAGCCCACCTTAATCACAACACGCTTAATTGGTCGTTTAAATGTTCGTATCATTTTTTGAATTCCCAATTCTGGCAGCGTTGCCCAAATTCACAACGGACAAGAAACGGTCGCGACCGTTCCCTACAAAAATTATTTATCAACAATTGTTGGGACAGCTCCTAAATTTTATCTTTGAGATTAATGGTTACTTTCAATTGCCGATCTCTCCCAAGATGATAATGGCGTTCGCTCCCATGAGTTTAAAGCAATTACACCAATAATAGCCAAAATCCCAAGGATAATGCCAATACTAATTGACGCTCTTTTTTTAATAATAAAAAATACACACAAAGCCAACAATATCAACGGCGTAAGGCTTAAACATACCCCTGCCAGAATATTTCCATGATCACCCAAGTTCATTGCAACGGGTTTCAAAGTACCCAACTCAATAGCTATCGCGACAATAACAATAACAAAACCATACAAAAAATCTCTAGAATTCTCTTTCATGACTCCTCGATGTGGTTCCCAGTTGTCCCAATTCTGGCAGCGTTGCCCAAATTCGCAACGGACAAGGAACGGTCGCGACCGTTCCCTACAAAAATTATTTATCAAGCACCGAGGGGTTTCCCTTAAAAAAAGGGGACAGCTGCTACTTTTTATCCAATAACTCCCGCAGGCGCGCAACCAGCTTGTCTAAACCTTTACCCTCTAAAGCTGAAATGCTGAGAATTTCTTCTTTTTTGTATTTTCGTTTAAAACGTTTCAAATTCGCGGCCGCCTCAGGCAGGTCCATTTTATTGGCCACCACCAAACGAATCTTTAAAGCCAACTTATCACTATAAAGCTCTAATTCATTCTTAATCTTGTCATAATCGTCCAAAGGATCCCGACACTCACTGCCGGCCATATCCAATAAATGAATTAAAATCTTTGTGCGTTCCGCATGTTTTAAAAATCGGTCGCCCAAACCTTTGCCCAAATGCGCCCCTTCAATCAAGCCGGGCAAATCCGCAACCGTAAAATGTGAATTATCATCACCAATCACCACACCCAAAATCGGCTGGCGCGTAGTAAAAGGATAATTGGCAATTTTGGAACGAACTTTAGAAATATTAGAAATCAACGTCGACTTGCCCGCATTGGGAAAACCCACAATCCCAACATCTGCAATGACTTTTAACTCAAGATGAATGGTTTTGGCTTCGCCCTCGCCGGGAGGCAAAGAACGTCGGCCGTCGTGATTCCCGCGACCTTGGATGCCGCCTTTGGCCACCAGAATCGACTGGCCGTCTTCAACAAGATCACGAATCAAAAGTTTGGTATCAAAATCGCGGATGATCGTCCCGATCGGGACCCGCAAAAAAATATCCTTACCGCTTTTGCCTTTAAAATTCTTGCTGCTGCCGTGCCCGCCCCGCCCGGCTTGGTAATGCTGCTTAAAACGATAATCCAACAATGTATGCACCGATTTGTCAGCAACAAAAGTAATATCCCCGCCCTTGCCGCCGTCGCCGCCGTCAGGCCGAGGATATCGATTGAGTTTGTCTTGATAAAAACTTTCGCAGCCTTTCCCGCCGTTACCAGCCTTAACAAAAATCCTGACCTCATCAACAAACGCCATAACCGCACCTTTGAATTAGGGGAAAATACCCTCAGAATCTTAGGCAGCAATCTTAATAATATCAAGCGCTGTAATCTTCTTGCGGTAACCAATTTTTTGAATCGAGTCCTTACGTTTACGAAACTTAAACGCCACCACTTTTTCGCCCAAAGCCTGTTTAACAACTTTGGCACTAATGGTTGCCCCCTCGACAAAAGGCTGGCCAACCGTAATATTATTACCATTAGCCACCAAAAGCACTTTGTCTAAAGTCACCGTCTGGCCTTCTGCTTCCGGATACTTTCCAACGACAACTTGCTGTCCTTCTTCAACTTTGTACTGGCCTGCGCCAATTTGCACAATCGCGTACATAATATGACCTCACTCTTGTTAATTTAACCCCTGTCCCCGTGAAAGCTAGTATTTAAACAGAATATTAAGAATTGTCAAGCCTCTTGACAATGACCAAGCCACTGTTGATTTTCGCTTGTATTGTCGCTGATGCTCCAATATCAACACGGCAGCCAGATGGCTGCAACGCGTTGAATGCCGGAGCTCCCGCGACTGAGGACGCAACGTCCGAAGGAGCGCCGAGCTCTCCGTAGCTCGGCCGACGGCGCAAGCTTATATATATTTATTAATTCGACCATACTGCTTCGCTCTAGGTCTTGGCCAGATGGCCACGACACTCTTTCGGACATTACGTCCTCAGTCGCTCACAGTATTCCTCCCGCATCTACCCTTCGGGAAAGCGGGACTCCTTCACTACGTTCAGTCGCTCGCCTGCTTGTTTGCTTACGCAAAGTCAGCAGGCTTATATATATTTATTAATTCGATCATACTGCTTCACTCGAGTTCGCAGTATTCCTCCCGCATCTACCCTTCGGGAAAGCGGGACTCCTTCACTACGTTCAGTCGCTCGCCTGCTTGTTTGCTCACGCAAAGTCGGCAGGCTCGGTCATTCAATCCGAATTTTCCCACGGCCGTCACAATACGGACACGCGGCAAAAGAAATCGCCTCCAACGTCTTGCCTGTGCGGGCCCGCGTCATTTCAACCAACCCTAAAGAAGAAATCCGATTCACTTCCGTTTTAGCATAATCACGCGCCAATTCCTGCTCTAACGTTTCAATCACTTTACGCTTATGTCCTTCACGGCTCATATCAATAAAATCAATCACAATAATCCCGCCCATATCCCGCAAACGCAATTGCCGCGCAATTTCCGTCGCCGCTTCCATATTCACCATAAAAGCCGCGTCTTCCGGTGTCGCCCGCGTTTTAAACTTACCGCTATTAACATCCACCACAATCAGACCTTCGGTCGGCTCAATCACAATGTGCGCGCCGGATTTGAGCATTACCTTGGTATCATAAATCTTGTGCAATTCCTGAGCGACACCCTTGGCCTCAAAAAGCGGCGTGGGCTCACTGTACAAATGAACTTTTTCAATCTGTTCTTTACCAATCAAATTCGCGACGAATTTGCGAACTTTCATATATTCTTCATTAGAATCAATAATCAATTTATCAACTTTGTTGGTAAAGTAATCCCGCACAATTTTCCAAATCAAATCATATTCTTTATAAATCAAAGCCGGCGCTTGTTTCTGTTCGGCCAATCGTAAAATCTGCTGCCAAATTTTATACAAAAAACGCGCATCACGCGTCAGCTCTTGTGTGCCCTTTTCATGCGAAGCCGTCCGCACTATAAAACCGCCGGTGGTCACAAAGTCAAAGCCGTCTAGTAATCCGCGTAAACGTTTACGCTCATCGTGGCTTTCAATTTTTTTAGATACACCTCCGTGCGTGTCATAGGGCATATAGACAACAAAACGACCAGCCAAAGAAATATGACTGGTCAATCTCGCCCCTTTATTACTAAAAGGTTCCTTCACAACTTGCACTAAAATTTCTTGGCCTTGCTTAAGAGGAATAGCTTTGGCTTCCGCAGGCTTGTCTTTTTTTTCATTACGAGAAAAAATCTTTTTGATGATTTTCAAAGGGCCCACAGGCTCGTCAGCCACTTGCGGGGCGACCACATCCGTCAAATACAAAAACCCATTCTTTTCCTGCCCGATATTAACAAAAGCGCCATTAATCGACGGTAAAATCGATTCAACCTTACCCTTATAAATGTTTCCTAAAATAGATTGATGATGATCGACTTCTAAGTGAAAATCATCCAGATGGCCATCTTGAATAATGACCGCTTGCGTTTCTCCAGGTCCAATGTGAACCAAAATTTCGCGCGACACTCCGCACCTCGCTTGTAAAAGTTAAATTTTCTAAAAGGCACACCAAGCCTCAGGAAAAATATTCCTATCCCCAAATACACCTATCCGGATAGAGCGATTTTTTCTTAAGTCCCAGCAGCCTTACCTTATTTAGCGGGAGCAGCAGGATCGTCGTTATTAATGATGTGTGGTGTCACAAAAATGAGAAGGTCCTGTTTAACAACAGTCTTTTCAGTTTTCTGGAAAAGAAGCCCCACCAGAGGAATATCCCCCAAAAAAGGAACTTTCTTCTTGGTGTCCGTGACTTGGTCTTTAATCAATCCAGCGATAACCAACGTCTCGCCATCCTTGATCATGACACTGGTTTTTGCTTGTTCCTGACTTAATTGCGGAACGGAAGCATTCTCTACCGTTACAAAACCCAAAATGTCTGTCACTTGCGGCCATAACTCCAACGTGATAAACCCGGCATTATTCACATGCGGGGTCACCTCAAAAATAACTCCAATATCCTTATACTCCCATCCACTGACTTGATACTTTGCTTGCTGATCATTGTAGGTATATTGTGGAAATGGATACTGCTTGCCTACAACAATTCTCGCCGGCTTATTATTGATTGTCACAATTCGCGGATTGGACAAAATATTTGTATCCGTACGATTACGCAACATTTCTAAAACAGCTGACATTTGCTGGAAATTCAAAGTCCCATAAGAAAAATCCGCATCTCCTGCGCCCGGCAGATCATCTGCCCTCATATATTTATTGTCTGAATGCGCGGTAAACGGCCACGTGATCGGACGCTGAGCTCCCCCGACCCCAACTTTGGTGGTCCACTCAATTCCAAGTTTTTCTGTATTATCCAATGTTGTTTCAACCACTTTGGCTTCAATAAGAACTTGCGGCGTTGTCCGGTCTAATTGCTTAACAACGTTTTCAATCAACTCCATATTTCGAGAAAGATCACGAACAATCAACGTATTGGTGCGCTCATCATAATTGATTGTGCCCCGAACCGTTTTCATTTTATCCAAAGACGCAATCACTTCTGAAGCCTTAGCATAATTCAAAACAAACGTTTTCGTCACCAAAGGTTCTTGTTCGGCCAACAGTGTAGCATCTTCCCGGCGTCTTTTCAAACCCTCTACAGTGGTCACCGTTATAATGTTATCTTTAAATTCGTACCCATAACCGTAAGTTTCCAAAACAACTTCCAAAGCTCGCTTCCACGGAACATCCTTAAGTTTAATAGTCACCAAACCCGTAACCTCCGGTCCAGTCACAATATTAACGCCACTTTTATAAGAAAGAATTCGCAAAACATTCTGAATATCCGCATCCCGAAAATCAATACTGACATTGCCGCTGGCTGAAACATCCACCTCGCCAGCATCTTCTTGACTCCCCTTAACAGGAGAAACGGTCGTGACAGAACTGTCTCCCATGCTTTGCCCAGTCATATTGGCTTCCTGTTCTATTTCTAAACCGCTGTCCGCTTGACCTTGCGCCATCACCGGTAAGGACCACCCCCAAAAAGCGATTAATGCCGCCATTAGGATCTTTGACATGTTACTCCTCCTTCTTTAATTTTAACGTAATAATCTCTTGTCCTTTTTCCAAAATCACCATATTGACTTGAATTTCTTTTACAATAAAAAAACCGACCTTATCACCAATCTTGACAATATTTCCATTGATAATAGCCACACTGTCGCCCGTCGGCTCCAATAAAACCCCTTCCAAAACCATATCGCTGGCATAAATATCCTTATCAAAATTTAAAATCGTTCCGCGATTTCCCAATAATGACCAAAAAGGATCACGTTTATCGTGATCATTGTATGTAAACTCCTTTTCAACAGAAGTCCCATCAGCAGCAATAGCTCCAGCCTGCCCACAGGCAATCATCAAAACCATCGCTAATAACACCCATTTAAAATTTTGCATCATCACTTTTTAATCGGCTTTCCCGTTTTTTTGTCAATTTGTTCGTTTTTATCAACCTTCTCAAAAATAATCAAACGGAGAACCAACTTCACTAAATGCTTATTGCTATCCGCGGGATTGACCATTATCCCAAAATCAGAAATCCCAAGGAAAATCCCGGCATCTTCTAATTGGTCAACAAATCGGCCGTAATCATGATAACTGCAGCGCGCGCCAATCACCACGGGAATAGAAACAAACTGACCTTCCTCATTTTTTAAAACAACTTCACTGTGAGCTTCATCGGGCATCATTTGCTCGATTTTGACACCGTTCTCAACAGCCAAACGAGACAATTTTTCTAAAGCGCCAGGAATTTCATCCTTGGACTTTATTTTCTTGCTAAAATTTTCTATTTTCTGATGTAAATTGGCGAGCTCTTTATTGTATTGATCAACTCTTTGCAAATTCGTTCGCGTTTGCTCTAAAGTCTGCCGAAGATTGCCAGCCTCGGCACTTAAAATCGTTATTTCCTTAAACTTGGCCTGAAAGAAAATGAAATAAAATGCAATCAAAATGATGCCCGCGCCAATACCAACAATCAGATAAGGATTTTTCTCATTGATTTTTGAAATCAACTTTGAAACTTCTTCCCCGATGTTAATCTGTATATCTCTAGCCATAATATTCTGATAATTCCAAATTACTTCTCTAGTTCAGCCTTGATTTTAAAATCAGCCACTGAAAGATTATCAACATTGCGAGCCTTAATCATATCCAGCTCAAGACTCTTCAAGTTCACCATAAAGTTTTTGTCCGACTTGAGCTTACCCGTCAACAGATGAATATCCGCGATCTCTGTTTTCATTTTAGAAACCGCGCTGCCTTCAAGCACCAAAAATTGGGCTTCCAGCGCCACCTTGGTCAACCAAACACCTCTGGGTAAATTATCACTGATTTCATTTAATTTTTCCGCCCAAAGAATTGTCCGCCCGCCAACAACCTTTTCCAAAGTCTTAACCCGCACATTCAAATCCTTAATTTCCTTAATGGTCACTTCAACATTCTTGCGCGCCTGTTCAATATCTGCCAATTGCTTTTTCAAATTATTACGCTTGGAAATTTGCAAAGCCAAATAACCCTGACAACCCAATAATACGAGAATCAATAATGCTGTAAAAGCCCCCAGAATTCCAAAAACCACAGTCTGAGGCAAACCCGTCACAACCGCCGAAGAAGGAGAAGTAGCCGCAACCGCTTTAGAACGGCGATTCTTGCGCATATTTTCCGGAACTAAATTGATATCAATCATTTCAAACCTCTCAACAATATAATGCCAAACCCAAAGCTGAACCCAAATAACCCGCCTTGGCATTGATATCTGCCTCAACAACTTCCGCATTTAATTTTAAAAGACGGATCGGGTTCCAACACACAGCATCAACTTCAAGTTGTTTGGAAAGACTTTGCCGCAAATGCTCCATAGCCGTCGTGCCGCCAGTTAAAAAAAGCTGACTAATAGGAATATTCGCTTCCGTCATAAAATAATCAAAAGACAATCGCAACTCTGAAACCAAATCAAAAGCCACGGACTCAATGCTTACCGCGACGTCTTGCGCGCGTTCTTTAGGTTCCTGCTTAATTTTCTCTGCTTCTTCAACCGTCACGCGCAAAGCATTACTAATACTTTTGGTAAAATCCCTCCCGCCGAGGAAAACATCCCGATTAAAGCGGGGACGATTATCAACCAAAATCGTAAGATTACTCACCAACTCGCCAATATCCAAAACCGCAATCGCCCTCTTGCCTTGCCCAGAACTGTCTTTAGATATCGGAGGACTTCCCAAAACATTAAAAACATTAGCAATAGAAATTGAACCCAAGGTTATAAAATCAGCCTGCAAACCGGCGCTGGTCATCAATTTGATTCGTTCATGAACAAGCTCTTTTTTTGCGGCAGCGACCAAGACAGGCAATTTATTATCAATGCCTTGCGGGTCAAGAATATAGCAATCCGTGAAGATTTGGTCTTTGGGAAAAGGGAAATATTTATCAACTTCAAAAGAAAAAGAACGTTTCAGGTCCGCCAAAGACATCTTGGGCATATCCACAAAACGAATCAATGTTCCTTTTCCAGTTAAAGCTGTCACAGGCGAAAGATTTGGCTGGCTCACTTTCGACATAACCGTACGGATGGATTTAACAACATCTCCGGCAACAATCGGCTCAATCGCCCAACGAACAAGCTCAAACCCATCAGCACGATTGACAACTTCTACCATGCGGCAAGAACCAACACCAATATCAAGACCAACAGATGAACGGACAACCTTGGCGGGATTAAATTTTTTTATCAAAGAAGAAAAAGGATCAGAGGATTGCGCCATAATCAAAAATATCTAACAAATGTTTTTTAATATTACGTCCATAACCCAAAAAACAACTTACACAAAATATAATAACCAACAACACGCGTCATTGTATCAGAAATATATTGCTTGTGGGCATTTCATAAATTATTTTTTTATCCAAAACACGTTCATGCTTTTCTATCACCGGAGCATCTTCTGGCTTCTTTTCCGACGGATATGATGGATAATCTGAAAACATATCATATTCTTGGACAACAACCGCGGGTTGATCATGCTTGAGTTTTTGATCCACAGGCTGTTGCACACTCGCGGGCTTAACGGTTTCGACAAGTTCTTTATTAATCCATTTATTAAAAACAAAACTCACAATTAAAAGAACACCAATAAGCCCTCCCCAAAACCATACCATTGAATTATTCATAAAAGCAAAATGCTCATTTAGCAGGCCATGATAGTAACTAAAAAATAAGAAGCGCAAATACCGTGCTCTTAAAACAATAAGAAACACGGTATCAAAATACCCCCATGCATCCAATCATTCTTACAAGAGAACTCTCAAAAAACTTAAAACCCGCCCTCTTGATAAGAAACTTTATCCGTTAAATCATTGGTAAACGCGATAAATGTTTTCATGCTGGGAAAATAAGGCGGCGTCTTGCCCATCAAAGTTCGAGAATCATAGACAAAATTGCGGCCATACCCGGCAATCAAACCTCCCGTTGAGCTAGAATACAAACCAAAAGCTCCATAAAACTGTGTGATCACGCCCCCTAAAAGCGTCGCTGCCCCTCGAGGACCAGTGCCTGTATTTGTATAGTTTTCAACCTGAAAAATACCATTGCGCGCCATCACAATCCCATGCAATTCAATATTATTCGGCGCAGTGGTTGTAATATTCACATCTCCACCCCAAGCGACCAAACCTAGCAAATTTGTTTCTCCAGTCGCATTGGGTGGAATATAACCGACCGTACCCGGCGTCCCAACACCCGGCGTGTAATTTTGATACTTGATATTGCCGGAAATATTAATATCATACTGGCTAGACACTGTCAGCTCCGTATCCCTTTGAACAATTCCATTTAAATTATTAACGGTTCCATCCACATAAATAATCGTCCCCAAATCATCAACGCCATCAGGAATTCCTGTATAAACAACCGGCGCCCCCCCATTAGTCACCACACTGGTTGTATTAGCCCCTCGATTAACTGTAATAACCTTGGTCGTTGCTCCCAATTGCACAGTATATTTCGCATTATTGGAACCATCCACACCCAGGGTAATATTGGGATTGCCTTTCACAAAAATCCCCCCAACAAGATTACTACCCGAGTAAGGAACATAAATCCCATTGCTATTAATATTTTGTCCGCCCTTAGCCTGATTAGCTAAATCCGCCTGCTGAACAGATGAAGAAAGAACAATTTGACTAACGCCACGCGTATAACCAGCATTAAATATCGGAAGATCTGTGGTCCCATTGGCATCCGCATCAGCCAAGAAATTAAATCCATTATTATAAAACCGTGCTGAATTATGCTGCTGAGTCACTGCTCCATCAAAAGTTCCGCTGGGATTAAAAGCAAAACTATACCGTTCATTGGTATGCAACGGCCCCGCGAAATTGGTCTGGCTGGTAAACCACACCGTCGCTGAACTCGGTAGACTGTGATGATCGGTAAACAAAGCGAATTTTGCAAAATTATCCCGCTGAACACGCACCGTCAAATCTCCGTCCAAGCGAATTTTCCGGGAAACATTCTGCACCGTCGCCGTCGTTTGAACTTGGTAATAATAGGGAAAATCCCAAATATCAGTGGCAATAAAAACCGGATTCGACTTTTGTTGCAATACGATATCATAACGATACGTTCCTGAACCCAATGTTATATTAGACGATGAATACTGAGCCTGAGTCCCATTTAAAACCAATTGGGCCGTTCCATTCTGCTTAACATACATAACCAAGAAACCCAAACCATCCTGATTAGTCGCATATAACTCAGCCTTATTACCCAAAATATTAGGATTGGTGGTATTGACTGTTGTTAAAAGATCTGTGTTAATCAGTGAGTCCAACTTGGCTAACCCCGCATCAGCGCCAGCCTCGGCGACATAATAAGCTTGGTTCAATAATTTCTCTCGCTCGGCGGTATTCTTTTCATTAACCGTGCGCGCAACAAACACACTGCCCAAAATAGCAAAAACCATCACCACCATCAAAACAATCACCAGCGCCATACCTTTTT
The DNA here is from genome assembly GCA_020632555.1 of Candidatus Omnitrophota bacterium. Classification (GTDB taxonomy): domain Bacteria; phylum Omnitrophota; class Gorgyraeia; order Zapsychrales; family JANLHA01; genus JADLGJ01. The sequence goes on along the minus strand of JACKFI010000003.1, from coordinate 46,784 downwards.
CATCAGAACAGTGTTTTAAAGTTTTTGTTTTCATCGCGGCCACCGCCTTTTTATTGATTTCTCAAAGTAATATTATTTTGAACCGTCGCTTGTACCGGACGATTCAAAACGGATGTCACCCGAGCTTGCAAAGTCAACTCAATTAAAGAACCTGAAACAATTCTCGCTTGAAAATCCGTAATATTATGCGCGATAACATCCTGACGCATCACCGTGCTGGCATTATCCAAAACTTTACGAACCAATTGATTACCCGTAATAACTTCATAACGGATAAATTTATATTCAACCGATGAGCACGTGTTATTTAAATCCATACACGCCGCGTCACGACATCCCCAGCGCAGCGTCGCTCCCCAATGCGCCACATCCCCGTTAGCATTCAATAAATTATCGCCAGTGTGACAAATCACCGGAATACTAAATGTCACCATGTCTGTCGCATTAAAACCCGTCCCCTGCGCAATAGCCACTTGCGACAAATGACTTTCTCTCAATTCCGCCGTGACATGGTCCAAAGCTTTACGTAAATTTTCTTGAACCTGTATACTGGCTTCTGCCGTAAACCACGACGCCTCCCCGGCTGACAAAGCTGCAAATCCCCCAGCCGCCATCAAAGAAATAATGGCAACTGTCACCATCAGCTCCATCAAACTAAAGCCTTTTTTGCAATTCAAGTTCATCCCCATCAACTCCTCTTAAAAATTCGGGTTACGATATCCACTGGCGAATTAAGCCGTCCGTCACTATTGACATCCTCCCCGTTATCAATAACGCCATTCAAGTTTTTATCTTCACCATAAACCCGTCCATTCTTCTGGCGCCAACTGACAGAAACAACAACTTCCGTATTCTTTGCATTCAAAACTGTGACATAACTGATGCCTTGTCCTGTAAAACCAGTTACCGTAAAAGGTACGTTATTATAGGTAGAAACCAAATTGGCATAAGCCGTACTCTTTATGGTTTCCATTCGGTCACGTGCCGCCTTAACGGCCAAAGACTTATTCTGAGAGGCCTCATTAAGCTCCATACAGCGAACATAGCTAACCAAAATTCCGCCGACCACAACACCCATAATTCCAGCGGCAACAATCAATTCCGCTAGAGTAAACCCGCTGGTCGACAATGATGTTCCAAAAAATTTTTTAATTTGTCGCTTCATCCCATCACACTCTTTCCATTTTTCAGAAAAAAGGGGGCCATTTGATTGGCCCCCCATTTCCTGTTAAGACAAACACGTCAAACAACTAAACGAGTTACGGAGTTAAAACACCACCCGTAGCAATCGTCCATGTCGTTGTCCCTGAAGTCCCAACCGTTACAGGCGTGGCCACATACGTGTAAGACCCTGTTCCCATGGTACAGGTAAAGCTGAAACCAGAGTTTTGTTGATCACAATATGGCACCTGAATGTACGGCGGGGTGGCTCCTGTCAACGACGTAATATCAGTCGGATAGTTACCGGTGTTAGCCGTTGCAAACGTCTCAGAAGCTGTTGAGAGCGAACGCAACGTGCTTTTTGCTAAGGCATCGTTCGCTGAAATCTTGGCTTTTAACAAGTTCGGAATTGCGATGGCTGCTAAGAGGGCAATGATCGCGACAACGATCATAATTTCAACGAGTGTGAACCCCTTGCGATTTAATTTCATTTTCATTTTCTTCCTCCTTTCTGGATAAAGGTCGGCACCGTCTTTTTCAAGCCCTTTACCCAGAAAATAAACCGTAGAAGATAATGAATGATAACGGTTTACAAAATTTATTTCCCGTGCAGAGCGCTTGTTCGATGTTCCTTTATCGTTAAGTTAACTTATGGTACTAATCGTAACATACCTCCTTTCGCTGTCAATCTTACTTGCAATTTTTTTATTCGCCATTCTTGCGATTATTTGTCTTTATATATCTCAATAAAAAATCCCATTCCTGACCAACCAAGAATGGGATACATAAGCTTTTGACCTTTTGATGGTAACTGGCTGTCCCTCAAACTTCACCTTCCGGCGACGGGACCCTTTAGCTTTGCGTCCCACCCTTGCGAGTGGTTTGCCTTTTTCATCTTTTAACTTTGCTGCACTGAAAGTATAAAACCTGTTTATGACAATGTCAAGGGGACATGGCCTGAGTGACCGGCGCTTTATCTTGCCGCATTTGCAGGACTAAAAGTTTTTCTTGCAAAGCTGCATTAGCCGACGACAAAGAAGAAAATATTTATTTATAAGAATCTATCCTTTTTATCAATAGCTAACGTTTTCTGGATTTTTTCTTTAAACTCTTTAATAAATCAGAAAATAAAACATCCAAAGATTCTGAGCTCCTAATCATACTGTCGGGTGTTGCACCAGCACGATTTTTTTTATAAACATCAGCACCCACCTCAAGCAATAACCTAATAACATCTTCATCTTCGCATTCAATGGCAAGATGCAAAGCCGTATTTCCACTATCATCGACAGTATTAACATTGGCACCATTCTCGATCAAAACTTTCATGGTCTCAATTCGAGAATTTTCAGCTGCAATCATCAGCGGTGTTAGTCCAAGAATATCCTTAAAATTAGGATTCAAGCCCCGCGAAAGATATTTCTTAACCTTTGTAATTTCACCCCATGAAACAGCATAAGCAAATTTACCCTTATCGGTTTTATTTTCTTGATTCGCTCGCTCCGTAAAAGAATCCATGTCGACACAACTATTCTCTGCGTTCTTCCTATCATCTCGATCCCTATAATCTGTATAAGCCCACTTGCGATCGATCCCAATCAAGCTCAGCAACTCCTCGAGTCTTTGTTCTTCAAAAACATAATTATTAATATCAATTTCAGTCTCATCCGCAAAATCCCGAATAGTTTTTTGTTTAAGAATTCTTTGTAGTTGCTTTGTTAAAGTACCTCGCTGGCAATATCTTTTTATTTGATCAGCACTACAAGAAAAGTATTTACGCTTTATTCTAGTCGCAACGCCAAAATAATCAGGATTCGAATTAAACTTTGCAATTAAATTTCCTCCATCAAATAAATGAAATACCAAAATATCGCTGTCATAAATATCAAAGCCCCAAATTGCGACCCCAAGTTTTTTCGATAATATCTTGTTAATTTCAACAAACTCTTTCTCTTCAACCTTATCTACGTTAAGACATACAGTAATCCATCCTCCCTTGGCAGGGAGAACCCGATAATTGTCCTTAACATTTTCTTGGAGAATTTCTTCAACCAACCGGCTTGAAGAAGCTTTAATATGCAGATTCTTAAGATACACACCCATAGCAAACATCCTCCCGTATTGCTAACTACTAAAAGACACCTGCAGAAATTTACTGCAAACCAGTTACACCGGCAGATTCCAGCTTATCTTGCCGCATTTGCAGGACTAAAAGTTTTTCTTGCAAAGCGGCATTAGTCGACGACAAAGTCGACCGATATTCCTTCAACTGCTCTTCTGTCGCGCCGAATCCTTTCGGAAAAAGATTGCTCCTCTGATATTTATTATCAATCGCGCTAATCGACTCGCTCAAAATATCCCGTCGAGCAGTCAAACTCTTGATTTCTTCTTCAAGAGCACCATCATCTTGGCTTATTGTCACCACATCATCAGCGGCAGCAATGTCTTTAGACTGCCGACGCAATAGCTGCAAATTCTTTTCTAAAGTCTCAACTTGCGCTGCCAACTCTTGGCTTTTACTGTCCGCCGAAGGTGTCCTTTGCAATTCATTAATCTGTTGTTGCAAATGACGCACCTGCTTGGAACTTTTGTCAATTTTATCATTCAATTCAACAACATTCACACCCCCGCCTTGAGTGATCGACTGCTTGTCTGCGGCATATTCTTTTTGAGCATGTTTAATTTTTGTTTGCAAATCTTTTTGAATCTCTAATAAACGCTTTCGTGAGATTACCAAGGCATTAGCAGCTTTCGCTGATTGAACCGGCCGAATTGCACGACTCTCCAAAATGCTCAACTTTTGTTTTAAAAAAACCTGCTGCTGTTTAAGATTTTTTAAAACGTACTCTAGATTTCTATTATCTTTCTCGCTGACCATTCGAGCCGTTTTCTTTAAATTTGCTATAGAAGCGTTCAATTGATTACGGTAATCCTGCAACTGCACAACAGCTTGGCGGTCATTATTCTGCCCCTGATTCAAATCCGACCCAGCGGCCTCAACTTCACCAATGATCAGCTTTTTCTCTCCCTGCAAAAGAGTTAACTGTTCTTGATTTGATGATATTTCTGCCAAAAGTGAAGCTTGTTGCTTTTCCAAAACAGCCTTTTGCTGATCATTATTTTGCAAAATCTCTCTTTGCAAAGCCAGATTTTTCTCAAGAATACCGCGGCGAGTTATATAATCAGAAATATCACCGGAAACATCAGCCGAAATCTGTTCCTGAGTCTTTGCGCTCGGTGATTGATCTTTTAATCCAGATTCCATTTGGGCAATTTCTTTTGCCAACTGAGCCATATTCTGCTGCGCGATTTGATTCTCTTCATCGTAAGATTGAATTTTCTTTTGTAAACGCAAACCTTCGTTTTTAAAACGCTCTCGTCTGAGCATAAAATTTTCAACTCGCGCCTCATACAACGCTTTCTCCTGATCCGCCAATGCCCCTTCAAGATCAGGGCCAGCAACACTTTCAACACCATCTTGCCCAGCAACAACTTTTTGTGTTTCGAAATAATTTATCGCTTCTTGAATTTGATCAATCTGCTGACGCAACAAACGATTTTGCTGACTATAAGAAGCATTGCTCTGCCGTGCTTTCTCCATTGTCGCACGCAAATCACTCAAAGATGCTGCCAATAATTCATCACCATCAACAGACTGTTGTGATTCACTGGCAGCCGCAACAGAGAACAAACTCAAAATCAGACCCATCGACACAACAGCCCAGCAAAAAGAAAAACAAATTTTTTTCGTACGTTTTTGATTCATAATAATCCTTGCCATTCTCTAAAACACAAGCAGGTTGCGCTCAATGTTTCATCATTTAAGTAACTTTCGATTAAATAATTGTCGTAATGCTAATAATCGGCATAAACAGAGCGATAACAATGAATCCAACCACAATACCCAAAACCCCAATAATCAAAGGCTCAATAATGCTGGTCAGCCCATTAACAGCCGTATCAACCTGATCATCATAAAAATCAGCAATCTTAGTCAGCATTTTTTCAAGTTGGCCGGATTTCTCGCCAATAGAAATCATGCGCGTGACCATCGGCGGAAAAACACCACTTTTAAGCAGCGGAGCGGCAATGCTTTCTCCTTCAGCAACATTGGCTTTAACTGTTTCAATAACGCCTTCAATCACACGATTCCCGCTGGATTTTCCAACAATATCAAATGATTCAAGAATGGGAACACCCGTTTGCAAAAGAATCGATAAGGTGCGGCTAAAACGCGCGATAGCAACTTTGCGGATAATATCGCCAAAAATGGGCATTTTCAAAACAAAACTGTCGATATAAAGCCGCCCCATATCTGTCCGATAAGCTCGATTCAGCAAAAACCCAAAAATCACAACGCCCGCAATCAAGCCCAGCAGATTATGCTGCAACAAATTACTCACATTAATCAAAGCTTGTGTCATACCCGGTAATTCTTTATTAAATGAAGTGTAAATTCCCGCAAACGTCGGGACAACTTTAACCAAAAGCAGAATAGTAATCAAAGCGGCCATGGTCACAACAACGGCCGGATAAATCATCGCTGACTGAACTTTACGTTTAAGCCGCAAAGATTTTTCCAAATAACCGGCAATTCGATCCAGAATCTGGCTCAAAACACCGCCGGTTTCCCCCACTTTGACCATGTTAACAAACAAGGTGTCAAAAGCGCGCGGATGCTTGGCAAAGGATGCCGAAAGACTGCCCCCCATTTGAATATCATCCCGCACAGCAACAACCACACCTTTAAAACCAGGATGCGTGATTTGTTCTTGCAAAGCATCCAAAGCCTGTAAAATTGGAATTCCAGAATCAATCATAGTGGAAAGTTGCCGGCTAAAAATAACCAAATCATCTTCTTTAACTTTCGCTCCGCCAAAAGCTGCCTTACGAGCCGCTGACTCTTTAACCAAATCAATCGAAATAATGGTCAAATTGCGTTTGCGCAATTCCTCAATGACCTTGCCCTCATCATCGGCAACAATTTTTCCGACAACGCTTTTTGAATCCCAGTCTTTCGATACATATTTAAACGTTGGCATCAAAGAGTTCCTTTCTTTTCCTAAAAAACACAGGACATTCTAACATATTTTCTATCATCAAAAAATCTTTTCTAAAAAAGAGATGTTCCATCCGGATGCCGATCCTATTCATCCATTGTTAAACGTAAAACTTCCTGCACTGTCGTTTCACCACTGATAAATTTATCCATAATTTCATCCCACAAAAGTCTCATCCCTTTGGTTTTATGAGCATATTCTTTAATTTCGTCAGACGATTTACCCAGAATTAACATCTCGCGAACCATATCGTCAACTTGAAATACTTCGGTAATACCTATCCGTCCGCGATAACCCGTCATACGGCAATAATCACACCCTTTGCCCTCGTAAAAGATTGTCCCCGGCGGGATCTTTTCTTGCATGCCTTTGGCAATCCAGGAAGGCGCCTCCACCTGATGTTTGCAATGCGTACAAATTCTTCGGCACAAACGCTGAGCGCAAACCAAAACAATACTGGAAGCCACCAAAAATGGCTCAACCCCCATATCGACCAAACGTGTCAAAGCCCCCGCCGCGTCATTGGTATGCAAGGTCGAAAAAACCATCTGGCCGGTCAAAGCCGCTTTAATCGAAATATCCGCTGTCTCAACGTCACGAATCTCACCGACCATAACAATATCCGGGCTTTGCCGTAAAATAGCGCGCAAGCCAGACGCAAAAGTCAAACCAATATCAGAACGCACATGAATTTGAGTCAATCCCTCAATCAAATATTCCACAGGATCTTCAACGGTGATAATATTTCTTTCAACACTATTCAGCTCATTAATAATGGAATACAGCGTCGTTGACTTCCCGCTACCGGTCGGGCCGGTCACCAGAATCATGCCAAACGGACTATGAATTCCCTCTTGCAAAATCTTAATCGAATGCTCAGAAAAACCTAAACCATTCAAACCAATGGATAAATTCTTTCGGTCTAAAATACGCATAACAACCTTTTGCCCAAAAATCGTCGGCAAAACCGAAACACGAAAATCCACTTCCTTGGCTCCAATATTCATTTTAAACCGGCCGTCTTGCGGTGTGCGCGTCGCGGTAATATCCAGCCGCGCCATAATCTTTAAGCGAACCAAAACAGAATTCTGATTGCTCTTGGGAAAATTCATCGCCTCCAACAAAACACCATCGACGCGATAACGAACTCGCACCAGATCAGCCATCGGTTCAATATGAATATCCGATGCGCGTTGTTTGAGCGATTCTTGTATAATCAAATTCACCAAACGAATAATCGGCGCTTGTTCACCCTCTTGCGCATCCACATCATCCTGCTGAGCCCCTTCTTTTTCAGAAACAATTTCAAACTGTTCAAACTCAATACTTTTACTAATATCTGAAACTGAAGCGGTCGCCTTGGATCCATAATAATGATCTATTGCGTGCAAAATCTCTGAATTGGTACTCATCACCACGTCAATATTCTTGCCTGTAATGTTTTTGATGTCATCTAAAGCAAAAATATTCAACGGATCCGAAAGAGCAATGGTCAAAGTGTCTTCCATTTGCGAAAGCGGAACGATATGGTACTGACGAGCAACTTTTTCCGTTATCACTGTTTTCAATTCCAGATCAATCTTATACTTCTTCAAGTTAATAAAAGGAATATGCAATTCCTTGACCAAGAGCAATAATAAATCCTGCTCATTAATCAGCCCCTGCTCCATCAAAACCCGCTCAAGCGGAATCCCTTTTTCTTTTTGCAATTTCAAAGCGGCATCCAAATCCTCTTTTTTTAACTTCAAAGAGTCCAGCAGACGCGCAAGAATCTTGGTTTTTAAAGTTTCTGCCATATCCTGCCTAATCCCAAGTCGTTATAATTTTCAAAAATACTTTGCAACAAATGCTACACCTTACTTCAAATCCTCATCGGGAGCTGTCACACGCAAAACTTCCTCTAAAGTGGTCAAACCCGCAAACGCCTTAATCAACCCATCTTCGCGCATCGTAATCATTCCTTCACGACGAGCAGTTTCTTTAATCTTTAATTCACCCACGCGCTCTAAAATCTTTTCCTTCACCTTGGGCGTTAAAACCATAATTTCACAAATCACAAGTCGACCGCCATAACCCGTGTTCGAGCACGCATTGCATCCCTTACCGCGAAATAACACAACTTCCTGACTGGAATTCTTTTTATTCAAATTCAGTTTAAGCGCCATCTCGGCAGTAACAGGAAAAGGTTCTTTGCATTTTTGACAAATTCGTCGAATCAAACGTTGCCCAACAATCGCGATCACCGACGAACATAATAAAAACGGTTCAATGCCCATATTCATCATACGAACAATGGAACCGGCCGCTGTGGTCGTGTGCAATGAACTTAAGACCAAATGCCCCGTCAAAGCCGCCTTCACCGAAATATCCAAAGTTTCTGAATCGCGAATTTCCCCGACCATGATGATATCAGGGTCCTGACGCAAAATTGAACGCAAACTCGCGGCAAAAGTCAATCCGACAGACGGACGAACATTGACCTGATTCATCCCCTTGATCTGATACTCGACAGGATCTTCGACAGTAATAATATTCTTTTCAGCCGAATCAACAAATTTCAAAAGCGAATACAATGTCGTTGTTTTCCCGCTGCCCGTCGGCCCGCAACATAAAATCATCCCATGGGGACGCAAACCGCAATCCTGCAACTTCTTCATCGAATCTGGTTCCAAACCTAATTTGCTTAAATCCAAAATACCGGCAGTTTTATCTAAAATACGCAAAACAACTTTTTCCCCATAAGCCGTCGGCAAAATACTCACACGAAAATCCACTTCACGATTTCCCGTCATAATCGTCTTAAATCGGCCATCTTGCGGCAGACGCTGTTCTGAAATGTCCAAAGAACTGATGACTTTAATCCGCGAAACAATCGGCGCCAACAAAGCCTTGGCCATTCGATCCACCTCGCGAATAATCCCATCAACGCGATAGCGAATGCGCATCGTCTTTTCCATGGGTTCAATAAAAACGTCACTAGCTTTGGACAATACTCCTTGATGAATAATCGTGTCCGTCAACTTGATCATCGGAGCATCTTCGGTTAAATCGTCGGCCCCGCCCTTAGTCTCATTGTCCCGAATCAATTCAATATCATCGGCGTCCTTCATATCTTGAATGATTTTTTGCAAAGCCTCGCCGGAATCCGTCGTATAATACTTTTCAATCGTCTGCTGAACCAAAGCCGCCCGCGCTATAATAGGAACAATATTCATTCCGGTTAAAGCTTTCACATTATCGATAGCAAAGATATTCAGCGGATCAGCCATAGCCAATGTCAAATTATCGCCCATTCTGGAAATGGCAATAATTTGATATTTAGCGGCAACGTCCTGCGGAATAATCTTAACTACAGCCGGATCAATTTTAAGGCGGGAAATATCAATCGGAGGCATACCCAAGCCGGTACTTAACGCATGGGTCAAATCGTCCTCATTTATAAATTTAAGACGAACTAAAATCTTACTCAGTTCACCGCCGCTTTTTTTCTGTTCGGCTAAAGCAAGATCAAGATCCTCTTGTTTGAGAATCTTGTCATAAATAAGAATTTCGACCAAGCGTTCTTTAAGAGACGACATAAGATCAACTTGCAGGTTTATAATAGCGTGCGATGGCTTCCTTAATATCACTGGAAGTACTCACGAAGGCTTGAACGGTCGCTCCGGTAATCAACTCAACATCATCAATGGCGTTCTGGTTTAACGGATCGGCCATTGCCAACGTTAAACTTTTTCCAATCTTATCGACTGGAATAAGACAAAATTGCAAACACACATTCTCTGGAATTGTACTGATCACCTCTTGATCAATTTCATAATTCGCCAAAGGCAAATACGGAAACCCATACTGGCACGTCAAAGCCTGAGCGATATCTTCTTCGGTGGCAAACTTCAATTGGACAAGAACTTCTCCAAAAAGTCCACCTTTTTCACGCTGATAAGTAATGGCCATCAACACTTGTTCGTGATCGATAACCCCACGTTCAATTAAAACCTGTCCGAGTTGTTTTGTGGACGTACGTCTGGGATTTTGCATAAAAAATTATTCCTGTTCCTTAACGCTCAACACAATAAATAATCCTCACAAAAAACCTCTGCCTGCTTGAATATACTCCCAACCCCTTATTTTTGATACCCCACTCGATTCCCACCCTGTTCGATGGTGTCGGCTAAAATAATGCCGCTTCTTAAAATTAAATCATCAGCTGTGCGACCATCCAAAGGATTTTCAACAACAGCCGCTGTCACAGTCAAATGACGCGCAGGATTTTCTTCCTGAGCAAATCTTTCAGCAATCTTTTTTACAATATCCTCAGTTAGCGCAATCGCATCCCGCTTATTAACCGACGGCAAAACCAAAGCAAACTCATGCTCGGCAAATCGCGCGGCCTTGGCGTCAGAAGATAAACACTCTTTAAAAACAGCAGCAATCTTTAAAAGCGCGTCTTCAACACCGATATGACCGAATGCTGTTAAATAATCCTTGAAACGATCAATCTTCATTAAAACAAATGAACATGTTTTTTGTGTATAAACGGCCTGCTTAACTTCAAACCCTAAACGACTCCTCGCATAAGCATTGTTATACAAACCTGTCAAAGAATCGGTCATCTCAAATTTTTCAACCTCTTTTGAAAGTTTTTCATTTAAAACTGCAATCGCGATATGTTTGGAAACCAGCTGCAACAAATCCTTCTGTGTCTCGGTGCAATAATAATCTGGCCGCTCATTAGCCGCGATAATCAAACCATGCGCGTTATCCGTCGACGAAATTGGCGAAATAATCGCATTATTCACCAAAAACATTCCCTTAAAATCTTCAATTTCTCTGGTCATCTTGGTTGCCTGATCAATCACAACGGCCTCTTGTTTAAGAATCGCTTTGCCTAAAACACCAATCCCCAAAGCAATTTTCATAGCATTTAACCCGCGACGATTCAGCTGCTCTTCATGCGCACTATGCAGGTATTGAATTCGGTACTCATTGGTCTGTTCGTCCTTTAAAATAACACAGCCAAAAGACATTTCTTGTTCCGGAAAACATTTTTCAACCGCAATCCGTAAAATATCCTTCAAAGCCGCTTTCTGCGCAATGCCATTGCTGATTTCCATCAAATTCGATAACATCACAATGCGATTATTAATCTCATCGTTGAGCACTTCTGTTTTTTTATTGAGATTATTCAATTCTTCAACATTCTCACGAATCCGACGAGTCAAAGCATTCACAGATGATCCTAATTCTCCCAACTCATCTTCACGCGTCAAACAGATTTCACGCGTTAAATCTCCCGAAGCAATCATTTTTGCTTCGCGATTCAAACGAATAATCGGCTCCACAATTTGCCAAATAATCAAAAATCCAATCGTTAGAATCATGATAATAATACCGATCACCAGTGGCAATGTCGCGCGATTAGCAAACCAAGAATTGGCGGAAACACCGGGGAAAAGATAACCAATAAAAACCAACAAGGTCAGCATAATCAGACAAAAAGCAATAAAAATTTCCTGCCGTAAATACTTATTGCTTAGGACCGCTCGACTCACACGTTGTTTTAAAATGCTCATGCTCACCTTTCCGTAATTTTTACAAATCAACAAAAATACATTCCTATTATAGTTAACTCTCCGTGGAATAATATAAGGAAATGCAAAATTTTATCAAAAAACCGTTCGACGCTTGCTTAAACTCAATAAAAATCCCATCATAATCATAAAAATCATAAACGAGGTTCGGCCATAACTGATCATTGGCAATGTGATTCCAACCACTGGAAACAGACCCATGACCATTCCCATATTAATAATAACCTGCAAGGCTAAAATCCCAACAATACCAACGGCCACTTGCGTCCCAAATTTATCATTGACTTGTTCTGCAATCTTTAAACCAGTATAAATAAGCCCTCCATAAGCTAACAATAACAACATGGAACCCAAGAATCCCCACTCCTCCCCCACAACAGAAAAAATAAAATCCGTGTGTTGTTCCGGCAAGAAATTCAATTGATTCTGAGTTCCCGACAACCATCCTTTTCCAAAAAATTGGCCTGAACCCAAAGCAATCTTCGATTGAATAATCGTATAGCCAGCTCCCAAAGGATCAATATTGGGATTTAAAAAAACCAAAAGACGATCTCGTTGATATGGTTTTAGAATATGCCACATAAAAGGAGCGGCAGCCAAACACAAAGCGGAAAATCCCCCTAAAAATTTCATTTCAATACCGCTGGCATAAGTCATAATGAAAAAAATCCCAAAAATTAAAATGGCTGTCCCTAAATCCGGTTGCTTAAAAATAAAAAGCATAGGAACAGCAGTTATAAAAAGAGGCGCCAGCAAATGATTCCATAAAGCCTTACTATTGCTCTTAGTACCAAATTTAAAAGTTGGCCGCCGTTGACTAAAATACCGCCCCAGAGCTAGAATCATGCCCAACTTTGCAATTTCCGATGGTTGAAACGTAATCCCCGCAAAAGAAAACCAGCGTTGAGCCCCCAGAGCGTATCGCCCTTTAATTAAAACTAAAAATAATAAAATCATCATAATCGCGTAAACAATATACGCGATATCATAAAATCGCCGATAATTAACCCGGGAAATTAAATACATCAATGTAAAACCAAATCCAGCGCAATACAATTGATCATAAAAAACTTTAATTGAGACGCGCGCATTTTGATAAGCGGCACTATACAAAACAACCAGCCCCATCAAAACAATACAGGCCGTAAAAATCCAAATTTTTAATTCTAATTCTCGACGCATTCAAAATCCTTTTTTACTCATGATTAAAGAATATCCGCTAAACGCATTTGATTTAGAATATCCTGAGCAACAACAACAGAATTATGACTGGACCCTCCATATTCCAAAAAAACACAAATCGCAACCCGCGGCTGAGTATCCAATGTGTACCCAACAAACCACGCGTGACTGTCTTTTCCCCGCCCAGACTGCGCGGTCCCCGTTTTGCCAGCAACCTTCATATTGGGAATATCCAAAATATGGGCCGTTCCTCCGGATTCATCGACAACCATGCGCAAAGCATTATTGAGAATTTCATAAACTTGCGGAATCATTCCCACCTGACGGCTGGTTGATAATTTCACCAGCTCCTGATGATTGATCGCTTTTAGAAAATACGGTTGCACCTCACGGCCATTTAATCCAACCGTCGCCAACACCCGCAAAAGCTGCATAGGGGTTGCCAAAACATCTCCCTGACCAATCGACATATTCAACGTATCGCCCGTATACCATTTGCGCAAAGAAGGCCCGCTCAAATTTCCTTTTTCCTCAAACGGAATATCAATGCCTGTTAAGCGTCCCAGTCCCAACAAACGCGCATAGCGATAGATCGATTCCGCGCCAATTGCCTGACTGACATTATAAAAATAGATATTACAGGAATGCATAATCCCCTGAAAAAGATTTTGCGGACCATGCGTATGCATGCAACGAAATTTCGCCGCGCCCAATTCATAAACCCCGTCACAATTATAAGTTCTTGCCGGATCCAATCGATTGGTGGCCAGCCCAGCAGCCGCGACAACAATTTTAAAAACCGACCCAGGCGGATACTGTCCTTTAATCGCGCGGTTTAATAACGGCGCTTGCGGATCCACAAAAAGCGAACCCGTTTTTGACCTTAATTGACTATCAACAAAAATATTTGGGTCATACGCAGGTGAACTGACCATTGTCAAGATTTCTCCTGTTTCCAAACTCATCACAATCACAGCACCCCGACGAGAAGCCAAGCTGTCATAAGCCATTTGCTGCACCCGTTGATCTACCGTCAATGTGATATCCTGGCCCGACTGCGGTTGCCGAATCCCCAACAATCGAACCTGTCGCCCCCGGCTATTGATTTCCATCTGCAAGCCGCCTTCATGTCCCCGCAAATATGAATCATAAAAATCTTCAATCCCATTCTTGCCTACGGTACTCAAGGAAGAATGTCCATAATCATTGAGCTGTTCTAACTCTTCCCGATTCATCTTTCCAACATAACCTAACACATGCGCTCCAACTTCATGGAAAGGATAATACCGATTATACGATTCTTCAATGTAAAGACCCGGAAAACGATATCGATTTTCCTCCACCGACATCGCCTGCGCCTTGGTGACATCTTCCACAACAACAACCGGAGAAAACGGCGCAACTTTACGTTGCCAAAACTGCTGAAGCATTTTGTTCTTGTCAATTTGCAAAATTTGAGACAAAAAATCGAAGACTTCATCTTTGTCGTCTAACTCCTGCGGCACAATCGTCACATCAAATGAATGACGATTATCAGCCAAAACAACTCCATTGCGATCCAAAATACGCCCACGCGGCGCTTCGACCGGGACAACCCGAATGCTATTATTAATGCTCAAACTGTAATACGCATCTCCTTTAAGAATCTGCAAATAAAAAAGATGGCAGGCTACCAAAAAAATAAAACAAAAAATGATTATGAAAATAACTTTAAGGCGCACTGCTTTAACCTTTCGAAGGTATACAAAGCAACTAATAATGTAAGGATAATTTCCGGCATCATAGCTGACTGAAACGCTATTGAGAAATCAAGATGAATGCCTGAGGATAAAATAACAAAATATTGTAAAAAACTATTGCTCACAACAGCCACAAAAACCATCAATAAACGCGACTGAGCGGCTCCCGGCTGATATATAAATTTCTTTAAAGTCCCCAATAAGAACGCGCACATCACCAAAGAGAACATATTCAAACCCATCAAACTCCCACTAAAACTATCTAAAAAAAACCCTCCCAAAAACGCCGCGCTCAAACTGTATCGCAATCCACGATATAAATTAAAAAATACGACCGCAATCAAAACAAAATTTGGCACATATGAAGACCCGAAAACCCGCGCAAACAATAATTGCACAATCAAACAAGAAACAGTAATCACAAAAATAAAAATGGTTTTTTTCATGAAAAATCCATAACCAAAGAATATTGATCTAATTTCTACTGGCAGTCGACGATGAGCGAATCACAATAACTTCCTCTATTTGTGATAATGCCGCGGCTGGCTTGATCAAATACATCGGAAACGGACTGCCCGCCGGATTTTCAACGCTCACAACGGTCCCCAAAATCATCCCTTGCGGAAAAGACGAACTTAATTTTGAAGAAATCACTTCATCACCAATTTTCACATCCGCATCCATCGACAGATAACGCATGCGACATTGTCCTGTCAATGTTCCAGAAACCAATCCGACTTCCCGCGAACGCTCTATCATGGCCGCTACACTAAAACTCGGATCACTAATCAAAATAACCTTTGAGCGATCCTCAACCACCTCAACAACTTTACCTACAATTCCAGAAGCATCAACAACAGGCATACCAACACGAATTCCATGCCGTTGCCCTTTATCAATCACAATCGCGGAATTCCAATTGGCAAGATCACGCGCAATCACATTAGCCGCGACCCCCGCGTATGATTTCTCTTTAAAGTTTAATAATTTCTCCAACCGCGTATTCTCGCGCACCACTTCATCCATCGCTGTTAAACGAGCTTTTAACATTCCAACTTCTTTGACCAATTGACGATTTTGTTCAAACGTCGCGTGATAATAAAGCATTTTCTTGAATTCCAAAAAAGGGAATGAAATAACCTTCATTGGCAAAGACAGCGTGTCAACCACCGCAAATTTCATATGAGTAATCAGAGGAAGCCTGGCAAAAAGAAAGAGGCAAGCAACAGCAGCAAGACCAAGGTAAGTTAAGAGCTTTGTTTTTTTTCGCAACACACAGATAACAGAAGAAAAAGATTTTTATTAGAAATCAATTCGGGTTTTAACCACCAGCCGGCGACGCAACCGAGCCGGCATACTTAATGTCGCGCCCGTTCCTAAAACAACAGCCGTCATCGGATCATCAGCCACATGGACAGGAAGACCAGTCTCTTCCGCGATACGTTTATCAATCCCACGCAAAAGAGAACCCCCGCCAGCCATCACAATACCACGGTCGATCAAATCCGAAGACAATTCCGGCGGTGTATTCTCCAAAACAATCTTGGTCGCGTCAACAATCGCTTGAACCGGCGCTTGCAAAGCCTCGCGCACTTCTTCAGAAGTGATAGTGATATTCTTCGGCAATCCCGCAATCAAATCACGACCGCGAACATCCATGGTTAATTCTTCCTCTAACGGATAAGCCGAACCGATGCGAATCTTAATCTCTTCAGCTGTCCGCTCACCAATGAGAAGATTATAGGTCTTTCGCAAATACTCCATAATCGCATTGTCCAAACCATCGCCGCCAACCTTAATGGATTTTGAATAGACAATACCACCCAAAGAAATCACCGCATATTCCGTGGTCCCACCACCAACATCAATAATCATATTCCCAGCTGGCTCTTCAACGGGCAGCCCGACTCCAACCGCCGCAGCTTTTGGCTCTTCAATCAAATCAACAGTTCTCGCTCCAGCGCGTTCAGCCGAATCACGAACCGCCCTCTTTTCAACTTCAGTAATTCCCGAGGGAATAGCAATAACCAAAGCGGGAGCCGGACGAAGATGAAAAAACCCGTTACTTTTACTATTGTGCACTTTATTAATAAAGTGCCGCAACATTTTCTCAGTGATTTCGAAATCAGAAATAACACCATTGCGCATCGGACGAATAGCGATAATATTTCCGGGAGTACGGCCCAACATCTTTTTGGCATCATCACCAAAGCCAACCGGAATTCCTGTATCCTTTTCAATGGCCACAACAGATGGCTCACAAAGAACAACTCCTTCCCCCTTAACATAAACTAACGTATTGCAAGTTCCAAGATCAATGCCCATATCATTGGAAAGCAAACCCAAAGTCCCATTATAAAGCTTTTTTAAAAACTTCATGGCTCGTGAAAACATGCTTAACATCCTTATGTTTAATGTTCTCGTCGAAAAAAGACACCGTCAAATATAAAAATTGTGCTAACTATTTGTCATTCAACAGGTAAAATATTATCGGAAAAAAAAATATCTGTCAATGACTATTAAAACTATAAAACAAACTTCACAAAAACTATTGGAGAACTTTAAACGGCGCCCGCAACATTTTCATATCAGCTACAAATTGAGGATAAGATTTTTGAACGCACTCGATATCACAAACTGTTAATCCTGTTTTTAAACCCAGCACCGCAAAAGCCATTGCCAGCCGATGATCATGATGCGGGTCTAAAACAACATCCGGCCGAAATGTTTTACACGGAAAAACCTGCAATTCATCAGGACCTTCTTTAACCTGCGCGCCAAGTTTTTGCAATTCTCGACGTAAATCACTGATCCGATCGCTCTCTTTGGCTCGAGCATGCCCAATCTGCGTTAAGCGCACGCCCCCTTTAGCAAAAAGTCCCAACACCGCCATAATCGGAACCAAATCCGGACAATGCCTTAATGAAAATGTTCCCCCTTTCAAAACAAAGGGCCCTTTTATTTTGATCGCATCTTTGGTGCGAACCCACACAACTCCCATTTTCTTTAAGAATTCCAAAATTTTCCCATCGGCTTGAATAAAGCGATCATTGAAACTGCCTTGCAAAACAACATCCGACGGAATCAAAGCAGCAGCGGCCATCAAAAAAGCCGCCAAGCCATAATCTGAAGGCACACAAAAATCCTGCAAACCTAAGAATTTCTGATTTCCCTTAATGTGATAATGCCGGTCGGAAACCTTCTTGACTTGAATCCCTGCCTGCTTAAGAATTAAAAGAGTCATCACAATATAATCAGAAGACACCAACTTTTTACCTTCCAGAAAAAGATCAGAATTGTGTTTCAATTGTGGACACGTGATTAAAAGACTCGAAATAAACTGTGAGCTCAAGCTGCCATCAATAACAATTTTCCCTGCACGAAACGTTCCACCACCCAGACTAACGGGAATACTTTCTTTTAAACCACTGCCCCTAATCTGTACACCACAAGAACGTAAAGCCGTTAACAAATGAACATTCGGACGACCAATCAATGTCCCCTCGCCAAAAACAACAGCATTCTTGCCTCGCAGCGACAGTAAAGGCAAAAGAAAACGCAACACCGTCCCCGACTCGCGAACGTTGATTCGCGTTGATTTTAATAATTTTAAATTAGCTTTTACGGAAAACCGTTCCCCACGAAAAGATGTGATCTGCGCGCCTAAGGCTTTGGCCGTCGCTATCGCAACTTTGGCATCATCACAATCGGAAGGGAATAGAATCGTAGACTGACCACCACAAGCGGCAACCATAAAGGCGCGAATGGAATAAGATTTTGAAGCAGGAAGCCGAACCGTCCCCCGAAGAAATTCCAACGGCTGGACTTTAAGAATCATTTTTTAGGAACAACCTGGTCGTCCTTCTTGACACTCTGACTTTTAAATGGCGGCACAAAATCTGCTGCCGACATTTCAGCCAAAACACGAGAAACCTTGATATCACCCAAATAATCATTGCCACGAAAAACAGAAAGCAAAGAACCTTTGACAACACCATCTTTCTCACCCAAGCTAACAATCACAAAATCCGTATCAGAGTCAACGCTAATGATTTTCCCTCTGCCTTTGGGAGCTGGATTAACAATAATTTTTTCAAGATCAATCCCTGAATCATTGGCCGTCATGTCACCAGCGGCACTCTGTTCAACAGCCATTGATGGAGCATTGTCCATTTGCGCAGCAACGGCAAGCTTAGCATTTTCTAACTCTTTATTCCGCGCCAAAGCTTTGTCTAACTCTGATTTGATAGAATTATATTTGTCTTGAGCGGCCTGCAAATCTTGAGTTAATCGCGAACGAATGTCCTCTTTGGCCTGAACTTCTTTCTCCAAATTGTCCTGAAAAACCTGATTTTGTTTTTTTAGTTCTTCCTTAGCCCCTTTTTCAAAATCAACATCTCTCTGCAAATCTTCAATCGTCGCTTCCGCGTCTTTTTTCTTACCCTCTAAAAGCACAATCTGCTCTTGTGCATTTTTCAAATCTTCATTCAATTTAGCCTCAACAGCCCGCAGTTGAACAACCATATTCTCCGCGGCCTGACTTTTATCAATTTCTTTTAACAAATGAAAACCTGCGATTCCCAAAAGTGACACTAACAAGACAACAAAAACAATTAGAATAAACGTTAACGCTTTCCCAGACTTGCCTAATTGCTTCATACGATCAACTCCTCTTTAGCATTCAAATGGCCCAAATTATGAAGTCTATTATATGAATAATACCACGCAAGTAAAGACTTTTTTAATTTTACAATGCCTAAGCTTAACGCATCAAAAGCGTTAGGCCAAGCTTGAAAAATTAAAATTTATTCTGCTTTACTCGGCAGAAAAATCAAGAAATTCGGCTGGAACGGCGGTCGAGAATTCTACAAAATCTTTCAAATGCACATGATAAAATCCCAGTGATTGTGCGTGCAAAGCCATGCGAAAAAAAGATTTGGCTTCTCCATATTTTTCATCACCCAGAATCGGATGGCCCAAATGCGCCATATGCACACGCAATTGGTGAGTGCGACCACTTTTGGGAAACAAACTCACTAAAGTCGCCCGATCACCAAAACGCTTGATCACGCGGTAAATCGTAACGGCAGACTTTCCCTTGTCATCATTAACAATCGCTTTCTTATCCCGATGCACCGGATGTCGACCCAAAGCGGCATCAACCATCCCCTCATCAAATTCAATAGCTCCTCGCACCAAAGCCAAATACTTTTTTTTAACTTGCCGCTGTTCAAAAGCCCTGGCTAACTGAACATGCGTATAATCATCCTTGGCAACAACCAAAAGCCCCGATGTTTCTCGATCCAAGCGATGCACAATGCCCGGTCGAATCAAGGCCGGGTCAAAAACATCGTCATCGCCATCAGGCAAATTGACTTGCGACAAATTTTGACAATGATGCATCAGCGCATTGACCAAAGTCCCGCCATGATACCCATGCACCGGATGCACCAACATACCAATGGGTTTGTTCACAATCAAAAGCCACTGATCTTCATAAAAAATATTAAGGGGAATATCCTCGGCGAGGATCGCATCGCCGGCTTTGGTTAACTCACATTCAAAATTGATTTCATCATTGAGATTAACCGGATAACTAGCTTTTTGGGGCTTGCCATTAACCAAAACTTGGCCGGCATCTATCAAACGCTGAGCAAACGTCCGAGACGGACATTGCGGAAAATTCTTGACCAGACAAACATCCAAACGCAAATGAACACATTCTTCACTAACCTTAAACGTTTGCCGTGCCATAAATGTCTAAATTACCCGTGATTGACGATACAATCGCCACCACAGATATCCGCCCAAAATGAAAACCGCAACACTCACCCATTGAAAAACGCTCAAACCCATAACCGCATTAATATGATCTGCACGAAAGAATTCATTAATAAACCTCTCAACCGAAGCTAACACTAGATACGCAGCAAAAATCTCTCCCCGACGCCTTGAATTCTTTTGCAAATATTTCAAAATAAAGAAAATGCCCACAAGCATTCCCGTATCATACAACTGAGTTGGATGAAGATGTTGGCCATGAACCGGAAAATAAATTCCCCAAGCAACCGGACGGCCATAACAACAGCCATTTAAAAAACAACCAATTCGACCAACAGCCTGACCCAAAGCTAAATAAGGCGCGGCTAAATCCACCATTGTAGACAATGACAAATTTTTCTTGCGAACATAAAACACGCCAGCCAAACATCCCAAAACCAAACCGCCCTGCCAGGCTAAACCACCGTTGGCAATCATAATGATTTGCTTGGGATCTGCCGCAAAATCAGAGAAATTCAGCAGAATAAAAAAAATCCTCGCGCCAACAATCCCGCCCAAAATCACCCAAAAAACCAAATCAAAAATCGTTTCTTGACTAATCCCAACCTTACCGGCATCTCGGCTTAGCAAAAAGGAACACAGCATCACCGCAATGGCCAACATCAGTCCAAATGAATAAATGGTAATCGGTCCAATGTGCCCAATGGTTGGATACATCTTAAGCTTCCTTAATGTTGATACACCACAATAAAAGAATCGCGCCAACAGTGATAGCGCTATCCGCAATATTAAAAACCGGCCAAATTCGCAAATCAATAAAATCAATCACATACCCATACAGGATGCGATCAATCAAATTCCCAATAGCTCCGGCGATAATCAAAGACACAGCCACAATATAAAGCCGGCTTAATTTTTCATTATTGTACTTGTAGTGGTAAAAATTGTACAGTAGCAGGGCAATCATAATCACAGGAATAATAATCAAAACAATGCCCTGATTTCGAAACAAACCAAAAGCAATGCCCGTGTTATGAACCAAGGTCATATGCAAAATATTGCGCAAAATAACCCAGGACTCCCCCAACGAAAGGATATGAGAAAAGAAGATCTTGGTTAAACGGTCCAGACAAACAATCGACGAGACGATGGTGAGAGACAAAAAGATATCAAAATACGCACTTGATTCACTTTTCACTATTGGTCTATCTTTTTTTATTTTCTATATCTTCTTGGCACTTGACACAGGTTTCAACGTAAGGCAAAGCTTTTAAGCGCGCGGCTAAAATCGCTTTTTTACAAACAACACATAAACCATACGTTTTTTCAGCAATACGTTTAAGAGCAGCATCAATACGGTTAAGCAATTCTCGCTCATTGGAAGCCAGCCCCAAACTAAATTCGCGATCATACATATCTGTCGCAACATCCGCAATATGCATCGCGTGGCCAGAAACATCGCCGCCTTTGTCTTTATTATCCGCTGAATTCACCGCGGCCATATTTTTGATATCGTGAACGATATCTTCTTTGCTTTTTAGAAGAATTTTTTTAAACTGCTCATTCTTATCATGAGCGGGGGATTTTTGAGGCATCCTAACAGTCTCCTTTAAATTAACGAACGCTAAAAAAAGTATCTGCTCTTACTCATTCTGCAAGAATTTCACGAACAACCGGACTGCAACGCTCGCACAATGACGGATGTTGCGCATCCAAACCCACCTGATCACTATAAACCCAACAGCGTTGACACTTTTTGCCTTGAACACGATTAATCACAATTTCGGTCTTGGAGAAAAATTCACTTAACCCAGCCTGAATTTCAGCAACTTTCTCAATGGCAACCTGTGAAACAATAAAAAAGGAAGCTAACTGAGCTTCAAAATTCTGCAAATAATTCCAATCCCGCTGACTGGCCGTGCGAAAAGTAACCACCGCTTCCAGCGGACTGCCAATCTCATTTAAGATACGCTTATCTTCCAGTGCCTTCATCACAAATGGACGAAGCTGTAATAAAAGTTTATACTTCTCTGCAATTTCTTGCGCGGCATCATCATTCCACGCATCCGGAACAACCAACCACGGCAAAAGATGAATATTGGCCACATCTTTCATCTCCCGATCTTTAGGCATTGCCGCAAAAATTTCATCGCTAGTGAAGACCAAGATCGGAGCCAACAGGCGCGTCAAATGATTCAATATATGATAAAGAACTGTCTGCGCTGAACGTCGAGCTACCGATTTAGCCTGAGAAGTATACAATCGATCTTTTAGGATGTCAAGGTAAAAGCCCGAGAGATCCTCATTGCAAAACGAATAAATCACTTGATAAACGTTCGAAAAGTCATAATCCTCATAAGACTTGCGAACATCGGTCAAAACACAACCCAAACGGTAAAGCGCCCAACGATCAACTTCTAAAAGACCCTGATATTCGACACCATCTTGGTCTGGATCAAAACCATTCAAGTTTCCTAAAAGATAGCGCATCGTATTGCGAATCTTGCGATACGCATCAATCAGCCGCTCTAAAATTTCCTTCGACAAACGGATATCATCATTGTAATTGCTGGACGCCACCCATAAACGCAAAACATCCGCGCCATAATTCTTCAAAACATCCTCGGGAGCAACAACATTGCCCAAAGATTTGGACATTTTCCGACCCTGCCCATCGACAACAAAACCATGCGTTAAAACCGCGCGAAACGGCGCCTGACCATCCAAAGCCACCGAAGGGATCAAAGATGATTGAAACCATCCGCGATGCTGATCAGAACCTTCCAAATACAAGTCAGCAGGTAATTTTTGCTGCAGCATCGGCCCAATCACTGCTTGATGGCTCACTCCCGAATCAAACCACACATCCAGAATATCAAAAGTTTTTTCAAAATCACTGTGACCACAATCCGGACATTTAAACCCTGCCGGTAAAAATTCTGACACATCTTTAACAAACCAAACATCTGTTCCTTGCTCTTTGACAATATCGGCAAACTGGCGCATCACATCCGGATAAAGTTTATGCTCGTCGCATTTTTTGCACCAAAGCGCGGGAATCGGAACACCCCAATGCCGCTGGCGAGATAAACACCAATCCGGCCGCGTAATCACCATGCCCAAAATCCGCTCTTGTCCGGCTTGCGGAATCCAGCTCACATCTTGTTTGATAACATCTTTCACTCGCGCCCGTAAATTCTCATGGTCAATTTTTAAAAACCATTGTTTGGTCGCGCGAAAAAGAATCGGCTTTTTACAGCGCCAGCAATGCGGATACGAATGGGTGATATTTTGGCTTAAAAAAAGAATGCCGCGTTCTTTTAAATCCGCGACAATATTTTCATTGGCTTTAAAAACATATTGTCCCGCAAACTTGCCGGCTTGTTGGGTAAAAACACCTTGGTCATTAACCGGCATTAAAATCTCTAAATTGTTTTTGCGGCCGGCCTCAAAATCTTCCTGCCCATGACCCGGCGCGGTATGCACTAAACCGGTCCCGTCTTCCTTGGTCACATAATCAACCG
Organism: Candidatus Omnitrophota bacterium; assembly: GCA_020632555.1. Classification (GTDB taxonomy): domain Bacteria; phylum Omnitrophota; class Gorgyraeia; order Zapsychrales; family JANLHA01; genus JADLGJ01. The sequence goes on along the minus strand of JACKFI010000003.1, from coordinate 22,749 downwards.
TAATCACGCGACAGGAAACATCCATTCCAAAAGGATGCGTATACGTTAAATCTTTTAACTCACTGCCGCTGACTTCTTGAATCACTTTTCCCGTGATACCGCCTTTTTCAAGAACAGACGCCGCTAGAGTGCTTTCAATAACAAGAACTTCATTCCCAGTATCCACAAAAGAATATTGATAATTGTAATGCACAGCTACTGCGACATTGGCCAACAAGGTCCACGGCGTCGTAGTCCAAATCAAAAGAAATACTGATTTTCCCTTCGGCAAAAACTTAAACTTGCTTGTATCTTTCACTTGAAACTTGACATATACCGACGGCGAGACATGATCTTCATATTCAACTTCGGCTTCAGCCAATGCGGTTTCGCAGGTCCCACACCAATTGACTGGTTTTAATCCACGATACACATACTCTTTTTCGACCAAGCGAATAAAAGAATTCAAAATCCAATACTCATAATCTTTGGACAATGTTAAATACGGATTGTCCCACTGTCCCAAAATCCCCAGCCGCTTGAATTGTTCGCGCTGCAAAGCCACATATTTCATCGCATAATCATGCGCCATTTTACGAAAAACACTGCTTTCAACTTCTGATTTTCGTTTTTTCAAATCTTTAAAAATCTGATGTTCAATGGGCAAACCATGACAATCCCAGCCGGGGACATATAAGCTGTCAAAACCCTGCATCGTCTTGGCTTTGACAATCACATCCTTAAGTATTTTATTCAAAGCATGCCCGATATGAATATTGCCATTGGCATACGGCGGCCCGTCGTGTAAAGTAAATTTTTTCTTACCCTGCGACTTGGCGCGAATCTGTTCGTACAGCCCCTCTTTTTCCCATTGCGCCAAAACCCCCGGCTCTTTCACAGCCAGATTAGCTTTCATCGAAAAACCGGTCTGAGGGAGATTTAATGTTTTTTGATAATTCACTTCACTCATTACAAAAATTCCAATTCTCGTTTTTTATTTTCAGGAATCGCATTGGGCGCCGTCATAATCGCGTGTTGACGAGCCGAAGATGCTGAAAAGTCGGTCAAAGCTCCCGCCCGCGGCAGAACAATTTTTAAAACTCTCTTCGCATTCTCCACATTTTTTTGCAAATTGGCGATGACCATTTCCACCGTCACCGCTTCTGTTGCTTCACGCCAACAATCATAATCAGTCACCGCCGCCAAAGTGGCATAAGAAAGTTCAGCTTCTCGCGCGAGTTTCGCCTCAGTGGCCGTAGTCATGCCAATGATATCCATCCCCCAGCTGCGATACAAGTTGGATTCGGCTCTGGTGGAAAATTGCGGTCCTTCCATGTTGACATAAGTCCCCTTGTCATGCACCGTCAATTTCAGTTCACGCGCCGCCTCAATAATAATCTTTCGAAGCTCCGGCGAGAAAGGATCTGCTAGCGACACATGGCCGACCACCCCGTCTTCAAAGAATGACGTCTTGCGATGTTTGGTCAAATCCACAAATTGATCAGGGACAACAAAATCCATCGGCTTTAATTCTTCTTTGAGGCTGCCGCACGCCGACACAGAAATAATGGCCTGCGCGCCCAATTTTTTCATCCCAAAGATATTAGCGCGATAATTGATTTCGGTCGGAGAAATGGCATGATCTTTGCCGTGACGCGGCAAGAAAATCACCTCCACCCCGGCTAATGTTCCCGTAATAAAATTTCCCGACGGTTTACCAAATGGCGTAAACAAAGACATTTCTTCAATCTTTTCGATGCCTTCAATTTTATACAAGCCGCTGCCGCCGATCACACCGATCTTTGCCATATTTTATTCTCCATTAAATTGTTCTTGCTGCTATTTGGCAACCTCTACGGCTCAATTGTTTGGCGCCTCTATGGCGCTATTCGCCTTAAGAGGTTACCAAGCAGCAGCAAAAATATAAAACCGCTTAACCTAAACTCACCCGGGACACGACGTCATCCCAACAACACTGAAGTATTCAAAATACCGAAGCAATCTTAAACTATCGATAACCCTCGTCACGACGAACCTGCTTTTAAAAATAAAACAATCTCGTAAAGATTGCTTCGTCGTCCCTAGGGGACTTCTCGCAATGACATTCGTATTATCGTGCTAATTGCCTGGCGCGCGCTTTAGCAGCACCAACCGCGTCAGCAAACATTTTCTCAAAATTATTATCTAAAAAATAATCTAAAGCCGCCTGCGTCGTCCCTCCCTTAGAAGTCACTTTAGCCCGCAAAACACCAGACGGTTCTTTGCTTTTTAAATACAAATTCACACTGCCCAATAAAGTCGCATTGACCAATTGTCGGGCAGCTTCGGGCTTAAGGCCAATTTTCTCAGCCGCTTTCAAAAAACATTCGATAAATAAAAAAAGATACGCCGGTCCGCTGCCTGAAACCGCAGTGACGCTATCCATCAACTTTTCGTCGACAATAATCGTTTCACCGATGTGGGAGAAAAGCTTAACAGCTATTTGCAAATCTTTGGCGCTGGCCTGCCGCCCTGGACATAAAGCGGTGATCCCTTGTCCGATTTGTGCCGGCATATTGGGCATGGTGCGAATCACGCGAGTGGTTTTTCCTAAACCTTTTTCCAGAAAAGCTGTGGTCAGTCCTGCGGCAATCGAAATCACCATCTGCCGGGGTGTTAATAATTTTTTTAATTCCGCTAAAACGCTATCAATATCCTGCGGCTTAACAGCCAAAATAATCACATCAGCAGCAGTAACCACTGTTTTCAAATCTGCCAACGCAATCCGATATTTTCGTTTTAAAACAGCGCACCGAGCTTTATCTTTTTCGCAAAGCGCAATACGATATTTCGAAAAAGTACGGCTGATAATCGCCGCGCCCATATTTCCCCCGCCGATGATTCCAAGTTTTAACATTTTATCCTCTTTATTTCATTTGGTTTGATCAGTGGCGTCCTGCAGGCGAATCGCGCCATAAAGGCGCAAAACAATTGAGCCCAAGGATGCCATTGATCAAACCAAACCTCAATGATCACTGCCGAATAAAGCTCGTCCGACGCGAACCATATTGGCACCTTCTTCAATAGCAATAGGAAAATCTCCGCTCATGCCCATCGACAACCATTTCATTTCGCCGCGCCCTTTTTTATTTAAAACACCTCGCGCCTGATCTCGCAAATTGCGCAATCCAGAGAAAGCCGCCCGCACTTGTGTTTCATCATCGGTCAAAGCGGCCATGGTCATCAATCCTTGCACATGAATATTCTCAAAATCCGCAATTTGATCAATCAATTCCAAAGCCTGCTCTTGTGAAACACCAGATTTCTGTTCTTCGTCGGAACAATTGACTTGAATTAAAACATTCATCACTTTCTGATGCTTATGCGCGTGCTTTTGAATTTCCTGAGCAATTTTTAAACTATCGACGGATTGAATCATATCAAAAAGCTCGACAGCAAATTTAACTTTATTGGTTTGCAAATGACCAATCAAATGTTTGGTGACCTGTCCGGAAGCCATCTTCAAGGCGGGGAACCGCCCCTGCGCATCTTGCACACGATTCTCAGCAATATGCGTCAAACCCGCATCAATAGCTTGCTGAACTTTGGCTAAATCGGTATATTTCGTAACACCAATCAACTCAACTTCTTTGGGGTCACGCCCGCATTTTTGACAAGCTTGGGCAATCTGGTCATAAATCTTGGCTAAACGCTGTTTCATAACGCAATAAACTAACACAAAGCCATAATAGCGTCAATTAAGAACTGGGCCTATTTTCATCTGAAAACGGAATATTAGGATTAAGAATTTCGGTGATAATAAAGTCCAGCGGACGTAAAAATGCGGCATTGATGCGGTTATTATCAAAAGTCATCTTATGATCAAGGAATGTGTTCATTTCCAACGTGCGCAAATTATAATAGGCGGCATTGATCCTTTGCCCAGCAAAAGCTTTATGTAAATATTGAAAATACAGCGGGATTTGAAAAGAAATAACTTGATCGCGGATATTCTCGCGCGAAAGTTCCATATTCTCAATGCTTTCAATCGCTTTGGGCATAGGATCAACACTGCCGGTTTTATAATCAATGATCATCACGGTGCCATCCATCAGCTGATCGACCCGGTCAACCCGATAGACCAGATTAATTTTACCGCAAGACAATGTGATTTGATCAGTGAACTTCTTCTCTATATATAGAACCTGTTGAATTTGCTGCTGACCGCCTGCCGCTTCAAATTCAAGAAATCGCTTCATTCGGGCGTCCAAAACCTTTTTCAAAAGAAAAGCATCTGACGCATGCCCTTGCCCAAACATTGCGGCAAAACGGGTATCCAGCACTTTTAAGAAATAAATTTTAAACTTTTCATCAATCACAGGCCTTTTACCCAGAAACTGTTGATATGTCTCTTCCAGCAAACCATGTACAAAAGTTCCCACCTGTCGATTTTGCGGTTCATCGGCAAGGTTTTCCTTTTCCCGCAAACCTAAAACATAGTTGTAATAAAACTCAACCGGACTGCGCACATAGGCATTAATACTGGAGGCGGAATAACGATACTCCTTTAAGAAATCAATCATCGCTGGTGTTTTATAAATCTTAGTATCACGCACAGAAACCTTGGCGCTAAAACTGGGAAACACCACCGGCACAGCGTCCAAGTCACCTTTTTTCTTTTGTTGTTCCCAAACCAATTCTTCAACAAAACGGCTTTTTTCTTTTTTCGGGTTTTCTTCATAAATCAAGTGCACGCATTTGGCCGACGAAATCAAACGCATAAATTGATAACGTTGGATTTCTTCCTCTTGCTCTAATCGATCCAACTGCAAGCTCAACATCACTTCTCGGGGAATCAACGGCTCATAAACATTTAAGCGCGGTAGAACACCTTCATTGGCATCTAAAACAATCACTTGTTCAAAATTCAAGGCGCGCGTTTCGAACAAACCAAGTATTTGTAAACCTTTCAAGGGCGAACCGGTAAACGCAACAATTTCCCGCTCCATTTGCGCCGCGAAAATTTTAAAAATATCACTCTGCGAAAAATGTTCCTGTCTAAAGTCCACTTGCTCAATCGTTTCTTTTAGATTGAACATTTTTTCAGCGATCTTTAAATTCAACGGATAGGCACGCAAAAAACTTTTGGCCAACATCAATTGCAATAAATCATCCAAACATTGGGCAAACGCAAAAAAAGTATGAATTTTCTCCCATTGACTAAAAACAGCTTCACATATCGTCAACAGAATCGTCTTTAATTGTTCTCGCGAAATGGAAATATCCATTCCCCCCAAAGTTTGACAAGCCTGATCATACAGATCATCCAAAGCTGCCAGCTCACCCAAATTAATAAACAGATGACCAGTCAAAGCTCCCGGCGTCATGCCTGTCAACATTTCTTCGATTTTGTGAATCACAATTCGAGATACCGCCGCGCCCAAACCAAAATCCAAATTCTTAATCAAAGGATGCCGCAAAACCCGCAAAAAATCACGCGTATAATAGCCATGCTCAGCACGAGACAATTGCGCTTTAAAAATAAAATCCAATAGCGAATACAGTGAACTGCGTTTAAGAGGATACCCCATAGAAATATTAAATTCCTCAACCAAAGGATTGATCTCAGACAGCAAGGGAATAATATGATCCGAATCAGGCAGCACAATAACTGTGCGATCCAAATGCTCAATTCTTTTGAGAATTTCACGAACCGTCGCAACTTGTGACTGCCCGTCAAAAGCAGAATACAATTTGAGCTCAAAATCAATCGCGTCAATAAACTTATTTTCCCGAATCGGCTGACCTAAAACACTGGCAATACGCTTTAACGTCGGCCAGCGCTCTTGATCTCCTTGAAACAAAAAAGTCGCCAAACCGCGATCATGTAAAACCTTGGCTAATTGAGCTTCACTCTCATTAAAATGAAAGAAATTACAAAAAAGGATTTGGTCGAACTCTGATAAATCACACTCTGCCGCGCAATTCATCGCGCAGCGATACATCAAGCCCCGGGAAAACTTTTTGTTTTTTCTCATTTGCACGTGATAAGCACCCCGCAGAATAACGATGCTTTCCAAAAGCCGATTAATGTCGGCAGGCACCGCATAACCAATTTGCGCATTGTCTTGAATATTTCGCAATTTATCGTCCGCAACATCTTCCAAATCCACATGATCAATAAAGCTTAAAATTTCCCGTGTCCACGGCAAAAACTGCGCGAAAGTTTCTCGTCCAGCTAAAATCTGTGGCGCATGTTTTTGGGCCAAATGGTATAAAAGATAACATTGATCCAAATCAACGCTGGCTTGCAAAACTTCCTGTTTATAAACGATATATTTGATCAATTCATCCATCGCAAAGAAACGCGGCGAATAAAAACTGGTCTTTATCTGTTGGTGTAAAGCACGCTTAACAAACAAACTCGGCCGCTTGCCGCCGAAGACAATAGCCAACCGGCTCAAATCTTTACCCGGCAAAACATAATGCTCGTGAACATACGCCGCCAAGTGTTCAATAAAGTCTTGCCCAAAATTAAGTGTTTCAATTTTTCCCATTTAAATCACTTCCTCAAAACTCGCCTCATCCAAATACAATAAAAACCCGCGCACAGTCTTGCCGGGCTCGATGTCACCAATAATCATCATGTATTCTTTAACCTGTTCCAAAAACTTTGCTCGGCCTTCCCGTGAACTTTTATAATCCACAATCCATAGCTCATCTTGCTTGATAATTAAACGGTCAATCCGCCGCGTTTGCCCCAAACCATTGACCACATCTTTTTCCAAAAAGACTTGGCCATCCGTCACCACAAAAAAACTTTGCAAAACCTCAGCATCTAAAATGCGTTTCAAGTCCATCACAAACTCCTGCCAATCACTGATCTGCGGATACTGGGCTTGAGTTGCCCGAATAACCTCATTGATCAGACGATCTTGATCAGTCTTTTTCATAGCACCAATCCGAGAAAGCAAATCATGCAAAACCACACCACGGCGAATCTCTCGCCGACGAAAAACAGCTGTCGAATCCACAAACTCTTCTTTTAGAAAACCAATCCAATCCTGTTGACCGGCAACCGGCAAACCCAAGCGGCTTTCATTCTTTTGTTGCTTTTCAGACGCAGCCGGTCCTTGCGCGCGGCCAACTTCTAACCACTCTGGTGGAATTAAAGCATTGATCAAATTGCGGCTCGACCCGATTTTTGCTGGAATAAAAGCATACAATTCTTTACCGGCTCGCGTTAAAGCCACATAAATATTATTTAGTTCCGAAATAAATGACTGCACTTTTTGAATACGTTCAATTTCGACAAGCTTTTCAGAAAAACTCAAATATTTCTTCTTAATCCGCAATAGCTTCAGGCTTTCTTCACTGGGATCCACAATGTAGCTCTGTTGGCCCAAACCGCCGCCGCTGGCCGCATGTACCTTCATGCCTAAGAACGGAATAATAACGACGGGAAACTCCAATCCTTTGGCTTTATGCGTGGTTAAAATCTTAATCGCGTCACTATTAACCACATTGACAAAAAGCTCATCATTCTCAAAAGACTCAAAATGCTCCAAAAAAGAATTTAAGTCGCTAAACTCTTCTTCTTTTTCTTTAACCAACTCTAAGAATCGAAGAAAGAATCCTTGCTCATCAGGAAAATTGTCATAAACCTGGAAACGGCGCAGAACACTGGCACTTAATTCATACAACGGATACAAACCCACATTCTTAAAGAAGTCAGCAAACAAATGATTCCAAAGCATTTCATAACGATCCCGAAAAGCCCGATAAAGATAAAAATCTTTTTTGTCGTCAATGCGCGGACGCTGAGCAAATAAAAAAGCATGCATCTCTTCTTTAGTTAATCCAGAAATCCTATGAAAAAGATCACCACTCAAAAAGCCAGCAAAACTCAAATTGTCAATCGGAGAATCTAAGAATCGCAATAAAGCAATCAATTCCATAATCAAAGGATTCTCTTTAATGTTTAAGGTCCGTTCCGACTCAACAAAAATCCCCTCGGCCATCAACCAACTGGTCACCTCTTCGATCTCAGTATTGCTGCGCGTCAAAATCGCGATTTGGCTATACGCAAAACGTTCTTTTAGCTGTTTGATCAAAGCCAGAAGCCGCAGCCGTGTTTCATTCTGTACCTGTTGCTTACCGACTGGCTGGATATATTCAATGCGCACATATCCCCCCTGATGACCCGGGCCCGTTTTCTGCGTCGAAGCATGAAAGATCTTCTCGATCTGCTCAATATCATTTAAGCTCAAATCAACGGTCTGAGTTTTGTCTTGTCGCAATTCTCCAATAAAACGCTGCAAATTCTCTGACGAAAAAACCTGATTATTAAAATCAACAATCGCTTTTTCACTGCGGTAATTTGTTGTCAAAGCTTCCGTTCGTACATTAAAGGCGCGAAAACGATCTTTCACTTCATCAAAAAGTTTGACCTCCCCGCCACGAAATCCGTAAATCGCTTGTTTTTTATCTCCAACGTAAAAAAACGTTCCCCCTGTGGATAAAGCTTCTTCAATCATCAATTCCAGATTCTGCCATTGCAAACGACTGGTGTCTTGAAATTCATCCAGCAAATAATGAGTAAAACGAGTCGCCAAACGATAATACAATTCTTCAACGCTGACCATGCCTTCATCAAAAAGCGCGCGCGCTCGTCGATTAAGTTCCGGCAAAAACAACACATCATCTTCAGCTGCCTGGCGATGAAAATCCCGATTAATATAAGCAAACACTTCGACATAAGGATCAAACAAGCAATACGCTTCCGCCTGGGCTAATTGGCACAATTGGCTCTGAATCTTTGCCCACAACCGATCCAAAGCAACAGGAACATTCACACCTTTGGTGACAGGAACATTCTCCCAACTGAAATATTCTGAAACCCGATCAAAATCAAATCCATCCTGATAGTCCTTAAGAAAATTTTTCAAACTATCTATAAACCTTTTGTGTGTCCCATCCGGCAAAGACGTTTGCAACTCTCTGAGCAATTCTAAGATTTTTCTTTTGCGCACAAACAATTCATCACCTTGCAAACGCAATGGCGCAAAATCGCGGCCATAGATATTGCTTTGATTATACAAAGCACTCAACAAAGCCAGCATGTCTTTTTTGGGAAACCACCCGGATTTATTCTCGAGAAAAAGATATTGATACAAAAACCGATCCAAAACATCAGCCAACGGTTGATGGCCAGGCGCTTGATCAATCAAACGATCAAAACTATGCGCTAAATATTCATTGTAATTGCGTTTGATCTTGAAAGCCGCAGACAGGCCAATTTTAAAAGCACACCCCGACAACAGTGTGTTAATAAAACTGTCAATGGTTTGGACTTGAAAAAAATGATACCGATGAATCAACTCATCCATAATCCTGACTGCTGCCGGGCCAGCTTCATTCAAGGACAAATCAATGGGTGTCAGAATTTCGTCAACTTCACGAGACGTCATCATGCCCAAAGCGATTTTCTTTAAGAATTCTAAAATACGGCCCTTCATGGCATAGGCCGCTTTATTGGTGAAGGTAATAGCAAGGATATTGCGCAAAAGAATTTGGTCTGCAGTCAAACGCGGATTGAGCAACAATTGAACATAACGCCGCGCTAAACAATACGTTTTTCCCGAACCTGCCGAAGCTTCCACAACCCGAACCTCCGGGAGCACTAGAAATGGATGAGAACCCTTGATCATAGCTGTTTATTATATACAATAAAGCTCGTCTTTTTTAAATTTAAACGCAACAAAATATGATCAGCGGTGTTTAACTGCGCAAATCAAGTCAATAACAAACAACCAAAGGAGCGTGACATGAACACCAGAATCATAACTGTAATTTTAGCAACGGCTCTGGCTATTCCTCTGACCGTTATGGCCAAAGAGCCTGGCGCCAGAAAAGAACAAAACAAAGCCCACCGCCAAGAGCAGCGGCAAGAAAACCAAGCTTTTCGAGAAACGTTAAAAGACTTACCTGCCGAACAAAGACAAGCGGCCATCATTGAACATCGCAACAGTCAATTCGCGGAAAATGTCGCCCATCACGAGCAAATGCACCAAGAACAAATGACAAAACTGCAAGCAAAACTGGCAGCAAACAGCGAATTAACAGACGCCCAAAAACAAGAAATCCTCAACCAAGCAGAACAATCCTACCAAGAAAAAGTTACCAAATTCCAAGAACAACACCAAGCCAATATGAATTTCGCGCAACAAATTGCCAATGATCCCAATCTCACGCCAGAACAAAAACGAGAAAAAATGCAAGAACACAGACAAACTAATAAAGAAAACATGAAACAACAACATGCAGAGAACAAACAAAAAAGAGAAACCCGCCGCGAAGAACACCGCAAAAAACGTCAAACTCAACAAAAATAAAAAAATATTTTCAAAGGGAGCAGGTTACTCTGCTCCCTGTTTCTCTTCTAAAACGGCTAAGCTATCTGCAAAAAACTTTGCTTCCTGATCAAAACCAAATTCTTTGCTAATGTCCGCTAACTGACGATACCGCTTTTTAATATCCATTTTATTGGCCCACGCCAATTTGCGCAAACACACCGGACAGACCCATAGCGGACGCACATCACTTTCATGACGAGAATTGCTGCCATTCATATTGCACTCGTAATAAATGCAATGATGCAAACCAAACAAGTGGCCGATCTCATGGGTCCCAGTCTGAATCGTTCGCCGCAGAAATAAATGAAAATCTTTTGAAATATCACCATTGCGATAAAGCGACCACACGCCAACGCGGTCCTCAATGGAAGCTTGACCAAAAACAAAATTCCACCCTTGCCCCGGCCAAAGATCTGAAGGTGTAAACGCAATCAAACAAAACGCGTCTGAAGGCATCTGCGGCTTTAAAACATCATCAAGCACATAGGTGGACAATATTTGAGCATCCGCGGTTACGGGATGAATCCGTCGGGCAGATTCAGGAATACGACTCAAAGCAATCGGTTCTGCAAATTTAACAGACATTTGAAAATAAGCGGCAATATACCGGCTGGCCATCTGCACAACTCTTTTTTGCTCGGATGTAAAATCTCCCAATAACACAATGTAAATGAATGATTTGTCGCGGCTGGGGACAATCGCCTGTGAAGCAGTAAAATCAGAAAAGCTTTGACCGTCTTCCTTTTGTGTGGCCAACCAATCCATCGGGCCAGGATTTTTTTTGACTTGATGTAAAGGAACAATTCTTTCAAAAAAAGAAGACTCTTGCGCGAATGCTGGCTGCGTTGACAAAAACACCCCACCCAAAACCCAAAGTCCTAAAATCCAGAATATCTTTCGACGGAATGAAGAATTCATTTAATCCTTAAGAAGTAACCCCAAAGTCTGCGCTAAATCAGGATCCACCTCTTTTAAAAATTTGTATTCTCTGCGAGCAGATTCCATATCTTTTAACATTGCATAAGCAAAACCCAAATGATAATGCACTTGAACCAAATTGGCATCTAACCGCAAAACATCCCGAAAGGCACGAACCGCTGCCTTATAATTTCCTTGTCCAATATACAAATTACCTAGCTCCCGATACCCGTCACAAAAACTCGGGTTAAGTCGCACGGATTTCTTTAGAAATTCTTCTGCATTCTTTACCATCTTAGGATATTTCATCAAAACAAGGCCCAAATAAAACGGACATTCATGATCCTGCGGCTGCAACTCCATGCCTCGACGCAAAGCTTGCTGCGCTTCCTCCAAATAACCAGCATGGTAACAAGCTATTCCCAAATCCCGAAAAACGGCATTATTCTTCAATTCCAAATAACTGCACCGACGAAAAGCTTGAACAGCCTCTTCTACACATCCGGTCTTTTGATAAGCTATCCCTAACAAATACCGACCCTGCAAATGAATCGGATCCAGACGAACCGTTTCGTTCAATGCGGCAATCGCCTTGCCATAATCCTGCCGATCAAAATGAACCTGTCCAACAGCAAAATGATAATCCGCCTTTTTGGGAACAATGGCAATGGCCCGCGATAAGAAATCCAATGATTCATCTGCCCGCCCTAACCGATGATATGCTAAAGCCAAATTATAATATCCAGCGGCATCTTTGGGCAACAATGTCCGACGACGAGCCTTTAAAAACCAGCCATTAACCCGCAACGCTCGGGTTACCGTTTGAAATTGTTGCCGAACTTCCGGCAAAGTCAAATAACCAACATAAAATAAAAAAGCAACGAAATTAAAATAACATTTAAAGAAATATCCCCAAAAAGCCATTTGTCCAAAATAGAATACCGAGATGACCCCCCAAATAACAAAATTAATGATATTAAAAACAATAAAGACAGTTCGCGCAAATTTATTGAACAATAACAACCCAAAGCCAGATATGATAACCAACATGATCCAGAAAAAATGAATAGCCAAATCTTCCCGGAGAAAGTTGTGGAAAAAATCGAAAGGATAAACGGCGGCAAAAGAAATCAAAGGCAAAACTTTTCGAACAGCAGGCACACCAGATAAAAACGGGACTTGATAAATAACCGAAAGAATAATAAGGTTTGCCAAAATTACAACGAGGGCAATGAGATAAACCGTAAAAGACTTTTTTTCGTAATTATTCATATCAAAGGGCAGCTTGTGTTAATTACTCATCCTGGGTTAAAGGCTCATCCCAATCCTGCAAAGCCTTTTCTAAAGCATCAACGCCAACAACTATTTTTCCATTAAGGAAATAACTGGGGGTTGAACGAACAAATAAAGATTCACCATACACTTTGTCAACCATAATCGTTGACAGCGTATCTGAACTGGCCATGCACCGTTTAAACTCATCTTTATCAATCCCCAGTTCACCGGCAATGGTTTTAAGAACCGGCATTGCTCCCGGCAATCCCGACCATTGGAAATAACGATCAAACAAATGTGCTGTATAAATTCGAAACTTATGCTGTTGATTGGCGCACTCAACAGCTATCGCAATCAATAATGATTTTTCATCTTGCGGAAAATAACGAGTCTGCAAAAACACGCCCGTCGGATGTTTCTGAAAGAATTGATAAATCAACTGCTCACCGCGCACAACATCCAAAGACTGAAAATCTAAGAACTGAGTGATTTTTAATTGCGCATCCGGATCACCCCAATAACGACCGGCAATCGGCTGCGGTGGTGGAGCATTCCAAAGTCGTCGATTAAAATCAATATAAATCATAATGCCAATACAAACGATCAACACAAAAATCATAAACCACGCCCGCGCTGCCGGATCCTCAGGATGTTTACGCTGATGATGATCACTGTTATGGGAAGACTCCTTTTTCATATCAAAAAATCCCCCAACACATCATTTTATTTTGACAGAACCGTATTCGAAGGCGCACTCACGCGGGGTGTCAAAAGAATAATATTTTCTAAACGATGGACAACCTTGCTTTGATCACGAAAAACAACACCAAAAAGCGGCAAATCACCCAAAAACGGGAATTTTCGCGTTGAATCAGACTTGGTTTGCGTAAAAATACCGCCCAGGACAGCAACAGAGTCTTTCTTAACCTTAACAACCACCGTCGTGCCATCCGCCGCGGCAATGCGGAAATCAACCCCCTCATCCCGACCAACCGAAGGATTGATCACCAACCGCGCCGTATAACGGTCCTGCTGCTCCTGAGCATCTAAATCAGCAGTCCTGACAGGATTGATTCCCACAACCACATCATTGTCAAAAGCCTTCAACCGCAAATCAGCCTCTTGTCCATTGCTAACCTTGGCCACTTGAACCGGAAACATCTTAACTTCCCCAACCGTTTCCAAAGCCTCCAACAAGACCGTCACATCTTCTTGAGAAACAGTCCCCACGCTAAATGTCCGATCATCAGCAGGCACAGTAAAACTTTTATAATCAGAAACAATCGCCGACCAATTGATTCCGGGCAGATATTCTTCATTCAGGTCAACCTGAACCACTTTAAAATCAACAATAACATCATATTCTTTGTCCAAACTCAATACCAAAGATTTAATTTTGGTCAACAATTGCCCCGGGGCGGAAACTTCAATCTGACGAGATTGCTCATTAACAATAACCCCACCCTGCACGGAACCCATCAATTCCCGCACTTGATTCACAACGCTTTCTAACTGCGCGTGCTGAATTTGAAAAACAGCTGTCTCTAATTCTGGGATATTCTGCGCAATAGCGGCATCAACAATAACAGCATTCTTAGGCAATATCGTTTCTGTTTCTTGCGCAGTAGGCACAACAGTTTCTTCCTGCGCCGCACAAAACGATGCCACGCTAAGCCAAAAACACCCAAGCATAATCAGTAATATTTTTTTCATAGTGATATTGCGCAAAGCGAAGACATTATAGCAAATTCACCTGCCAACTTGGCTTTTGTCTTAAAATAATTCAATTCGCGCTTTGAAACTTCTTAAGCTGCTGACGCAGATAAACATCGTTGGGATATTTCTTAAGCAAATCTTCTTCCATCGTAATGGCTTGCGATACACGCCCCATTTTAAATAACACTTCCGCCTTGGTATCCAGAAAAGCATAACTCTCCGGTTCAAGACTCAAAGCATAATCAATCAATTCTAAAGCACGCTCTAACTTAATGCCTTGCTCGCTATAAACCCATGCCAAGTCATTATACGCCGGGCTAAAGTCAGGATATTGCGCAATGCTTTCCAACAGCTTCGCTTCTTTCTGCTCAGCTGTAAACCGATATTGATTTAATTGATAATCCAAGTACAAAGGATTAGAAAAAACAATCATCACAATCGGGATAATAATCAAGCTGCCATTATACACATAATGGGCAATCATACCTGGGACCGACGAACCTGTCCCAGCACGCAATACTGTGAGAATCAATCCAAAACACCCCACCACCGCAATAGCCGCCCAGTCGCCCCAATATTGTTCAACATGTAAAAACCCAAAAGTCAGCGCGACAAAAATAACCGCAAAAACAACTCCTTTAAACCGTTGAATCACATGAAAGAAAAAACCGCGAAAAATAATTTCCTCAAAAAACGGCGCCGTAAAAACCGCGCTCCCCACAAAAAAAAGCAAAACGCCCATCGATGTTGTCGATTCCAAAAGATTTTGCAACGGCGTCATCGGTTGAACCGGACGAGACTCAAGAATCCACGACGTTACCCCCGCATAAACAATCGCGATAACAATAGGCAAAATCCAAATTTTCATTGTTCCTAAACCCTTGGTTTCCAAACCAAGGATCTGAAAAAGCTGCAAACTCTTTCGCGCGCGCACCGCCCGATAGATTAAAAAAATCATCAAAACCGACGAAATCTCAGACAATATCAAAAGACCCGTCAATTCATCAATTTTCCAATGCCATAAAGCTGACCAAAATTCCGCATAAACCGCAACCCCCATCATCCCCAAAACCCAAAAAGCTAAAATAGAAAACGTCGAAATAGCCAGCTGCAGCTGCTCATCTTGTGTTTTCGCAAACTCCGGTGAAGCTTCAACTAAAGTAAAAAACTGATAGCGCCGCAAAAAATAAATTCCCATCAGAACAATACCCGCAACCTGAAAAAGCGCAAGTCTTGCTTCTGAGGTCTGTAACACAGCGGCAAAACACAAAGCAGCCACCAGCATATTTTGCCATGGCTTAACAAAAAACAATTTTTCAAAAATCGGCAAAGCCTGTTTCTTCAAAAGCGCGCTATCGAAGTGAAAAAACAAACATCCAAGAAGAATTGCAATAATTTCCATATTTTAATGCGCTGGCAAATCTTTAGAATTTTTGACCGGAATAGTTATTTTATGATTTCCCGTAGGATAATAAAACTTGGCTTGACTGCTCTTTTGTGTCCAAATGCTTTTGAGCCGCCCGTTCAAATAATATGTTTTAATAACAATTGGCATCCCATCTTTAAAAACAGTATCCAAAATCAATTGCCCGCTTTCATGATAAACTCTTTTTCGAAACAAACGGTCATGTTTATATTGCAAAATTGCTTTGATCTTTCCCTGACCGTCGAACTCTTTGACTGTTTTATTGTTCAAATGTTCCCTGGCAGACAAAGGGCACGCACCACCACAAAATAAAATAAGAACAAGACAAACAATTTTTACTTTTCTCATGCAACACTCTCCTCTTTTCCAAAAAGAATAATAACAGCCATCAAAAAATCAAGGGAGCAAAACCCAAATACCCCGACCACGCTTCCCGTCCGATCCCAAAAGCAACAATCAATAAATACCCAATATACGCCGCATGAATGATGATCGACGAATTCTTATGCCCTTGACGCAAAGCCATTATTGCATCGACAATCAGAAGAAAAACAATCGGACAAAAAAATAAAGATGTGCGCGGAACGGAAAATGGATACTTTTGTAAGGCGCCCAAAATAAAGAGTTCCCCATAAAGCACTAGGGCCATGGTGCGAAATGTCGTTAAACGATATCCTTGGGAAAAAAAACTTTTAAAAAAAGTATAAAACATATACCCAAAGCCAAGAATAGCAAATGGAACAGCCATTTTCTTAATCACGCGCGGCCGTTCAGCAAAGAAACGGCCAAAAAGGCTCAGCGTTCCCTCTCCCCAAGTTTTAAAAAATTCTCCCACTGAAGCAAAAGAAACAATATGATCCGAAAACCCCTGCGAATTGGTTGTCGCCTGTGCCAAACGAATATCAAAATAATACACCCAGCCCAAACTCACGACGGCAGCTATGCTAAAGGATAAAACGCATTGCCACCAGAATCCATCTTTTTTTTTCGCAATTAACAGATGATAAAACAGAAAAATATAAAACAAAAAAGCCGTGTATGAAACCATACCCAACAACGGCAACAATCCTATACTAAAAAAATAAACCCAAGACTTTTCTTGAAACAATTGATCCGCGTGATAAAGAAACAAAACGAATAATCCCGCCGCCAGAACATCCATGGAATAGGGTTTGAGTTCTGCGGAATAATACACCAACAGACTGGAACCTGCCCAAGATAAAACATAGGTCAAATACGCCCAGCGATCTTTTAATTCATAACTGGCAATTTTCATCCAAACAGCAAAGGCACTGATCATCGCCACGAAAGATAAAAGCCGCACACTTAAAAGATTTAATTCAAAAGGCTGGGCCACTCTTTGAATTAAAAAAAGATATAACTTGGGGAAAATTTGCCCGGCGGCTAATCTCTGCGTAAAGAAATCCGTCGGCGCAAAATTCTGCACACTTTCAAAAACCATGCTTTCATCCAACCACAACGGACGCTGACTCAAAAAATGGCGAACGCAAACACTCAAATAATAAATGCTCCCACCAATCGCAGCCACAACCGCCAAAGCAGATACCGCAAAAGGATTTTTGACTTTTAAATTCATCGGCATAACAATTTAATCACTCACAAAATAAACGCCCAACGGCGCTTGTTCCAGCTGTTTAAAAAACACTTTTCCATCAATGTTTAGATTTTTACCCAAAGGATTTGTCCGACCTGTTTCGATAATAGCACACGGGTGAAATTCGCCCAAAGGATAATCCATCGGTTTACTATGGCGTGTATCGACATCCACATGCTCAAGCCGAAAAGGTCCCCTTGAAGAACGATGAAAAAGAACAGCCAAAGGATACTCCCAGGAATTATCGCCAATGCGCAAACCCACCTCACGGCAATTCTTTTGTGCAACCCAATCAACAGTGGACTGATAGGCTGGTAAAAGTGTATCATCATCCGCAAAGTATTGCTGCAAACGCGGCGTCGAAAAAATCGTTGATTTACTCGAGAATAATTTACGTGTACTATTGCGTAAAACATACGGAGTTGATGTCGACACCAAAAGACCGACGACAACAACCAAAATAATCTCACGCGATTTATTCAAATAATTCGTCAGAACAACCGCAACCACCGGCATCAACAAAACAAAAATCGGCAAATGTAAACGGCTGGCCGCCGGTTGCCATTTGAGCAAGATGTTAAACAACACCACCATGCCTAAAACAGCAAAGACATAATTCTTTAGATCTCTGGGAACAATTTCACGCCGCCAAAAAATAATGCTCATCGCCAAAATAATCAAACTCAATTGAAAGAAATTGCCAGCCACATCTTCATGAGTACTAACCGAAATCCGCAAAGGGTCCGCCCCCAAGGTCGTCGCTGAATCAGCACTGTTAACGTTTATCAGCTGATGAAAATCTTCAATTCTTTGTTCGCTCCAGCGATTCAAGGGTTTTAACGATGTTGCCAAATGCAAACCAGCATTACGAACCACATTAGAAACAAACAAAGCCGGCGACATCCGAGTATTGCGTGTCATACTAAAAACTTGCGGTTCTCCCAAAATATTGCCGCAAATCACAAAATTCCGATACAGGTGATTAATATTCAATAGGCCTACTAAAAAAGCGATCAATATAAAATTTTTAAACAGCTGCGCACGATTGTGCTTCCAGCCCGAACAAAACAACCATATCATCATCGGCAAAGCAAAAATTAAAGCCAAAGCCTTGGTCAAACAGGCCAAACCCAAAGCCGCGCCGCCAACAAAAACATCCAGCCGTTTCCCGCCGGATTTAAGCCGCAAAGCAAAATAAACAAAAACAATCAGCCAAAAAGAAAGCACATAATCATTTTGCGTGCTTGACCCCTGCACAATACCCATCGGAATAGTGACACTCAACAAAGCCGCAAAAATTTGTCCTCGCAAAACAGCGCCATAAAAACGTGCCACCAATGATGCGGCCACCGCACTGCCAACCATCGCCAACCACTGCACACCATTGGCCAAGCGATCCGTGCCAGACAGAATTTGAAAATGCGCAATCACCCATTCGGCAAAAGGCGGATAATAAATCTGTGTCTTAATATTCGTTGGATAATGCGCGATCGTCTTATTCTGAATCCAATGACTGACCCGTCCCATATGGTACACCAAGGAATCCCAATTATTGGGCGGCGCAATCAAAGCCGTCAAACCGACAAGAACAAACACCAACCCCATGAGCCCCAACATCACCTTGTCAAACATACCCATGCCTGAGAAAGAACATGCAATACTGTACTTTACATTAAAGCTTGCAAATTTCACCTGTATATTCCGAACCTTAAAAACGCCAAAAACAAATCCCAGAACAGCCGCCAACATCCAAGACCCTGTTAGATAAGGAAATGAAAACAGCTGATACGCGCTCAATATCTCCGTTAAAAAAACCAATACTATGGCCCAAACAACCGCTGCCACCAAGAACGCTTCCCGCCGATTAAGAGACAGAGATTTAAGCCGATAAAACCCCGCAGCAAAAAAAATAAAAACAATGATAGGAATAATAGCCATGGCTTTACTGTTTGATAAACTTTGCTACAAAGAATCCTTCCATCAATCCATTGGGTAAAACGCGCAAGAGATTTTCAACTGGCGCAGAAAAAACTTTGTGCTCCCAATGCGAAAGCGCCGGATAACCAGCAACACCCTCAACAGCTGCCGGCTGCAATACCAAATGTCCCTGAGCTTTTCGCAGCACCCAATCCACTACCGCTTCATTCTCCTCGGGTGCAAACGTACACGTCGAATATACCAACACGCCGCCCGGCTTTAAAAACCGGCTGGCCGACCATAATAAACCTTTTTGTTTGTGCGCCATTTCTTTGATTTTGCGCGGGCTCCAATAACCCACTGACTTGGGATCCGCTGTTTTAAAACGACCTTCTGAGCTACACGGCGCGTCCACCAAAACTTTGTCAAACACATCCTCGCTGCGAAACCGGCGGGCGTCAGTCAATTTAAACGAAACATTGTCAGCGCCCAAAAGAGCGCACACACTTTTTAATTTATAAAAACGCGGCCGTATCGCTTCCACCGCAATCAATTCTCCTTCTTGTTTCATCTGGGCGGCGATTTGTGTTGTTTTGCTGCCCGGCGCGGCACAAAAATCTAAAACGCGCTCACCCTTCTGCGGATTTAAAATCAAAACCGGCAATAGACTCGACAAACCCTGACGATACAGCCCGCCTTGTTTAACCACATCCAACTGACTATAATCATTAGCGCTCATCCCTTGCAGAATCAAAGCATCCGAATACCAAGGTATTTCTTGAAAAGAAATTTTAAGGTCAGTTAATTGCTGTAAAACTTCCGGTCGTGATGCTTTGAGTGTATTGATCCGCACACTCATTACCCCGTCGCTATCAAAAGCAGCCAGCACTGTGTCAAAATTTCGCGCAGGAATAATCTTTTTTAAACGCTCTAAGAAAGCAGCTGGCAGGACATTAGACATGGGCGCATTTTAACATAAAATTGATTTGGTTGACTGGATTGATACAACAAAAGCGATCTCTCAAAAAGATTTTCAGCGCAATGATACTTGTCAATATCATGTTTCGACCACTTGAATCTTTTTCCACGCGCCGTGGCAGTAGCGCCAATAAGGTAGAATCGACATCAAAGTAAAGATTCCAACCAAAATCCCCCACGCCACAAAAGCCCGCACGTGAAAATAATGCAAAGCGCAATACAGCACACCTAAAATGATCCAGTGAATGCTCACCGAAATCACCATTGCCCAAAAGGTGTCGCCAGCCCCACGCAAAGCACCAATAAAAACAATCAAGAACGCTTCGGCAATCACATAAATCGCGACCAGCTTGACCATGGAAACTGCCAAGGGTCTGGCTGCACTAAAGATTTCATTACCAACATCCGGTCGAAAAAAGTTGACCAGTTGTTCAGGAAAGATCACAAAAAGAATCAACATCAAAAACGAATACATTAAACCCAAAAATAATCCTGAACGCACCGCACGTTTGGCAATATTCAAATTTCCCGCACCTTTATAACGGCCAACGAGACTGGTTACCCCAATTTCAATGCCAATCAACGGAACAAAGGTCACCATGTCCCAATTAAAAACAATGGTTAATGCCGTTGCGGTCACGGCTCCTTGCGCGTGGAACAAAAACACAATGCCAGAAAACGCTAAAATATTAAGAGCAAACTCAACCCCCGCCGGAGTACCAAAACGCAACAATTTCATCATCACTGCAGAATTGAAGGAAAAGGAATGGCTAACTGCAAACTCTTCTCTATTGTTCTTGCCCCAATAAATCACCAACAAAAACACACACGCACTCATCGACGCTAAAATCGTTCCCAAAGCGGCACCTTGTATTCCCATCCGTGGAAAACCAAAATTTCCAAAAATCAAACAATAGTTCAAAGAACAATTCACCGCCATCGCCAACAAAGACGCTAACATCACCTGGCGCGTATGACCGATGCCTGAAAAGAAACTGCTCAAAGCGTGTCGGCCCAAACTAAAAACAGTTCCCAGCATCAACAAATTAAAATATTCTTTTTGTAAAACAAGCTGCTGGGAAGAAAAACCAAAACTGGAAATAACGTGTAAAAAGACTGGTCGGCTTGCCAGCAAAAGCGGATAGGCAAATAAAATTATAATCCCCGCTTGGGTCAAAACTTTGCTGCATTGAAATTTTTGTCCTGCTCCCAAATATTGTGCTACCAAAGCCGTCACATAACCAATCAAGCCCAAAAAAAACGACATCATCAAGAAATACGAAATCCCGCCGGCCATGGTCGCATTCATATGCACCGGACTGACCCGCGAGAGAAATAGCCGGTCGGTAAATGTCATCGCTGTGTCACACGCAAACGAAACGACCATCGGCAAAGCAATCATCGTCATTTCCCAAATTCCCCCGGGAAATTTTATTGAATTGATAATCTTAGGATTCATAAAAAGACCCTTGAGCGAATCCAACCGCTTAAGGGTAGCTCCTATTGAAATTATGTTAAGATTCTTTCTTCTTTAAGTTTAGGCCAAATCAAAGAAGCAGCCACCGAGCACAAAAGCACAGCCAAAATCACCACTAAAGATACACCAATCGGAATTTTATAAATATCCGCCATTAACATTTTCGCGCCAACAAAAACCAGAATCGCCGCCAGCCCATAATGCAAATAATGAAACAAATGAATGGTTCCCGCCAAAGCAAAATACAGCGCCCGCAGGCCAAGAATCGCGAAAACATTAGACGAATACACAATAAACGGATCTCGCGTAACGGCCAAGATCGCGGGAATTGAATCCACCGCAAAAATAAGATCGGTGGTCTCAATCACCAGCAAAACAATAAACAGCGGCGTGGCAAAACTACGGCCCTGTTCACGAACAAAAAATTTTCCATCACGAAATGTTTGTGTAATCGGCATCATTCTTCGAAAGATTCGCAAAACCACATTTTTCTCAGGATGGATGTCTTTATCTTTGTCCAAAGCCAATTTGATTCCGGTAAAAATCAAAAAAGTTCCAAAAATATAAATGATCCCGTGAAAATGTTTCATCAAACTCAAGCCGCCAAAAATAAAAACGGCCCTCATCAAAAGTGCGCCAAAAATCCCCCAGAATAAAACTTTATGCTGATATTTCGCCGGGACTTGAAAGAAGGAAAAAACCAGAATAAAAACGAAGATATTATCAATACTTAATGACTTCTCAATCAAATAGCCCGTCAAAAACTCCAAAGCCGGCTGCCGGCCTTGAAAAATATAAATACCAACATTAAACAGCAAAGCCAACGTGACCCAAATCCCGCTCCACATCAATGCTTCTTTGAGCTTAACATCATGCGCCTGCCGATTAAAAACCAATAAGTCCAGTCCCAGCATCAGCACAATAAAAAAATTAAATCCGCCCCACAACACAATTTGATCAAATGACATAATTTTCAAAGACCTTAAATATTATAAAGTGACTTTTTCTAATTTTAATAAACGCCGTTTCATCGCCAACCCGCCGGTATAACCGC
>JACKFI010000028.1 GCA_020632555.1 Candidatus Omnitrophota bacterium | reverse complement strand
TTCGAATCAGCTCTTCAAACACATAGCCCATACCCAGGTTAGAAAGTGGTGGTAGTTTTCTGCCATCCGGGTCTTCCTTTTCAAAAGGCGTGAGATTGATATAAGGCGAAGTGAATTTTTCCAATACATCTAACAACACATCCTTAGATGCCATGTGTCGGATTTGGCTTTTGAGTTTAAACTTCTCAATGATTTCCTTCACGTTCGGGCTAAAGCCATTCAGATAATCTTCAAAGTTAGCTTGTAAGATTTGTTGGCTATTGGTTGCAGTATCATAAAGACGCTGTAATGTCCATTCACTGGTATTGTAAAACACATAGCCGCTGGCATCACGCAAACCTGTTTCGTCCCATTCTGTAAAACCTGCTTCATCTCGTTGAAAAGCAAGTTCTTCCATCACTGCTTCTTTGGTTGGCTCTAGCAAAGCATCCAGTCGCCTTAATACCACCATTGGCAAAATAACATCTCTGTATTTTCCTCTTACATATACGTCTCTTAGGCAATCATCAGCGATTGACCAGATAAAGGAAATTAATCTATTGTGTACGGCTTGGTTCATAATTTCTTCTAATTCGTTGTTTTGTTTTTTTCTTCAATCAGGGTTAATAATGACAACACAGACAATCGAAACCATTGAATGATAAGGTCTCTCGATTGATTACATTTTGAATTTGAAATCCGTCTTGGAATCCGAATTCCATCCTTTTCTTCCGTTTGTATATGTTGAAATGCTGACCTGAGCTGATAGATATTTTTAAAGTTCTGACCTATTTCTTGTTCTACACCACCTTTGTTGATGAGATGATGATAGACATCCGTTTCTTTAATTCCGGTATGGCTTCTTGATATGGTTTCGCCATTATCAATTTGAATGTACTTGAGCAAAAAGTTATCAAAGCATTTCAGTGCACTATCTGTCCATCCTTTTATTTTTCTTCCCCAGATATGCTTCACAGTTGGGCAATGCTCCAAACAATCTTTGGCATTTTCATTGGATGACTGATAATAAGGTGAACCGAGCCACTGTTGCAAATTCAGTTGCAATTCGATTTCAATAATGTCTTTTGTCAGATATTCTACAAACTGATTGTTAAGTCCATTCAGCAAGTCTTTAACCTCTGATGTAATATACGCAAGTTGATAGTCCGGGGTAGAAGCACCGGAAAAAGACTGCATAGTATTTCTTAATTCCGTAAACTTCATAATCCCATTTGTTTTACAAGTTCATCCATAGAGCTCACACGGTTAGCATCTCTTTTCCAATAGTCAAGTGTTATCAATTTCAGGTAATTATTTGCTTCTCTAGAAAGCTGCACCCGTAAGGTTGATTTTAATTGCTGGTCATCAGAATGTTTGATAAGCATACAATAGAGTGCATAGCGAACCAATTCTGAATTTTCAGCCTTTAGATATTTGAAAAATTCTCTTAGTTCTCTATCAGAATACCTGAAATTGTAAGTAAGGCAGGTAATGATGTGATAGCGATAACATTCGTAATTTTTATCAGTTAGATAAATTGAAATAAGTTCTTCTTTCAAAGTCTCATTATCTCTGTAATGCTGAAGCGTTAAGATATAATTACTTGCTCTCCAATAAAATTTCTTCAAAGCGAAAAGCCAGTAGGGCAATAGATGATTGGCTGCTTTGACTTGCTTGTATTCATTAACTGAACGGACTGCTGTGCCGTATTTGGCACTCAAACGGATGAAATCTATATCATCTGTTTTTTCTGGGTCAGCCAATTCAAGTGAATCGCTTTTAAATAGGCTTGGAAGTTCCTTTTCAACTTCTGATATTTCTTTTTCCCAAAACGCAATAATTTTTTCAGGATCAGTAATGTTTTCTAATTGTTTTTTGGTGTCACTTTCATCATGTTCTTCGGGCGATTGTTCGCTTAATCCGAGTAATGATTTTATGATGTTACTTTCCAGACCGCCCTCTGAAAGTTCAGTGATAAAAGTTTCATCGCCTGTATAATCGTTGCCTATAACCTCAAATCTTCGGAGTTCTTTAACTGTTTCATCTTCTTTAGCTGCGTCAATTGCAGTTATACCGGTCTTTTTAGAGTTAATGGAAAGACCATGTCCTTTTAAATAATTGTCGATATGAACTAACACATTTCTCAATTCACTTTCAGAATATCCGTAAATTTTGATGTCGTCCATGTAACGATAATACTTGAAAGCTTCGCTAATCAACTGTTTGTCGAGTGGGTATAAAAGTAAATTTGCTAGGAGATAAGACGGCTGTGGCCCTTGTGGTATGCCAACACCCGGAGTGCTGCTCTCTTTTGTTCCCGACCAGGCGTTCAGGCAAACAGAAAGCAAATCAAGAATTTCATCCTCTACACCAAAGTGAGTGCTTAGCGTCAGTAGTAGATTGTAGTGCGGAATGGAATCAAAAAAACCTGTAATATCTGTTTCAAACTTGTGCGTTGCTTTGTCTTGTTCAATGGCCTTGATTACAGAGTCCTTGAACCTTACAAATAGGGATTTCCAAAACTTAAAAAAGAAATATTTCGAATTGTCCTGATTTAATAATTCAGTACCTTGTTTAGTGTCTGGCATCAAAACGGAACCAAAAACAAAGTCATCATGCTCTGCCAACAATTCATAATTTCTGGCTGCAATCACATTGGCAATGGCTTGGTAAACCAATGCATCCTCAATCATTAAAAGAGTTTTTGTCCTTTGTGTGCCTGATGATTTTGGTTCGTAATATTTGAAGCCACGCTGGGGTGAATATTTTCCGGAAATGAGTTTCTCTGAAAGTTGTTTTACGTTTTTGTCTAATTGAGCACCAAAGGCATGTATACCGAAACGGTCTTTCACTAACCTTTCAGGCCAGCATACTATTCTGTAATAGGCAAGTTTCAGGTTGTCAGTACTAAAATATATTTCAAAAGTTTTATCACTCATTCTTTACAAAATCTCAAAGTTAAAATTTGTTTCACTGTGCGTTGGCATAAAACGGCTCTTTTGGTTTTGCGAAGGGTCGGCTTGTGTATCGGGCAAAACCAAATGTGCCGTTTGTGCGGCTGGCGAATGTATTCTTATTAAATGTGTAGAATTAAAGTCAGTAATAACCTGTCCCAATAGCAAAACACGGTCAGTTTGAAAGTCTGACCGCTTGGTCGATATGGTTCGTATGTCGAGTCCATTTTCAGTCATTGTCTTGCTGTGTCGTCTGTCTTTTT
>JACKFI010000027.1 GCA_020632555.1 Candidatus Omnitrophota bacterium | reverse complement strand
CATTCTCTAAATAGCTCATTATCTCTAATGTTGTATAGGTCTTTATCGTTTTCTATTTGTTTTGTTGAAGGCAGCATTCTGTGGTCTGCTGCACCCTTAAGCCAATAGATGCTTTTTTCAATATTTGACTGGCGAGAAAAAGCACATGCCAAGTTATAAGATGAGGATCCTGGCATTATTTTCTCGGCTATTAAGAATAGTTTTTTAGATTCTTCCAAGAAGGATTGTTGTTGGCTCGCGTGCAAGTGTCGAGACATATCAAGAAGGATAACTCCTTTGTGATTGTAGAAATTGAAGTTGGCGGGCTGCAATTCTATTAAAGTATCAACTTGCTTTTCTGCTTCAGCCCAAAGAGTGTTAGCTCTATCATTGTCACCACAAGAGATGACCAATGTAGCTAGATTACTCAACGAAACAGCAAGAAAAAATAGTCCATATATGTTGTTTGGTGTTGCGGCTAAAGATGATTTGAATTTATCAATGGCTTTTGTAAGATGTTTAGTAGAAATATCTGAATCTTTTTCGAAATAAAGTTCGGACCGGGCAATAAGATTCGCCCCCCATTCGTTCCATGCAAAATGTTGCTTTGGATTGATTCTGAGCGCAATTTCGTAGTGACGATCAGATTCATCCCACAATAAGGTCGCCTTTTCTAGATCTGAAATAGCTAATAAATTACATTTTCCTGCTATTGCTTCTGCTAGAAAACAATGTGCCTCACTGTCGTGCGATTTGGATTTTGCAACCATTCTTAAGTATTTTTCTGCTTCGTTCCAGTACTCATGCAAGACACCAGGATTCATTGCTTGATGTATTTTTGCTTTACAAAGGAACATCCTTCCCATGTTGCGTTTAACAAGTCTGGAGGTTGGCTTAATTCTGAGAGCGGCTTCTAGTGCTTCAGCGGATTGTTCTATGCAATCAACAGCCTCCAGATAAGTCGCCCCCATTGAATAATAACATCTTGCCTCGTTCAGCAACGTCCAACCCAAATTATTGAGAAATTTCCATTTTTTTTCGTCTCCACCAGCTAGTTCTCGATTGATATTAGTTGCTTCTCTCCATAAAGGGATTGACTCAAATGCCCCGAGAATAGAGGCGGTCGTGGCTTCTTCAACAAATAACGCACTAATTAATTCCTGGGCTTTTTGTTTGTATCTCTCGTCCTCCAAGAGTTGCCTGCATAAGACTCTGGCTTCTTCCAAAAGGGCTTTTGTTTGTGGGTAATTGATGGCTGGAATGTGTTTTGCTTCTTTACTGTATGTAAGAGCTAAATCGATCAGTCTCTCTGGGGGCAACTTCTGGAGGCTATTAGCATGTTGATATTTCTCTCTTGATTTGCGCCATAAATCTCGCGAAAATTCAAAATCAGTATCTACATTTTTGCTTGCCTGCGAGCTGAAAGAAGTGGCGAAAAGAATATAAATTGCAGGATTGTTCGCGTGCTTCTCGGATAGTTTTTCGAGAATGGAATTTGCTTCCTGCCATCTCGAATTTGCAGCCTGCAAATCGAAGCGACTTAGACTGTTTGCCTCACATATTAGGGCATTTGCTAAGCTATAAGATGCTTCCCACATTTCAGGAATTATCTCGCCGGCCTTCTTATAAATGCTTGTGATTTCTTGCCAATTTTTGTTAATTTCATTTTTGTTTTTGAACTTTTTTTGCCACGCTTTATTTTGCGCGGCATTTCCTAACTGAATATATGCCCACGCCGCTAAGCGGCGATGCCCCTCCTTAATAGTGAAATTTCTGGCAATAGCATCTTCAAACCATCTAATTGCTTCTTTGTTTTTTCCATATTTTAAGTAGTGAAATGGAATCACACCTTCCTTCATTTGAAGAAATTTTGACTTAGTTGACGCTCCCTTATTTTTTCGCTTTTTAATAAAATGGGATGTTTCGTTATTTTCTATGTATTTGCATAGTTTGAGCAATATTTCGTAGGTCGTCTTTGATGCATCAAATATCATGCGTTCAACTACAGGCAAGCCAGAAACGCTAATGTTTCCATTTCTTAGGAAGGCGTGATCGTCGTCGATTTCTTCATCGACGTGGAAAACAGTGTCATCTGCTAATTCTTCAAACAATTCCTTATAATTGAATATTCTTCCGTTGTATTTTAAATCAGGACTTTCGATGGCTTCAGACAGTGGAATTAACTCTCCTTTATCACCCAGCCATTCCGTAACACCGCTATAGAATACGAAACTGGCATTTCCATTAAGTATGGATTCCAAAATATTGGTGTTTACATAAACGTAAAACTCAATCTCATATCTATTCAAAATAGACTCGATCAATGGCTTTGTGCCACTTTTTTTGCAATATATAACCCTCAACTTTCCGGCCAGCTCTTTTATGTATGCCCTTTTTCCAGATTCTACCTGTTTAATAAAGTCTGAAATTATTTCAACAATATTTTTAAGTTCGTAAAGATAGTCACTTCCGCTTCGTCTTGGCATTGATTGAGGCTCTTCCGTAAATATTCAACCACCCTGATTGTATTTTAAATATCTAATTTATTGATTCTTAAAGCTAGCAATGTTCCCGCTCTAGTAAACATTTGTGAATGCTTAGTTCTCGTGGCTTTTTGATTAGAATCTATTTTGCATGGGCTTTAAGTTGTCCTTGTCGATACTAGGGCCTGTTAACACTAACTTTGATATAATGCGCGGATGAAACTGACATCCGCGCAATTTAAAATGATCGAACCATTGTTGCCTCGCCAGCGAGGCAATGTAACCCTCACAAACCTAAACGTGTTGAATGCGATTCTGTATGTCGCCGAGCATGGTTGCAAATGGCGTGGCCTGCCGGAACATTTTGGCAACTGGCACACCATATATACCAGAGCCAATCGTTGGGCAAAAGCTGGGGTTCTAGACCGAGTTTTCCAGGCATTGCAGGAAAATGAACTGATCCGGCTTCAGATCGATCATGTTTCTTTGGATAGCACAATCGTAAAAGTGCATCCAGACGGCACAGGCGCATTAAAAAAAACGGTCCTCAATCTATCGGTAAATCGCGTGGAGGATGGACTACCAAAATTCATCTGGTTGCGGCAGACGCCAGAACTGCAATAGCGTTTTCTCTGTCACCAG
>JACKFI010000026.1 GCA_020632555.1 Candidatus Omnitrophota bacterium | reverse complement strand
TGTTTTCGAAGTGCTGTTGCCCAATTTAGCTTTTGATACTCAGAAATATACCATTGTAGATCTTCAATTGCTTTTTTGCATTTGGAACGATTCTTAAATTGTTCGAGCCTGTCCTCTAGGTAATTCATGGCTGCTGAAGGGTTGTTTTCCTTGTGGTATTCATAAATTGACCGTTTAAGTGTTTGAAAAAGAGATTTGTTTGGAAAAAAGCCCTTTCCTGTCTCTTTCTTTTTCTTGAATGCACTCGGGTCTTTTCGGACCTCTTCTAGTTCAGTTAGAGAGATTTTGAACATGAGTTTACCTAATTATTTTCATCACTTCTGGATAGCGCTTGAAAACACTTAAAGCCTCGGTTGCAAATCGTTTGTACATTTTCACTACTTGATCTGGATCATAACTGTCTGATGCTGCTAACTCAGGAAACAGTAATTGCAATTCAGCCATTGACTGATCTCCCGCAAAATTATTTATAAACTCGCATAATTCGACCAGATTACGCTTACCATCATCATTGGGGTCCAAGCCCGCAACATTGCTTTTCAGTAAATCCCTCTCGTATTCTTTTAGGAGAACCCCGTTTTTTTCGAGTGCAATCCGCCGAATTAAACATGGCACACAAATCCCACAATGATGATAATGAGACACTCTGCTTGCTTTCCAGCAACTCACTGTATCTTTCAAGATCGCCTTGTGCTTTGGAAGAAGCAATTTAACTACCTCTGATTTTGTCATATAGAGGAACGGATTTTCGATATTGATTCTATGATTGAGCAACTTCGACAAAATCCCCGACATTAACATAAC
The DNA here is from genome assembly GCA_020632555.1 of Candidatus Omnitrophota bacterium. Lineage (GTDB taxonomy): Bacteria > Omnitrophota > Gorgyraeia > Zapsychrales > JANLHA01 > JADLGJ01. The sequence goes on along the minus strand of JACKFI010000026.1, from coordinate 2,855 downwards.
AAATTCAGGATGGGCAGTGTGTGTTGAAAAAGCACTGATACGACCTGCGGTTAATGGTAAATGAATAGCCATCTGGCCATTCTCGGCAATCATCACAACATCTTTGTAACCTTGTCTTCGTGCTACTAATCCTGCGAGACAAAGGAACATGAACGAACGGGTTCTTTGGGTTTCTTCCCTTTCTTTGTCCTTAGGAAAAGGAAATCCTCGAGTTGGTTTCCCAAATCCTGTAACTCGAAAGGTGACTCTCGAAAATATATTCGGGTGGGTTTTATTCAAATAATCTTCTAGCTTATCTTGTGTGCCTGTTATTACTTGATTGGCAGTTACATGACTTACCAATTGAATATTTTTGTTTTTATTTGTGAGTGAAATAGCAGCTGCAAACGAATCCAGTCCGCCTGAAAACAGTAAGACCTTTCCATCTTGTTGCATCTCCCATTTCTTTGTTTTCTCCGGTTGTCCATCTTTTTGTACGAATTGAATTTTCCAGGCATCAGAACTTAAGACATTTAGGGCATAAGTTATATCGTCTGCAACATTGAGGAATGATGATAAATTTACAACTGGTATGGTCAATTCAATATGTCTAACAAAATTGTGTTGTTGACCACGTTTTGTAGCAATATCAGAAGCAAATATTGCGGAACTTAAAACTAGCAAGTCTTCTTCTAAGGAAGTTACTTCTCCATACTTATCCACGAACTCTTTTTTGCCGGTGTATAGGTTGATGTCAGGGCATAATGTAAGACCGCTTTTTATGCTTTTTGGTTTATCCGAAACAGCAAATATCTTTTCCATGCTACGACTTCGCCCCCGTTAAATGATTTACGACACTTTTGATGTATTTTTGCCATGTTCTGGGGTTACTCAATTTACCGGAAGGCTTGGGAACAGTGTCAACATTCGAAGAAACTTCCTTCATAATTGCTGACTTTAATACGGCTGCATTTTGAACAGTTCTGACTTTATCTGCTAGTCCAACGAAACCAGGTAAATCTCTTGATACTAAATAGTTGCTAGCTTCAGAAAAAAGGGAACGGACAAAAGCATTGGCACGATTTCCTTTTGTCTCATGCGCAATGATAGAGGCTCTTTGTGCGATCTCACCGGCAAGTGAGGATTGACCTGATAATGCGAGCAACCGCCTTACTTTTTGCGCTGCATCTGTTGCAGACTGAGATTTTTGCACGACATCAATACATTGAGCAATAATTGGATTGCTTAACGTGCTAATTAGTCCACCATCCGGTTCATTAGCAGCTGCCCGCCAAATCTCTTGTGCGGTCCTTTGAACAGTAGCTCCGGGGTGCGTATATGTGACTTCAACTGCTTTCCAGTTAGGCGTTCGTGGCGATCGTTGATTAGTTGATGTTCCCATTTTAGATTTTTCCCTCCACAATAATTTTATCTTTTGAAATTAGTTTTAATTCGGATTGTACTAGATCGGGAACTATGATTGGGTTTACAAAGATTTTTCTCCAGTTTATTGAGCGTCTGGCTGAGGGGAAATCTGCTAAGAGATCAATAATTGAGATAATTGTTTCTGCCGTAATAAAGGCGAGGGGAATATTCGCTTCAGATAAAAATTGCCGAGATTTGTTTTCTAGGGTCCTTTTAGTATGTGGAAATTTCCCAGATACTACTATAAAGGAATGTAGATCAAAAAAATGGTTGTAGCGGCTTCGAAAATCCGAAGTATACGAACTAAATTGCCGAATGGAATCCAATGTTATTTCAAATCCATTTGAATATGCCTTAGTATCATATATGGAAGAGAAAGTCTTATCTTGGATAATGATGCCGTCTGGGCGAGCTTCAAATCTTCTTTCCTGTCCATAACGATGTACTTTGCATCCAAAAATAAATTCAAAGGCACGTTGAATATAGAGCTCAAATAAATCATCTGGTTTTCCTGTAAGCCCAGTTGGTAATTTATTGAACGCTAACTTCATTAGATGTTCTGCGAAATCTGATTCGAGGGGTGTGTAACTATTAACCGGTCCTCCAAATAAGTTTAGAAAGCGTTTCCACTCGATATTAGGGATTTCTTTAATGACAACTGGACTGATTATGACAAGTTCTGCCTTATTGTGGCTTGCCGCAATTGTAGCTGTTTGGATTTGAGTTGACCCCGGTTTATTCTCAAAAAGGGCGAAACAGTATTTTTGCTTAATTCCAAATACATCATGCCTTGACATGAAGAATAGGGCATATCCTGGAGAGCGCTTAAAATTTTCCAAGATAAAACCACCGACTGTTAATGTTCGTATGGCAACTTGAATATTTGGAGAATTAAGTTGTAGGTTTAGTAAATCCATTCGCCCAAAATCCTATCTGGTAAAAACACCCTGTGGGTGAGCGACTTGGTTGATTATACAGGTCAATTACCCCGGCGACAATTATTATGCGTCACAATTTTGATGAGAAAAGTACCTTATTTTGAGCTCTTTAATGACTAAAATAAGTACAAAACCGTCGCACAAGAGTAGTTGAACTAAGCGCTTCGCGCAGCTCTCCCCCATAAAAAACTTGCAAATAGGCTCATCATAAACAGCCTCAGTCAGGGCTATATTAACTGTATCGGATTTCCATTCTATACAGGAGGTATAGCCATGAACGCGTTACGAGCAAGAATGATCGAGGATCTGCAACTGCACGGTTTGTCGAAAAGCACACAACTGCTATATGTACGTGCAGTGAGACATTTGGCGGAATATTATCGAAAGCCTCCAGACCAGATCACAGAAGAAGAACTTCGCCAATATTTTCTGCACCTTTCAAAAGACAAGCATGTTTCTCCCAGTACGTTACGAGTTGCCTTGTGCGGGATCAGGTTCTTCTATGAACGTACG
>JACKFI010000025.1 GCA_020632555.1 Candidatus Omnitrophota bacterium | reverse complement strand
TTTTCTATCTGAAAGATGGCCACAGAGGTCACAGAGGTCACAGAGGTGTTTACAGCGCTCCACCTTCATTTGCTGTGTGGCTAAATCAAATAGATTGTTGGCTGCCAGAAAATTGGGATTTTCGGCAAGAGATAAAAACGATTGGAGGTAGCATACCCGAAGCCGTTTGCGGCAAAAAATAGCACGCTGGTCATAGGAATGGGGAAGGGGGGATTTTGGGTTGGTGGTGTACGCTGGCGCAAAAACAGCGAGGGGCAGCTGTTGTTACCCCATGGCTCTGAAAATTTTCTCACAGGCCCATGTTGCTACCACAAAGCCCCTAAAAATTTTTTACAAGCACATGTTTGTACCGCAGCGCCCTGAAAATTTCTCTACGAGGTCATGTTCGTACCGCAACGCCTCAAAAAGTTTTCTACGGGCTCGTGTTTGTAGCGCACCGCCTCTAAAAATTATTTTACGGATGCATGTTGGTAGCGCACCGCCCCAAAAAACTTTCTACGAGGTCGTGTTTGTACCGCAACGCCTCTAAAAATTATTTTACGGATGCATGTTGGTAGCGCACAGCCTCAAAAAGTTTTCTACGAGGCCATGTTGGTACGACAACGCCCTCAAAAATTATTTTTGAAGGCATGTTGGTACGACACAGAGCCTAAAAATTATTTACGGTCCCATTGCGTTACCAACAGACGAAAAATTTCTTCAATGAAGTATTTTTTAGTGAGGAATATAGGGAATTTAGAGAAAGAGAATGCGACCGTTTCCCATTACCATTCCTATCTGTAGCATGAGCTCAATCCATAGTAAGGATAACGCCTATATTTCTATCGAAAACATCTTCGGTTAAGGCACAGAGTTTACAGTTAGCTTGCCAGTTTAAAAAAGTGTGTGGAGAGAAATAATTATGTTTTTATCTGTCGAGAAGAAATGTTTTATTGAGTATAATGATAATATTTAGTAGCTCAATTGCTATATACCTAAAGAAGGGGCAATTTATTAATGACAGTTGGCTTTATTATTGGACTAATCTTATTCCGTGTGACAGATAAAGCTATAGATCGTGTCATTGAAGGTGGACTAGCCTATATTGGGGAAAAAACAGTTGATATTTTGGGGCAACCTATTTGGAAATGGCTGGAAAATGCTCTTTCACTCCTCAATCAAAATGATGAGGCTAATCAAAGGTGGCAACAGTTTCAGGGAGCATTCGCAGCTGCTCAGAATTCGTTCATTAAACACGGCTCACCTAGTGTTGTTGAAGCAAATTTGCAGAGAGTATTCAATTTAACAACTGATATTCAAGCTTTGACTCCTCTACGTTCAGACTTTGAATCTCTTGCAGACCAGATCGAAAGGTTTGCTACTTTTGAACAAGCAAACATCCCTCATATTACTGACCTCTGCATAAAAATAGCTCAACATCAAGGTTTTATTTTAACACCACGTCATGAGGTTGAAACGGCGGTAACACAGTTTTTACATACTTTTCAAGATCAACTTTTTCTAGAGCCACTATATCGGGAATGGCTACTTGATCAAGCTCTATGGAAAAATAAACGTCCACCAATAACAGACAACAAGAATCTGTATTTGAGACAAATTACAGAACGTTATCAGGATATCGAATTCGTTGGTATCCCTGATTTTAGAAAAAAACAGCCGGTACGACTTCAGAGTGTTTTTGTACCCTTACGTATAGAATCAATCCAAGATAACTCCTCAATAACCTCACAAAATATTTATCCTGAACCAAAAATCCCTTACAGCTCGACATACCAAACAACTATTAAGCAAGTGCTAAAAGAGAATCTGCAAGTTGTGATTTTAGGAAATCCAGGTACTGGCAAAACAACTCTGCTCAGATTCATTGTTTTAGCATTTGCTCAAAATCGCGCCAACCTATTAGAACTGAATGAGGAACGTTTACCGATCCTTATAAATCTTCATGATTTTGTATCGAAAAAGAACACTAGGGAAAGTGACTACTCATTACTTGATTACCTAAACACACATGCGAAAGAAAGCCTGTCTTTAGAATTACCATCGAATTTTTTTCGCAACGCCCTTGACCAGCAGCAGTGTTGTGTTTGTTTTGATGGTCTAGATGAATTAGGCACTATAGGAGACCGTCACAATCTTGTCAAAATCATTACTTCATTCATGAATCGATTTACAGGGAATCGGTTCTTGCTTACTTCACGGATTGTTGGCTATGATGAAGCGTCTATTAGTAACTACCATGCAAAGCACTTTTCAATTTTACCGTTAAACGAAGAAGAGATAACTGAATTTGTTGGTCGCTGGTATGAAGTTCACGAAAAAGATGTAGCCAGAGCCAAAATGCAAGCGACTCTGCTTTTAAGAGATATTTTTTTTACGCCTCGTATTCATAGCTTAGCAAAAAACCCACTCCTTTTAACAATTATTGCCCTTATCCACAAAGTGAAAGCTATACTCCCTCATGAACGTGTGAAACTATATGCTGACTGTATAACAGCTCTAACAACAACGCGAGACCAAGCAAGACAATTAGACATAGCTGATATTAATGCTCCTCATTTTAAACAACGTGAGCGACTTTTGGAACAATTAGCTTATTGGATGCAAGCTAAACAAGATGAAGGAGGTCGCGTGATTGAAATTAAACAAGGTGCGCTAGAGCAGAAAGTTGCAAGTTTTTTAAGTTCCAATAAAAGGTTAAGACTTGATCAAGAAAGCAGTTTTCAAGAAGCTAAAGCATTTATTTCATTTACCAAAGCCCGCACGGGATTGTTAATTGAACATGGACAGGGAAGATATAAGTTTGTTCATCCTACATTTCAAGAGTTTCTGGCTGCACGAGATATATTTAAGCGATGTGTAACTGGAGGGGTTAACGCTTTTTGGGAGATTGTTAAGGAGCATTTGCATGATCCTATTTGGAGAGAAGTGCTACTTTTGTTATTTGGGCATCTCAACGACTATGATGAAATCTCCACGACTCTGGTACAAAAAATATTGAGGGCTGGGGATCAAGATAAATTTGAACTTGTTTTTTATCGTCACTTATTTTTCTGTGGAAAAGTTCTAGGTGATCGTGTTGAATTAGATCACGATTTAGAAACAGAAATTATTGAGCGTTTGCTTAATATAATAAATAAAGACAGCCTTGCAAGTTATGAAGCTATAAACATACTAGCGGCATTGGGAGAGAACAATCAGGCTATAAATGGTTTAATCGCCCTAGTTAAAAACTCTGCGCTTGACGAGCGCATAAAAGTTGAAATAGGTAATGCTTTCCTTTTAGAAGGTAACTTGGATGGTGTAAGAATTTTTATAAATTTGAGCCTCAATTCTCAAGTGAGTTTATCAACTCGAATTAATGTTATAGAAGAACTTATAGAATGGAAAGCTCATTTATATAATAACGGAGAATGGAAAAATCATTTAAAAACAGCCTTGCTCCTATTAGAAAAAGAAGAGGAACTATCAACCAAAGACTTAGCCAGAATGGCTCGACTATATGCTATTCTTTCCTCAAGGGAAAAGGCATTGGCTTTAATGAAAAACGTCTTTGCTAATTCAATGGGACTTGATTTTCTCCCTAGCAAGTACCGATCAGAAAATAGAGACTATATCCATGAAGCGTTGCAAAAAATTCAAGAACCTAATTTGCTTATTTCTCTAGTAGAAGAAGGGGGTAATTGGGATTTTTGGCAATGGGGCTTCAATAAAATCAAAGCTGTTTTAGAGGAGGCTAACCAAGCAGATAAGATCGCCAATACCTTGATCGATTTAGCGTCTGATAAAAATAATAATTCAGAAAATCGGCTGGGTGCTTTAGAAGCGTTAACAAAGATAAAGCATTTCGATGAAGTCGCATTTACCCAAATAGAAAATATCTTAAATGATGAGCAGGAAGAACCTTTAATTCGGATAAGATCCATTAACAGCTTACTTCAATGGCATGGCTTATCTAAATCCTCTTTAAGCCTTCACTCTCTAGCGATAAATAACAAACTCGATAAAGAATCTCGATCATTAGCAGCTTACGCTCTTGGCATAATAGGTCAAAATAAGGTGGCGCAAGATATATTGTTAGCTTTACTTCGTGAACCCGATGCGAATGATGATGACGAACCAACTACAATAATACTGGATTATTTAATTCGACTATCCCCTCTGGATGAACAATTAGTAGAAATTCTTATTCAAATAGCAACTGATAAAAATATAGAAGAATGGTCTCGTTATCTAATCTGTGCCTTTATCAGTAAATCCGACTTTAAGGCACGCGCCCTGCAAGTTTTGGAGGATATGAGATTGGATTCAGATCTTTCACCATTTGTACGTGCAGATGTAAGTGTAATGTTATTTAAAACTTATGATATAGGCGATGCTAAAAATACTCTCTTAGCTCTTGTCACTGATGATCAAACTGAAAATTGGCAAAAAGTATATATTGCAGACGAATTATTACGTACAGAACATCAAGCATATGGTGAACAAGCACTTTTATCTCTGATTAAACACGAAGGAAACGAAGCAATTATTTCGTTAATTGAGGCAGGTCTGACGGAAAAACTAACACCTATCTTATGGGAACTAGCAGAAGACCAAAAACAACGAGATTGGGAGCGAAATCAGTTTATTCTGCATCTGATTAATCTTGGAGAAATGCGGCGATTCGGTGAAAGGCAATTGAAATTACTCGAAGATCCTACACTTCCCATTATTTCAAAATATGACATTATCCAAAGTATGAATGAGATTGAAACTTTCGATGAAGCGACACTCCAAATTTTGCTAGAAATTGTATCCGACTTCGAACAACCAATTGGGCTTAGATCTATAGCCAAAATCATCTTGGCAAAATTACTTCCTAAAGTGTCTACTCCTTAATTCTCGTGACGCCTCCACGGTTTAGAAGCATACAAGCAATGTTATCCAGTCAACCGCGTGAAAGGAAAATCTGAGCGCAATTTGCGCCAATTTGGGTAATCTGTGGATAATTGTTGTATGTGTGCTTTGCGAATGCGTTTTGTTACTGTTTTGCTACTCGTTTACTTGTTTTTAGTGGGTTGTGATGGGTTTGGGCAGGCGACGCCGCTGCCTACAACTGTTCCTTCCCTCCCCACTTCTGCATCCATCCCCAATCCACCCACCCCTGCATTACGCAGCCCTACGCCGCCGCCCACCAGCGCCCCGCTGCCTACCGCCACCTACGACGCCACCCTGGACGACTGGACCATCCTCGTCTACATGGACGCGGACAATAACCTGGAGCTGCCCGGGCTGCTGGACCTCAACGAGATGGAAGCGGCGGGCAGCAGCGAACAGGTCAACGTCATCGTGCAGATTGACCGGGCGCTGGGCGAAAGCAATCTAGACGGCGACTGGTCCGACAC
>JACKFI010000024.1 GCA_020632555.1 Candidatus Omnitrophota bacterium | reverse complement strand
TGGTGGGCAGCACGCTTTGGTTCGAGTAATTTTGTCCTTCGTTCATGGAAGTTTCCTTTCGTTGGTTGTCATGCTTCTTCTACGCAATTTCAAGCGGAATGGTTGCGGATAGGTGTGCTTCTTGTTTCCATGTGCAAGGCTTTCGGGTTATTCAAGCCGATACTCCAGCCCCTTTTGCCAGACGTGCGCGGCATGTTGGTAGGTGCCAAGCCAATTGACCCGCCTGCCGCTCAATTCCTTGTGGCGGTCTGCCAGTTCGCGCAGGTTTTGATCGGCGTCTTCGGTGAAAGTCAAGCCAAGTTCCTGCGAGAAATGATCGGGGAGGGAAGGATGCGGCTGGTATTTTTTCCCCAGCCAGACGGCGGCAGTGTAATAGCATTGCAGGGTGAGCCGCGCGGACGGGGAGAGTTTTTTGGCGGCGCTTTTGACCTGCGCGGCGAATTCGGGGTGTTCGAGAAAGAGCGGAATGAGCGACAGGCGCAGGCGCGATTCTTCGCTTTCGGCGAGGGCGGCAATGAGACGCGCAGGGGACTTGTGCAGGAAGGATTGTCCGCTTTTTCCACCCAGAATAAAGTTGACATCCAGCGCGCGCAAGGCATCGCTGAGTTGACTGCCTGTAATGGCGGCTGTTCGGCTCATATTTAAATTATATCTCACGTACACAACGTCATTGCACGGAGTTCGGCGCTTCGTTCCTTGTTTTGCTTTTGGCAATTTCACGCGGAATGGTTGTTGCGGGTGTTTACCCTTATGAGACATGTATGTACAAACAGGTTGCAGAGATTATAACCATCTGTTATTCAATGGATTCGGCAGTTAGAGAAGGTAATTGATTGTTTTCCGATTTGTTTCTAAGTAGTGCTAAGCTCGTGCTTTCTGGTGAGAGACTGAATATTGGATGATTAATGTCTACTAAATTCTCTGCATCCTTTCCCAGGTAGTCCAGAATGCTTTGAATAGTTTCTTTATCGTCTACGAATAAGGCGGCATGGAAAACAGGCTGAATTAGATGTGCGGTTACAAACCCTTTGTATATTTGGGCTATTTCTGGGCTTCTCCATTTTTGATTAAAGGTATCGATCTTTGAGTCCAAAGAAATGCCATCCTCTAACCGTCTGAATTCCAACCTTGCTTCGCTAAAGTCTCCTTTTTGCAATAGTAACAAAATATGACTGAGACGTCCTGATGGGCTCTCTGGATCATACAAATAGGATTGATTAAAAGCCTCAAAAGCCTCCGTATCATTTCCTGCTTTGTATTGGCAAAGTCCTAGGTTATATAAGATTGAAGAGCGTGCAACTGAATTAGCATATTGATCAAATTTATAATCATCAAGTGCTTTTTTATAATTATCAATTGCGTCGCTAATTTTCCCAGATTCTTCATATAAAGTGGCTAAGAGATTATAAGCAAAACCTCGCTCGCCCTCATGTAATTTTATTATCATGTTTTCTGCATATCTAATTGCAGAAGGTAATTTATTTCGACCCCACTCAGCCACACTAAGCAAAAAATACGGCCAAAATTGATCACGCCCGTCCTTTGCAGCTAATTGAAAGTAAGAAATCGCTTGGTCCCAGTGACCAGATATCATTTCGGCGGCGCCCCTTTTTATATATTCTTCAGCGGTTCTTCTCTGTGATTTTTGTACCTCCTTTACTTGCCTAATTATTTGTTTTGTGGACATATTGCTGCCTATATAAGCAAGATTTGTTACTGCAAAATCACTGAGCATCTTGAAACTCATTAACTGAATACCGCGAAATGTAATATTTCTCGATTGGTCAAACTTCTTTAAGTCATTGTAGATTTGCGATAATAAAAAGTACGAGGGGAAAAATCGTGGCATAATCTGAATTGATTTTTCGATGTAATTGGCGGCTTTAGTTAAGTCGCGTTCATCCAAGTATCGACGCCCGATTTCATAATGGAATGCAGATAGAACATAAGGGCTTGCTGCGGATCGTTTTGAATTTGACAAGATGCTTTCTAGGATTTCTATCGCAGTCGCGTTATCAGATTTTGAGAGGATAGTTAACACATTATTGATAAAAGCATTGTCCAATACCCGCACAACCGCAACAGCATTTTTTAATTCCTTAAGCGCTAAGTCTGGATTTTTTACCAAGGTAAGCATGCTCTTACATACACGAGTAACAGATAAGTTCGGCTCGAGGTTTAACGCTGCGTCGTATTGTTCCTCAGCTTCATCAAATCTTCCAGCGTTTGCATATAAGACGCCGAGATTTGATAAAATAATTGCTTTTGTAAATGGGCTTGTCCCATGCAGTAACCCATCTTTGTATATAGAAGCAGCTTCGTCTTTTCTATGTAATCTAGATAAGGCTATGCCTTTGTAGTTATAGAGCTCAGCTGTCTCTGGCCGTATCAATATCGCTTTGTTCGCAACTTCAATAACCTTTTCGAAATTTCCTTCTGAAAAATATGCCTCAATTAGGTCAAAGTATACATTAATAATATCTTCCTCTTTTGTTGAAAGATCCAGTGCGGATAATAGACACTTGATTGATAGTTTAGGTGAGGAACTGGACCCTAAGATCTCTCGTCCAAGCATTGCGTATGCGGTTCTTAGGATTTCGGCAGTACCTTTTAGTTTCTTGGCATCAATGGAACCTTTTATTAAATCTAAAAGCATTGTCGATTCTTTAAAGTTCATTTGAGATGCATAAAATCGGGATTTTGCAATTTGAATTGCACGCCATCGCGCAGAATTTTGTTCCAAACCAGACTCGAACCCGTGCAAAATTTCCAGGGATTTTTCTGTTGAGTATGGTTTAATGTTAGCTAAGACTTCGCCTCCTGTATTGGTTACAACGATGCTGTTACCATCAAGACTTACTTTGCTTGTTGTGGTTGGAAAATCCCTATTGTATACAACACCTGTAATACCGCGTTGAAAAGAGCTCAACATTTCTTGAAGGGTTACGTTTTTTTCTGCGAGGGGACCAAGTATCTTCCATGTTTGAGATAACATTATCATTACGGTTGACTGTGGCAACAGCAATAAGGCGCGCAAAATATCATCGAGAATAGCCTTCGACCTGTTATTTTCTATCCAAAAACAATGGTAGATTGCAGCAAGTGCTCTTATCTTCCACTCCTCGCGTTTGACGCTTTCAGCAAGGTCATCATATTCAGATTCGAATTCCAACAGTGATGTGTAACACCATTCCATTGCCAAACTTGCAATAGAGATATATTCTTTATCGTTTATTCTTTCTAAGAAATCTTCTTTTAGCCAATAAACTACTGATTCTATTAATTCATCCTCAGTCACAAAAAGATAGGAATACTTTTTTGAAAGATGGGAAATAGTTTCGTTTATTTTTTCGTTTCCAGTAATATATTTCAACATATCGATGGATGGTTTATAGCAAAGAGCTATTGCCTGAAGATGTTTTAAATCATTTGCTTGAACTAACCTGTGGAGCAATATTTTTTCGAAGACAGCATTTACAATTTTTGAATGAACGTCACCTTCCCGCAATACTTCAACATCATTCTTGCCGGGTTGCCATATTTCCATTGCCATTCGTAAAGCAAGAGGAGTGCCCCGCGTTGCCTCATAAATCTTTCTTATCTCTCCAGGAGTGGCTTTTCTTTCTTTGGAATAATTATTGTTTATGACCTCCTCGATCTCTTCTAGTGTTAGGGATTTCATTTTAATGTCTATCAAACTACGTCCTAAATTCATATCTCTACGGTATTCTTCTGCGAGCAATTCCGTAGAGTGCCCCACAATTATCCATATTGTCGATGAGCCTGTGCGACTTATTAAATACCTTAACCATGGATCTGAATTAAAAATTATTTCGTAGTGATTCAGTCTTATTGCTAGTGTTTTTTTGCGGGACGCCTTTTTTATTCCTGCCGCAAAACTATGAACAAGCCGTTCTGTACCGTTTAAGTACACATCATATTCTTTTTGTGCAAGCCGTGCCTTCGCCAGACCTTTTGCTGCTGCCATGATAGTTTCTGAAATTGCTTCATCCGCCGTTTCTTTAAACGATTCTGGGATCATTCCGTAAGCGGGTCCAAGCGAAGAAATTCCAACAAGAGTTCGTACTGTTCTGGCGGTAAATTTACGGAGCTCTCTAAATTCGTCTGGGGATTGTTGCACCCCACTTACTTTATTGATCTCATTAAAAACCTTGTTTTCTGCATCCATTAGGAGGCCGGATATCTTCTCGTAATCATTAAAATATTTTCCGTACCCCTCATCTCTGAAAAAAGTGTACATAATGTTGATGTAATGCTCAACATTAAGATTGTCGTGAAAATAGTCGGGATATTTTTTATACTCTTCATTCCAGTCAATCTGGACGCCTTTTATGTTTGCATCTAAGCAAATATCGTAAAGGAATTGACCGATCTCATGCTTTCCTGTCCCTGCATCACCATATACTAGAGCCACTAGTGGGGGGTCTTGTTGTTTTCTGAAAAACGCTAACGGATTGTACCGCCTCCGTCCGGTTACTTCGACTGACTTCTTATATCGATTTATTTCGTAATCATATTTTCGCAGAAGTACGAAAGTAGAGGTGCCTTTTTTGTTTTCCATGTTGATCTCCTTTGTTTCCTCAATTAGTTCCGAACAGCGCAATGACAATTACTCCAATAAATAAAAGAATGATACCTGCAAATAAGGTTTTTGCAAAATCTTGGTATCTGTCATCGTCTTTCAATTTGGCATAATCGAATGTAAGAGAAATGGCAAAAATTCCATTGTAGACAACATAAAAAATGACATACATGGCAATAATCAGCCATGTAATCTCGCTTACCCCAAAATCTTTGAGGCTACTACTATTGACTTTTGGGAAATTCGATGCCGCCTCGACTCCTAGCGTTAGCGCCAGCCCAATGGATGCCCAGATCATCACCAAAAAATCAGGATCGACTTTTTTCTTTTCTTCTTCTTCCGATGCCGACTTTTGATCTTGAATGAAACCCCTGTATTCCGTAAGTAGGGCTTTGCTTTCGGCAAGTTGTGCTTTGTTCGCTTCAAATTCATCGTCGCGAAAATATTGTCTGAGGAACTTAAATAACATAGAAATCTCTCTAATTAATTTGATGGATACGGTGTAGGTGTGTACAAGGAGGGCGGAATATATATCGTTTTGATCCTTACTTGTTCATAAGTTGCATCCAATAAAACGATGGAATAAACCTTACCGTTTATCGTTACAGAAAAATCCTTTTCAATCTTTAGTGTAATATTCCTTACGGACTGTCCTGCCTCAGTGAATTCGCAATCCGCCCAGCCCAGACCTTCATATACCCAAGTGCATCGTATTGTTGCAAATCCCTCTAAGATACTTATCTTTTCGTCAAGCCCGATTGATTGTTCTTCGTCCACGATTTGATATTGTTCAATTAATGCTTCTGTTGGATTTGCATTAATCGGTAGGTTCGTATTAACAAAAAGCCATTGGCTCCCGATTACCATGCCAAAAGCCACTCCGATCAATAAAGTAATGACAGGGAAGAGTTTTGTATTATGAGCAATTACAGCAATGGGGAAACCTACAAGAACAATAAGCAGGATATAGATGCCAAAAGTGTCGATAAAACTAAGCCCGAATAATATGGCAAGTATTCCAAAGAATATTTCCCAAATTCTGTCCCATAATTGGGCTTTGGCATTTTCAAAGAAAGACCTGTTACCTGTATTGTTCACAATTTACTCCTTCATCAATTCAGCCAATTCCTTCTCGATTTCTTTTTGCGCGTCCTGAATAACTTTATATAACTCGGCGGGCGTTCTCTTGTCGGTAAAATCAGGCGCATTGTTATTGACGGCTTTCAGATCATACTTTCTGTCTTCGATTTCTTCGCGGGTAAGATACCAACTGCGTTCGCTGACCTTATCTTTGTGACCATCTGGCAGGGCGAAGCGACGTTTGAAATCGTCAAAGTGTTTCAATTCTAGCGGATTGCCTTTGTTTACCTTGCGTGGACGGAAATCATCCGTCAAGGTCATGTCGTAGTACCAAATCTTTTCAGTACGCTTACCCTTCGTAAAGAAAAGCAAATCTGTTTTTACGCCTGCGCCTGCGTTGACGAATACCCCATTGGGCAAACTGACAATGCAGAATAAATCACACTCATTCAGTAATTTGCGTTTGGTTTGCACATAGGCGGCGGTATTGGTATGAAACAAAACGCCTTCGTCGATCACCATGCCGCACGTTCCACCTTCGGCAAGGCTGTCAATGATGTGTTGTAGGAATAGGATTTGCGCTTTGCCTGTTTTATAAGCAAACGCAGCCTGTGCAGACTTGCCTTCCTTGCTTCCAAAGGGTGGATTGGTCAGGATGGTGTCATAGGTATTTGGAGCGCCCTTGAACAACTCGCCATATGAGACTGCGTTTGTAAGGGTATTCCCATGCCAAACACGCGGTTGGTCAATATCATGCAAGACCATGTTGGCAAGCAGAATTGGGATGGCTTCATCGGCGTCTTCACGTCCCCAAAAGGTTTCGGTTTTGAGTTCCTGCACCTGGGTTGGGGTGGGGTTTTGTTCGAGTAAATGCTTATAGGCTTCGATCAGAAAGCCGCCTGTACCACAGCAGGGATCATAGACCTTGCCGCCCAACTGTGGATTGACGATTTCCACAATCAAGCGGATGATCTCGCGCGGAGTAAAGAACTGCCCACCATCGTTTTTCTTTTCACCCAAACTTGGCAACAACCCTTCAAAGGCTTGCGAGATGGGGAAGATATGTTGCTGGCTGATGGAGGCTTCCCCAATGGCGTGGACTTTATCAAGCGCATCCTGCAAGTTGTTGACGCTCGTCAGGATGGTCTTTTCTTTGGTGATAAAGATTTCAGAGACGATCTTCTGTTTTTCGGTTGCGTTACGCTTGTCTTTCAAGGCTTTGAGGAAGGGAAATAAATCGTCATTGACCCATTCAAGATAAGCCCCAAGGCTTTTGCTGTCCAGTTCGCAGCGTTTCCAGCCTTGTTCCTTGTTCTTGATGATTTCATTCGCTTCTTTGCTGCGGTCGTAGGGAGCCGCCCAATCCCGCCAGCGATAGGGGGCGGGGAGCGTGGTTTCATAATCCTTCTTCACGGCACGGGCTTTGGCTTCGGCTTTTTCATCGAGAATATCGAGATAGCGCAGGAAAAACTGACCTGCTTTAGTTTTTGAGTCCAGTAGGAATGAGAGTCAGAGCAGGTTGAATTTGGGTAGCATATTGGGCAGCAAAGGCTGCCGGAGTTTTGTAGCCTAACGAGCTGTGAGGTCGCTGGGTATTATAGTGCAGGCGCCAATCAGCGATCACAACTTGCGCGTCCAGTAGAGAGGAAAACCATTCACGCTGCAAACATTCAT
>JACKFI010000023.1 GCA_020632555.1 Candidatus Omnitrophota bacterium | reverse complement strand
ATCCGTTGCTTTAAACTCTTTACCCTTGGTGCCCACTCGCGAAAACATTAAAAGATCATTGATCAACTGTTGCATTCTTTGCGCGCCATTGACCGCGTAATAAATATATTGCTTACCCTTTTCATCGATCAAATCATTGTAACGCCGCTCTAAAAGCTGGGTATAACTGGCCACCATCCGCAGCGGCTCTTGCAAATCATGCGAAGCGACATAAGCAAATTGTTCTAACTCCTTATTTGAATGCTCTAGATCCTTTGTCAAAATCCGCAAATGATCTTCTTTATTACGCCGCTCAGTTGTATCTTCTTTAACCGCCACAAAAGCCGTTATATTTCCTTTTTCATCCTGAATTGGACTAATTGACGCGGCTTCCCAAATCAATTGGCCAGACTTTGTTTTATTATGAAATTCTCCCCGCCAAACCTTGCCCGCTGTAATCGTGTCCCAAAGATTTTTATAAAAAGCGGCCCCATAATCACCTGCTTTTAAAATACGCGGATTCTGCCCTTTAGCTTCTTGCGCTGTATACCCGGTCACTTTTTCAAAAGCCGGATTGACATATTCTATATTCCCCTTGGGATCTGTAATGACAATAACCGCCGAACTTTGTTCTACCGCTTGTGACAATCGCAAAACTTTTTCCTCAATAACTTTGCGAGTAGCGATTTCACTTTTAAGCTCACTGTTCGTTTTCTCCACATCATCCATCAAATTCAAAACAGCTCTCTTTGTTTCCTCTGATTCCTGCAGAGACGCCGTAAGCTCCCCAGTCTTCTCTTGAATCCTTTGCTCCAATTGTTCATTAAACTCTTTTAACTTTATTCTCATCACATCAAAATCTCGCGACAACACGCCAATTTCATCAGGCAGATCTGTAGCAACCTGATGTTCAAGATTTCCACCGCCAATGATCTGGGCTCCCCGACGCAACATTTCTATCGGGTGAGCAATCGAATTAGCCGTCGCTAAAGCCGTCAAACTTAATGAAACCAATGCAATAAAACAAATCATAAAAACAAGGTTTCGCAAAACAATAATCGGCTCCAAAACTTCACTCTGATCAATCTTGGCAACCAATCCACAGTTAAGCATAGGAATATAGCGCCACGCAGCCAACACCGCCTTATTCCGATAATCTATTGACCGGCCCGAACCATTTTGACCTTCAACTGCTTTTTGTGCAGGTTTGGCCGCTTGGCTCGTGAAAAATACTTTTCTAGCAAAAGCCGCCTGCGAGTCATGCCGAAGAGGATTTAAAAATAAAACATGATCCCCTTCTTTTCTGACCAACAACGTCTCACCTGTCTTGCCTAAACCCGTGGTATCCTGAATAAAGCGATAAATCGGATCCATATTAATTTCAAAGGCTAAAACACCAATAAAGTTTTTATCAAAATCATAAATCGGCGCTGTCACTAAAATCCCATATTTATACCCTAATTCAATCTCGGAATTCTCATAAATGGCACTAATATAAAGATCCCTTTTCCCTTCAATAAAAGCCTTGCCCTCTGGGTCTGGCAAAATATGATCCAAATCATACTGGCTATGCTGCTTATTGGCGACATAAACAACCTTGCCTTGGGGGCTGACCAGCATTAAATCCATCACCTCTTCTTTAACCTTCAGCCACGCGTGCAATTGACCGTCTAACATCGCCTTGGCGGCCAAATACTCCGGGTGAGCTCTATCACTGGCATATTGCGTTACAATCGGCAGATTTTTTTTAATGTTATAGTAATCTTGCGCTATTCTCGCATTATCCTTTAAATCATCAAAAGTAGCCTCAATCGTATCTCTTTTTAAATCTGCAATGATGTCCAACTTCGAAAAATAGCTGTCTACCAATGCAATTTTATTATTTGAAAAAATAACAAAGCTCACAAAAAGAATCGGAATGATAGCCACCGAAAAAAATAAAGCAATTAGTTTATATTTAATCGGCATCCACTAGTCCTTGCTGCTGAGAAAAATTAAACTCATCCCTATAATCATAAATAAAAGAGCGGTATGACACGCCATTGCCGTGCTTAAACCTTCAAAAGCATAATACAGCGGCGGTAAGTTCAAAACATAACCAAAAACGGCAATCCCGCCGATTACCATCAGCGCGCGACCGATAAACATTAAAAACACCTTCAACTGTGCCCAACGAAACATCGCCGCAATTCCGGCAATAGCAATCAATATAAAATTAATCATCGTCCCCAAAGATGGTCGGCCGGGAACCGTCGTTCTTATGGCCTCTTGTGTTTCTTTAATAAATAATTCTTCAATCCCAGTTCGCATTCCCAAAAAAGAAGATAAAAAAAGACTGGCCATAAACAACATCAAAAGCATAGTGGTCATGGAAAGACTAATCTGAGCAAGACCCGGATATTT
Organism: Candidatus Omnitrophota bacterium; assembly: GCA_020632555.1. Lineage (GTDB taxonomy): Bacteria > Omnitrophota > Gorgyraeia > Zapsychrales > JANLHA01 > JADLGJ01. Next base: position 14,437 of record JACKFI010000023.1, on the reverse strand, counting down.
CTTCATCCTAGCAATAGAAATGATGGTGATGCCACTAATCAAAAAACACAAGGCCGTTGAGAATTTCATCGTGACCCACATCGGCAAAATGCTTTTCAAAATACCAATATCAAAAATCCAGCCACACATAACCATAATGCCAACAATCATCACACAAGCGGCAAGACCCTGAGCAATTTTAGAGTTGTTGTGCGCTTTCTCCACAGAAACACCCCCCTAACCTGATTTTTCCAATGATGCCTTGAGCGCTGCGTTTTCTTGTTTAAGCGCGGCCATGGTTAGCTCACGTCCCACAAAAAATTTGTTAAGGCGCTGAAGTTCCGCGGCTTTTTGTTCCAATTCCAATGTTCTTTCCTTAACCTTTTTATCTAAATCTTGATTAGCCGCCGCCAGCGCTTTCTCAGCGGTCTTACGAGCTGTAATATCAACTGAATATTCAATCATTTGCACCACTTGACCATTATCATCAAGAATCGGATACGCCCGGACTTCAACATTGATCGGTTTATCGCCCGCGCCCCAATGAATATGCTCGACGACAACTGGTTTTTTTGTTTTCTTCACTTCCTCTAACGGACACACATGCTCCTCTCCAGAACAAGGCGTCTGGCGAAGATGCGTCAAGGCATAACACGTTTTTGCGCCAGCAGGACCCGCAGCCTTTGCCGCTGAATTCTGTAAAATTAAAGAATAATCATGCGCGTTAATAACATAAAAAGGGTGTGCGAGGGCTTCCAGCATATTGGTTAAAAACTGATTTTGTTCTCGAATCTTTTTTTCCGCGGCAATCTTATCCTTAATCGTATAAAGATCCAGTGCGACACGACGGAATTGATTAACAACATAGACCATCGCCATAACAAACGCTAATGCCCGCAGAATATGCCAGGCCCACCATTGGGAATGCCAAATATATGAATTTTCAAAAATAAACTCAGCGAGCCCAAAAAGAAACACCAACCCAACAAAAAATAAACGATCCTGTTGTTTTGTTTTAAAGAAATCTATTGCAAAATAGGCGGCCGCAGCCAGAAATAAAAAACCAGCGGCTAAATTGAGCATTTTTGCTGTAGAGGAGAAGGCTCCTTGCGCCAACATCGCAGGCAAGGACTGCGGTAAAACAAAACCCAAAAAAATTATTCCTCCAAGAATAATCAATAAAAAAGCGGCAAATAAACGATTGCCTTGGGCATTTTTGCTTAGCATTGGCAATGCGGTCAGAACAATGCAAAAAGCGCCTAAAAAAACTGATATTGTGTGGAAAAAAACAAAAACATTGCCTGGCGGGACACTGGCATGACATAAATCCAAAACACCCATACTCAAAAAACCAAAACCCAAAAACTGATAATTTCTGCCAATGCGCTCATAAGCAGCCATTTGCAAAATCGTACCGGCCATCAAAATTGCTGACATCGCGCCAATTGTTTCTAATGCGGAATGAAACGGGACACTTTCCCAACTCTGGCCGCCGACAATTTTTTCAATAATAAAAAATGCTAAAATCAACCCCGGGAAAATTGTCAACCACGACAACAGATACTTATTCTGCTTGACCCATTCAAATAATTTCACAGAACGACCTCTCTCTGCAAACGAAACATGGACACCCCATTATCGTTTCTCAATTGATCGAGTTTTCTTTACTGACTGTTTTTCGTTCAATCATGCTAGGAACAAGTCTCGTCTTTGTCAATCAAAGATCCGATTAATTTACCAACCTTGTCCAACAAGAATATACTCTAAGATCACATCTCTTATCCGCAGGTAATCAATGCCAACAAAATCAACAAACGCTACGTATATCAAAATAAGAAGTACCCATTAAAACACCAGCTGCTGATTATTCCATTAGCTTTGTGCAGTTCTAAAGCGAGCATATTGCTGAAAAATACAGGATAAGAAAACAATTAACAAAACCACAACCACTATCTCCCCCAGCAAACGATCTGGATCTTGCCCAAAAAGAACCATACTGATTAAAGCTTGCGTCAAATAATGTCCCATCGCGATCAGTGCAAAAACAGGCAAATCAAAACAATGTTTCTTCTTAAAAATCAAAAATATAACAACATACAAAGTTGTGCTCATGACAACATGCACCACTGTCAAAACATGCCTCTCCGCTAAAATCACTGAACTCACCAATGGAAAAATCAACAAACTTCCAATCAATAATGCTCTCATCACGGGCAATTTTTCCTTTAAAAGTCCCTGGGGCCACTGAATTTTCGGCTGACATGGACATCCTCTGGACAAACACATCAATCCCGCAATCAATCCCCAAGACAACCACATAGCAAGAATTGGTGTTCCTAAGTTAAACCCCACATGAATACAGCTGCCCAGAATAAAATAAACACCAGCCATAATGATCAACCCCCATAAGGGAAATCTAGCCTGCTGAAATTCATTCGAATAAAGTGTCCGGAAAATAACAATCGGATAAATAACTGAAAATAAAGCATGCCAAGGCAGTATCGTTACCGCCCAAGGCAAATTGATTCCCCAAAAACAATAACCCTCAAAAGCAGCAATCGGAACATTGGAACCCGACATAAATAATGTTTGAGCCATAATCCCTTCATTAAAAATACCGTAAGCCAAGCCAAGCGCAAAAAGCCCAATAATCCCCAACCGCCAACGAACACCCAATTCATTAATTAAAAAGACTGGCATGCTGTACGCAAACACAAAGAATAAATATTCTCCCGGAGAGAAAAGTTGAGAGAACGATCGATTGCTCGTTAAAAGCTCCGTCAAAATCGGAATTACAAAAAAGATCCACAAACCGTAATATTTATTTTTCATCATAAAAATAATTCCTTATACGTCTACATAATGCCTGACACGTTCTCACGACTTTTCTCCTGACACATACAGGCTAGCATCAACAACTTGTGCATTAATCTTATTTACCGCAAATATGTTTTTTGCTATTCAGAAACACATCGTGCAACAGATCATCTTTTTCATTAATCCAAATCAATACAACTTTTTAAATTAGTTAGAGCGCAAAAGAATCTCTAAACATTTAGCGAGATTGACAAAAATACACCTTGAACCAACCTCAAAGGATCGAGCAGAGCCACTGCGGGAAACCGTTTAAATCGATCCCGCAATTGTTGTGTCAATTGTCGTTTAAGCATGTCTTACATTATGGAAATTAATTTCTATTTTTGCAAAAAATAAAAGAAAGGAAAATAGCCCCAACCGGATTTAGTTGGAACCAGATCCTCGTTGAGATTGAGAATATCTTCAAATTCAAGGACTTAGTGCCAATGCCGAGGAATGCAATAAAGGCACCGACAGGATTACATGCTCCCCAAGAACATTAGAATCATAAAGAAGCTGTGTTCGTGGACTTCTCTCTAAGCCATTGCTCTAAAATCATCTGTTGATTGCCTACAAACCTAGCCTTGGCGCGGCTACGTTGAATCTGCTCAATTGAATCTTATAATGTTTTGCATTGCCCGCATCTTAAAAGAATCGCCGAAACAAAAGTTGCACTCCGCTCATCACCTGCCCCGCAATGGACGTATAGATTTCTTCCTTTGGATATTTGTTGTAAGCCCCATCGCACTCCTGTGTTTAACTGTTCAACCGACGGGCTGGTTTTATCCAATACCGGAATCCTCAAATATTGAATTGATTTATCCCTTGCAATAAAAAAAGGTTCGGTGTTTTCAATCGTAATGTCCAATACCGCACCAATTTTTCTATCCTCAAATACCTTTTTATGAAACCACAACAACTGCTGGCCAATGAATATTTTGTCCGTCACTTTGGATATCGACTCTTCCCCACCGAATGATTGCACCAAAATGGATAAATATTTAATTAGATGAAAAGGAAATAAAATTATTCCAAACACGAGATACTTTAAGGAGGACTCTCGAACCAACAACGGAGCATAATCTTTAGCGTAATTTACTTTTAGAAAGTGTAGCAACCAGAAAAAAAAGAATACGACCGAAAACCAAATAAGAACGGCGGCGCATGTTAGGGTGTTGTCTTGGTAGTCATAAATACTAACCAGCAAGAACATCCCTGCCATAACCAAATATGAATTTTTAGCAAACATAATGAACAATATTTAAATTTTAATCCGAGGTACCGCCACATACTAGCTCATAATTTCGTCACTCATTGATATGTATTCAATTTTGGCCTTTGTGGTCATCAAAAACAGGCAAAAATTTTCTGCGTTGTTCTTTAACCCAATCGGTCGCTGCAATTATGGCGTCTATTTTATCTGCTAATCTTTCTATTTCTAAGTATGCTTTGTCTTTACAGCTTTGGTGCTTCGTATAATGAATTTCTTTAGTCTTACCATTCATGGTTAGCGCAATCTCAACCGTCGGAACATGTAGGATATAATACTCTTCACTACATATTAAGTCCTTATCTTCTATGCTAAAAAATCCAGTCTCTGTGAACATTCCTACCAATTCAGCAACTTCGTCTATTGAAACGTGGTCAACATAATCAGCAAGCTCGCCAAACTCAACCTTGCCGCTGGCATAAATAGTGCTATATTTCCACCATTTTGACGGATACAAGGAATACTCTTGAAAAATAATTTTTGTGTCAGCCGGAATAGATTTTAATTCATCAGCATAAACAAAAGAACTTATTAAAATACCTGCCGCTATTAGAAGCCATTTTGGTTTCATCTGCATCTCCTTTGTTATATTATGTTAGTAAGTTTATCATTTTTCTAGCATCAAGAAAAATAAATCATAAACCCATTAAAATAATGAAAAAATAATGGCAAACGAAACCCAATTCCAGCCGGGACACAAATTATCTCATGGCAGGCCGAAAGGCTCCAAAAACAAGGTCGGCTCGGATCTTTTTGAAACTTAAGAGCGGTTCTGAGCTTGGTCAAATCAAATGCTTTTTCAAAAAGCATGCCCAGAGCCAACTTTTAAATACTTTTCAAAGGCGATCGCTAATTGTTCATTATGAAAGACAACCTGTGTTTCGACTTTCCACGGGGTAGAAATGTTAAAAAATGGGGGATTCTAGTCCGCCCCGATGCTTACGCTCGGGGCTTCGTAGGAATATTCTCCTTCGCTTTTTCAAGCAGTTCAAATCTGATCGGAGCAATGTCAATTCCTACAAAGCGGCTACACGAAAGTTTAGCCGCGAAGGAGAATAGCCCCAACCGGCCGAAACTTTGAATGGTTTCGCCAGAGGCTCAACCACTTCCTCGTCCCACTTCTATAAGCGGGACTTCAATCGCCGGTAGCTCCGCTAACCGTCAAACCTATGGGAAACTATCAATTTCTTCGAAGCGGCTACACGAAAGTTTAGCCGCGAAGGAGAATAGCCCCAACTGGATAAAAGAAAGAACTTTCAGGATCAAGGCTGTCTTATCATTCTGACGGACTTATGGTTGCACAATTTTTTGGTTTCTACAACCGAAATCCCCCCTTTGGGACTCCCGCCGTGGGGGTAACATATATTACAGCGAGGGACTTTGATAAACATAATACGCAAAAAATCTCTTCGCTCTACATAATTGAAAATAGGTCTTATTTATGAAGCAACTTGGAAGCCGGGACATTCAAAACATCCGCAATCTTAAAGAGGACTTTGAGGGAAGGAAGATCAATCTGAGAGGTCATTTCTAATCTTTGCCAATATTTCGAGGTGATACTTGCTAATTCCGCCGCCTGTTCTTGAGTTAATCTTCTACGCATCCGGTATTTCTTAATATTTGCCACCAGAACCCGCTTAATTTTTCTCTCTACGCTTAGCATGAGCTAATTATCTCTTGCATACGGCAAAAGAACACTCAGGCTAAGGTATGCACATTTATTTTGATACGTTCATAAAACAATGCTATATTCAAATACAGTTGGAGATAATATTGTTTTCGTGCAAATTCTCTCAAACGAATCATGTAGCGGTTGTTTTTTTCTGATACAACCAGAATGGGCACAATATGAAGAAAATCACTTACCTGCTTTGCATGGCGATTATAGTAAGCGGATGTGCATCATCGCAAGCCAGATTAGCCCGACTCAAAGAACGCCACGAGAATACCCTTTCGCTAAAACTAAAGTGTTCGATTCCTGAAGCAAAGGATATTGTGCGGCAAGCGGGCAGAGAAATGGAGTTGATCGAAGTTCCATCCGAAGAGAAAGAAGACTTTATGATTCTAAGAACGAATATGGTTACTGCATTTGGTGCCGGCGCCCTCTACGGTGGGCTTGTTGGGTCAAATCTGACAGGATTAACACGGATGGGATTCTTTTTTGAGCATAATATAAAAAATAATGTGACTACCGTTACTATTGCCGAAGAGGTAAGATCAACTGTCCCTCCTAGTCGTTCTGAGATGGAAAGAAAAATCAAATTTATTGAATTACGACGAGTGGCCAACCGCCAGTTCGAAAAATATGAGTCCCATTAGATAAAAGATGAATAAACGACAACTATTAACGCTCGGAATAGGTACTCTAATCGTCTGTTGGGTTATTATTGCTGCACCAAAATACGTTTATGTCCCCCATAAAGGCAGCTTCAAAACGACAGAAAATGTTTGGTATGCCAAAAAGTTTCAACCCAGGACAGATTGGGATTGGGTTTTGCAGCGATCTCTACCTGTTATTTTTATTCTTGGGTTTCTTGCTTTTTTGCTCAGAGCGGAAAAAAATTCGCTTGAATCCGAATCACACCGGAAAGAGACAGACAGACCTCCCAAAATCGCTCTACCAAAAAATCGCAAACACTTATTATTGATTCTTCTTTTTAGTGTTTTATCGGTTACTTCTCTGTGGATTATCGCGTGTTTGATTGTTGATAACATTGAAGTCAACAAAATGACACCCTCATCTAATATTACCCCATCGGCTGAAATATTAACAAAGGCTGCCATCGAAAGGCAAAAGGCCAACGATAAAATCAATGAAGGTAGAATAAAGTGGCGTTCACTACGCCAAGGCTCTTCAAGAGAGCAGGTGAAGACTATTTTGGGAGAACCGTTGCGAATAAAAGCCGATATTTTAGGCGAAGAATGGGCTTACCCCGAAGGAGGCACGGTAACCTTTGAAACAAGCCCATACCTCCCACCGGGGCTTAAAGAATGGAGCGAACCTAACTGGCAGTTGCCCGCTCCGCCGAATATTTTCGAGCAAATGGCAGCCAAAGAAGTTCAAGGAGATATTTTTGACAAGGTAGCGCAAAAAAACAATATCCCACCTCCCCCAGAAGGGTTTGTCCTAGATCAGCCCAATAATGCCTCTTATGTTCAACCAGTCGGACTTCGCTCGTTTAATTGTCCCAATGGTGGTGGTTTAATAGGGTGGGGGGCTCCGTTGAAAAAGAAATACACATCAGACAAGATTGGTGTGATGGTATTCGGAACAGATAAAGCAGCACGACGAAAATGGAGCGATCTTCACGTTGGGAGAGGTAGCTTTGATGGCCAAATCATCACTCTTGATTCAATTAAAGACGAAGCCTTAAGATGGCAAATTGACCGGGCCTTGGGAGAGCCCAAAAGCGGTAAATATTCTGGTGTTTTGATAGGACAAGATTGTCAGCATTATATTTTTATGAAAGACCCTTACGATCTTAGCGATATTGGGAGTGAAGTAAGCACTAAAGCTAATTCGAATCCTCCTGTTTTTTCAAAAACGAAATCCGATGCCGCCCAAAGTACAGCTCCTGTTCTTAGCAAAGAAGCCTTTGAAGATCTTGTCAGACAATATGAGGCGCAGAAACAAGCCGAATCCTATAAACAAAAACTCATTAATGAGCAAGATATGTTTTATCAAAATCAGTTGCGGCAGCAGCAATTTTTCCAAGAACAGACGCAGAAACAACAAGCCGAATGGTTTTCGCAACCTAATACAGGGAATGCTCATATATATCCCGGTTATCAATTCGGACAGAAGCAGTCTCAAGAACAAATACAATATCCCTTAAAAATTCAATCTCAGCCACAGCCTATTCAACTACCCAATTTATCAAACAGCCCCTCTCCGGTTACTTATATAAAACGAGGTGTTGATGCCAAACGAATTGGCGACACGACTATATACGATGATGGTAGCACAGCACACCAAATTGGCGGCACAACGATTTTTGACAATGGAAGCACGGCACGACAAATTGGAAGCACAACGATATTTGATGATGGAAGCACATCCAAACGAATTGGGCAAACAACGATTTACGAAGATGGGAGCACGTCCAAGCAAATTGGAAGCACTATCATATTTGATGATGGCGGGACTGCAAACGTCGTTGGTCATTCAGTGATATCAGACAAGTAAAAAGTCGGCAGGTCTGATATAATTTTGTTATGGCCGAATCAAAATTAACACATGATCAACGGACGATGGTTCTGCGAATGCACGCGGAGGGCTATCGTTATGCAGACATTCAACGGCAATTAAAAGTTGATTTTGATATTTCCTTGCACCACGAAACGATCCGCAGTACCTGTGACGCGAAAATTAACCAGCCATTTATAGAAAGATTTCGCACGGCTTATTTGAACAAAATTTCCGAAGTCCCGATTGCCAATAAACGGGTCAGGATTGATGACTTAGAAAAAGTCCGTGAAAAAATTCTGCGGGTAATCGAGAGAAACCCGCTTGAAACCCGGATACAACGCAATGAGTTCCTGGCCTTTTCTACCCGCCTGGTTGCGGTGGTACAGCAGGCACGGGAAGAAGTGGAGAAACGACCGGATATCATGAACAATTTCTCTGTGACGGAATTTTCCAGTATGAGTGATGAAGACTTAAAAAAAGCTCATGACGAATTGCTTGCCAAGGTGCGCCGATCGCTTCAACAGGAAGATAAAAAGCAATTCCCATTGTTAGAAGATAGCAGAATTGATCCCATGAAGGACGATATTTGAAGTACCGCAGCCGGAGCGGCAAAACGTCTTTTGGATTACGGCTCTGCGGTATGATTTGATAGAGAAAAGCACCTGCGTAAATACCGCATAGCAAGCCAGGGATATATCACTACCTCATAATTTACGCAACTAGCCATTCCAAAGGATCAATCCTCAAGCCAAGCGCTTTTAGCTTTTTTCCCTCCCTGCACTTCCTGCTCTCCATCAAATAATGATCCTGGGAGGGGAGGCTGAGCAGGAAGAGGATTTTCAAAAAAGTTTTCAGTGACACTCTCGCCTTCCCTTAAAAAACGCCACCTTGAGGTATGCGTCGTCTGCGCACCAAAGATTCTTATGTCCAAAGTCATTTCAATCGCTTTCTTAGCCTGACGTATCCTCTTCCCAAAGGCAGCCGCAGTCTTGGGCAGCAAAAGACCTTCTTTTTGAGCAATTTTTGATAACTCAGAATACAAAGTTCCGGTATCAATCTCCCGATTATAATTTTGCTCTTCTTTTAGCCAGATTGCGAGACATAAGGTTACAGGATCTTCCTCCGTGGTATAGGCCGCCTGTTCCTTTTCAAGTTTAACAAGTGATTCATTAAAGCGCTTGGCGCTTTCCTCTCCACCATTTGCCTTGCTAATACGCCAACCAAACGAAGCAAAATCAGCCATCCTAAAATTCATGCGTGGAGACTCTGGGACATTCCGCAATGCATTAAGCGATAGATTAAGTGTATCAAGGAGGTCTGACCAAACATTGTCTCTGTATTTCATGAGATTTGTGACCACCTCAGATTCTGGAATAAAGCCCTGTGGACGCGTAAGCTTCACAATAAGCAGGCGTTCCGCAACATCAGGCCGCCGAAAATGCGGATCGCGCGAAGTAAGTACGACATGAGCTGTTGGTTTATGAATTGCGAGTTGATTAGTCGTATAAAGCTCTCTAAGTTCAAACTCATGCCCCGTAGCAAATGTCGCCAACCTGTCCGGGAGCCATTTTATCGGCGCATCGGCGTTATCAAATGCCGCAAATGGTTTTCCGCATACTGTGGCAATAAAGGACTGCTCACCTCTATCAGAGGCCTCAAGATGTCCGACATTGAACCTCTCACCCATAATCAAAATTCCAAAACGACGGGCTGTTGTCGTCTTGGTAGAACCTTGCGGGCCGATAAAAGCGGGAATGATTTTGGTCGGATGAAGTTCCGGGAAAAATATGGAAAGAAGCCAAATGTAAAGCTGATATTTTAATTCTCCCGGTGTTAGTAGCGCCTGCGGATCACAATTGATCGGATTTAAAAAATCGCTTACATTACCCCCTTTCATTCTTTTATCGAAAGGTAAATACTTGTATGGAATAGTCAATGAGGACGTAACGAATAAAATCTCATCGTGACCATTGGGCTGGTGAATAATTTCCTTCCCGTCCAGAACCCACATTCCACAGTCGAAGTCAGATATATAAAGTTTATGGCTTTTTGGATTGTACCTGGCGAGATAATGAACCGCTGTCTTGTTGCCACGTCGTTTTGTTTCAGTTTTCACTTGTTCAAAAAGGTATTTGAATTCTGTCTCCGTCGGATTTAATCCCGTGATATCTGATAAAAACCTGGGAAAAACATCATCAGCCAAAGAAAGAAGAGAGCTGCTGCTGTTATCAAAATAATAACCTTGTTGTTCCGGAGTAATGTATAACTTGCCACTATCGAGAAGAAACGATAGCACCAGAGATGCTATGGCTTGCTTCTTCTCAAACGATTTAAGTATATCGGATGGAGTCTTTCTTATCGCTTGTATTGCGGTTTTCAGATTGCGATCCTTCTGATCCAACATGATTGATTTTTTACTACTCCATCTCTTCCACCAAGAAGCCGCTTGTGAGAAAACCTTGTGCGTCAATGGTACCGCTTTGAGATTTGCCAAACTTTCTCGACCTTTGACCACCAGGAAATCATCAATGCCAACTTTATCTTGCCCCGATTGCTCGATCACAACAACTTGAAGCCGTGCGCCCCTATTTTCCAACTCCTTCCCTAATGCATAAACTGGCTTCAACAAGTCCGGGCGGTGCCAAATATCGGAATCAAAATATAGTCGTACATCTCTTTCAACCCATGCAATCTCATCAAATTCTTGAATTACCTCGTGAGATGTTCCATCAATCCAATTCCAAATCCCCCCGACACCAACTGCCGGAATACCTGCTTGAATGAGTGCTGCTGTTTTTTTCTCCCCCTCACCTACAGCCAAAGGCATAGAAGGATTCTGCAAAACATCATTTAGGGACGGGAGTATATATAGATGCACTCCCGACCCCTTTTTCTGCAAATATTTAACTGTATGCCCCTCTTGATTTGTGAGCGGAGGAAAAGTTTTATACCGAACAAACCCCTCGGTTTTGAGATAAGGAAACGCCAAAACTGAATCAACACCTGACGGGTTCCATCCTAAAGCTTTTGGGATATCTGCGGGCCTTACTGAATAAACTTTCATCATAGCTATCGTTTCATCGCTAAGCCCGCTTTTTTTGAGATCAAGCAAATGCTCTGGGTGTAAATTCAATTTTTCAATCTCCATTTCAATATCCTCCATTTTTAGTTACGAGCTGTAAATCATTGTCTTTAAATCTTGTAGAGCGCTCTTGAAAACCGTGATGCTTACAGTGCCGTCATTGAAGAATTCTCGGACAAGCTGCTCCCGGTCATCCCGATCTTCAAATATGAAAATAAATTTATTGCCGGTTTGATTCTTGCCCCTGATTCGAAGCCCCTTGGCTTTTAAAAACGCCGAAAGGTAAAGATCACTTGTTCTGTATGTCCCCATTGCTTGAACCGGCATTTTCGCCATCTCCGTTTAACGTCTGCTTAGCCATAAAATCACGAGCAATAATCCGAGCCAGAATACGCAGGCCGTTGTTTAAATACTCATTCGCTATATTCTCATCGACACAACTGTCTGCCATTTCATCAACCTTTTAATTCAAAGATTTCGTCAAATCTGCCTTCGTCAATTTTTAACTCCGACAAGATTTTCACCCGCAATCCCGGCGAAGGATTGCGGATACCGGTCATAAGCTGGGACATGTAACCACTGGAAACGCCCAATCTCATGGCAAAGCAATTTTGTGACATATTTTTCTTCGCCAGAATTTTTTTTATTTGCTGTCCTTTTATCGCCACCACCATTGACTTCTCCAATCTTGCAAATGTTATGCAATACATTATTATTTAGCAATCTTTGTGTGTCAACAACAATTCTTAACTTAAGCAAAAATAATGCTTGCATTAGTTTAGCAATGATGGTAGGCTTTTAATGTTCAAAAGGAGGCTGACCTGTGGGAAGAATATTCGGAGAATACCTAAAGCAATTGCGTTTAGATAGAAAACTAACACTTCGCGAAGTCGAAGAAAAAGCACAAATTTCTAACGCCTATTTATCCCAAGTTGAACGTGGCGAGCGCAGTACGCCAACCATGAAAATTTTAGATAGATTGGCGGAAGTCTATGGCGTTTCAGTAAGCACCTTAAACGAAAAAGCATTGGAAGAATTAAGGACCGGCGCCGCCGCACTGGCAGCTGGGTTAGCCCCTCCCGACATACCGTCTCCCGATACAGAATTTATTTGCCGAAGTTACAATAAACTTTCTGATGAAAAGAAAAAGTCCCTAATGGACTACCTTTCTTATTTGCTGAACGAAGAAAAAAGAGGAAAAGGGAAATGAAAGTAGCTTTATATGCGCGGGTATCATCGGAGAAACAGGCAGAAAAAGACCTGTCGCTCCCCGCTCAATTAAAGGCCCTGCGGGAGTATGCTCTTAAGCGGGATTGGACTATCGTCCATGAATACGTGGACGAAGCCGAAAGCGCCCGGTCTGCCGACCGTCCGGAATTTCAAAACATGATCGTTGCAGCAAAACAAAAAGACCGACCATTTGAAGCGATTCTTGTCTGGAAATTAAATCGGTTTGCCCGAAACCGGGAAGATTCCATTTTTTATAAATCACTTCTACGAAAAAAAGGCATCCAGATCATATCTATCAATGAAAATATCGAAGACAATCCGACCGGCAGGCTTCTGGAAGGCGTCATTGAATCAATGGATGAATTTTATTCCTTAAATCTCGCTCAAGACACCGTCAGAGGCATGAAGGAAAATGCCAGTCGCGGCTTTTGGAACGGCGGCAGAATTCCCTATGGCTATGAAAAAATCAAAGTTGAAGTCGGCAAGAACTTAAAAAACAAACTCAAACTCCTTCCCAATGAGGCCGAGATCGTACGAAGGGTTTTTACTCTGTGTTTGGGAGGAAATGGATTAAAAGAAATATCCAAAATATTAAACGAAAAAGGCTTGCGCCGACGGACAGGAGATCGCTGGGATATATCGGGGATCGCCTATATGTTAAAAAATGAGACTTACACCGGTGCTGTTCTTTGGAAGGAAAAGCGAACCGGTAAAATTATCAATACCCCCGGCGCTCACGAAGCTATCATTTCAAAAGAAGATTTTGAGCGTGTACAGGAACTTATTAAAAACCGCACACGTGCGCTTGTCCACCCTCGCGCTCTCACTTCTGACCACCTATTAAGCACCTTCTTGCGCTGCAAGAAATGCGGACACACAATGGCCGCTTGTGGAGCCAAATCGGGCCAGTATCACTATTACACCTGCGTTCGATACGCGAAAATGGGGCCGGATGGGTGCAAGCAAAAACTTATCAACGCAAATAAGCTCGAAGCCTTTATTATTAAAACTCTCCAAGCCCGCGTTCTGACCCAAGAAAACATTAAAAAACTGCTTCTTATGGTCAACGAAGAAATTGATTTGTTTGAAAAAGAATTTATCATTCAAATTGACCTCCTTAAAAAACAGCTTTCCGATAGATTAGATCGACGGAGAAAACTTTATCAAGTCATTGAGGCCGGAAGACTCGACCATGCCGACATAGCGCCACGCATCAAAGAATTAAACGAAGAGATTGAATCTATTCAAACCAAAATTCTTAACCTCGAATGGCAGAAGGCCAACAGAGTTAAAGTTGAAATGATTGACGCGGAGTTGAAACCTTACGTGGAAGATTTGCGCGAAACGTTGGTCAAAGGAAAAATTTGCGAAAGGAAGGGTTTTTTAAGAACCTTCATCAAACAAATCACGATTGACTATCCCCGCCTTGAAATCGAATACACCCTGCCTCTTCCCGTCCCAAACAAAAAGACCCCTTCCAACGAAGAGGTTCTTTCTATCGTGCAGTTTGGTAGCCCCAACCGGATTTGAACCGGTGTTTTCTGCCTGAGAAGCAGACGTCCTAACCAGGCTAGACGATGGGGCCGAATCAAAAATTAGGGATTTCATATTATCACAGGTCAGTTTCTCATCAAAACGATTTATTTAACACAACATTATTCCCCGCCAATGAATTATGCTATATTCATAACATTCTTATTAACCCGAATTTTGCATTAGCCTCGCCTCTGCGAGGCCAAGCAAAATTCACCCAAAGGGCCGCATGTCTCGAGAAAAACCAGACGTGCGGGGTTAATCCTTGCGGGAAACCGCAACCGAAGGCAAATTTTGT
>JACKFI010000022.1 GCA_020632555.1 Candidatus Omnitrophota bacterium | reverse complement strand
TTTCACGCCCGCGTGCAGTTCGTTTTAAAAAGCCAACTTTCAAAAGATATGGTTCCAAAACATCAACCACTGTGTCGACTTCTTCATTAAGCGTCGCCGCCAAAGTTTCCACACCAACCGGTCCACCCTGATAATTTTCATTAATAACACGCAATAACCTGCGGTCAATTTCGTCCAAACCCATTTCATCAATGCGCAAAGTCCGCATCGCCTCACTGACTAATTGCAATTCAATAACAGCTCGACCCGTCTTAACCTGAGCGAAATCCCGCACCCGGCGCAATAAACGATTGGCAATACGCGGTGTTCCTCGCGCGCGCCGCGCAATCGCAATGGCGGTATCTGGGTTGATTGCAACATTCAATTTCTGCGCTGAAGCCAAAACGATTTCCCGCAAATCTTCTGGCGAATAAAACTCCAAATGATGAAAAATACCAAACCGATCCCGCAATGGTGCTGCCAAAAGGCCGCTACGCGTCGTCGCCCCAATAATAGTAAACGGTTTTAAATTAAAATTAACCGTGCGAGCATAAGGTCCTTTATCCACAATAAAATCGATTTTATAATTCTCCATCGCCGGATATAAAAACTCTTCAACAACTTTCGACAATCGATGAATTTCGTCAATAAATAAAATATCGCCCCGCTCTAAGTTGGTCAAAATGCCAATCAAGTCGCCCGCGCGGGTAATGGCCGGTCCCGATGTCACCGTAATGCGAACACCCATCTCATGAGAAATAATATAAGCCAAAGATGTTTTACCCAAACCCGGCGGCCCAGAAAAAAGCATATGCTCCAAAGGCTCCCCGCGCTGTTTGGTTGCGGCCAAAGATACACGTAAATTTTCGACCAAATCCTTTTGACCAATAAATTCATCCAAACGCGCTGGCCGCAAGGACAAGCTAACAACCTTATCTTCTTCGGTTTCTTGCTCTACAATAAGCTTGCGCCGCTGCATTGTTTCTGGCAAATCAGTCAAATCAGACATGATCCTGTCCTTCCGTCGATAATCCGGATTCTGGCAAAATTTCTTCAGAACTTTCAACAATATGATCGACAACCACATCGGTTTGTGGCACCTGCGCGACAGTCTGCTCAACCTTGGAAATAACATTTTCACGATTACGCAGAACTTCTATATCTGAAAAAAGCCGTTTCTGCGCAACAACAATTTCTTTTAAACGAATCAATTCCAAAATGGCCATGAAAGAAACAATCATTTCCACCTTGGACTTGGCTTGCGAAAAAATATCTGTTAACAAAAGACGAGATTTCTTTAATAAAGTATGGAGAATATCATGAATCTTTTGTTCTACGGTAAATTCTTCTTTAGCGACTTCATAAACTTTTTCATCTTTGATTTTGCTCAAAGCCGCGCTAAAAGCATTGATCAAATCAAAAAGGCTGGCCTCAAAATACACTTCCTTGGCATCATTCTCCAATTCTTTACGCGCCTCTTCATCAACCTGCCGTGTAAAGAAATTCTGGCGTTCTCCTTCTTTTCCTTTAAGCTGCTCGGCAATTTCTTTGAACACCCGATACTCTTGTAAACGCTCAACCAATTGCTCACGAGGATCAATTTCTTCTTCCTCCAAGCCGGCAGGATCAGGCGGCAGAAGCATTCGTGATTTGATCTGCAAAAGAGTCGCCGCCATAACTAAAAACTCGCCGACAATTTCCAAATCCAGCATTTTCATCATATCAATATATTCCAGATACTGATCCGTAACCTTAACAATCGGAATATCACAAATATCAATATCATTCTTTTTAATCAAAAAAAGCAATAAATCCAGCGGTCCTTCAAAAGTATCAAGCTTGAGCTTATAACTCATTTAAAAATGACCTCCTTGACCTCAGCCATGGTCTGTCGAGCCATCGCACTGGCCTTCTTGCGTCCTTCTTCTAAAATCTCTCGAATACGCTGTGGATTCTTCAATAACTCTTGACGCTTTTCTTGAATCGGCAAAAGGTTCTTGACCAAAACTTCCGCGAGAATCATTTTGCAATCCGTGCATCCTTTTTCTGCCTTGGTACACCACTGATAAACATCCGCGCATTTCTCACCAAAAAAAACTTTGTAGTAAGCATAAACATTACATTCTTCAGGATGACCCGCATCAGCCAACCGGATGCGCTTAGGATCTGTAAACATTTTCTTTACGTGCGCCTTAACCATATCCGCAGAGTCCGAAAGATTAATCGCGTTCTGATAGCTCTTGCTCATCTTTCGCCCGTCGAGCCCTAGCAATCGCGGTGTTTGGGTCAAAATCGCTTCACAATCCGGAAAAACATTTTTGCCGTAGAGAAAATTAAAGCGACGAGAAATTTCACGAGTTAATTCTAAATGCGGCAGTTGATCTTCACCAATCGGAACCGCATTGGCTTTATACAATAAAATATCAGCAGCTTGCAAAACCGGATAACCCAAAAATCCAAATGTTTGCAAATCTCGTGTTGTGATTTCCCGCAACTGTTCTTTATAAGTGGGATTGCGCTCCAACCATCCTAACGGCGTGATACAGCCAAAAATCATAGCTAATTCTAAATGTTCCGGAACTTGCGATTGGACAAAAAGAATTGATTTTTCTGGATCAATACCGCAAGCGATCCAGTCAATAGCCATATCAAGAATATTATCCTTAATCCCCTGACTTTGTTCATACTCGCCCATATAGGCGTGCCAGTCGACAATTGAGAAAATACAGGAATGGCTTTTTTGTAATTCAATCCAATTGGAAAGAGCGCCGACCCAATGCCCCAAATGCAGCTTACCAGTCGGACGCATACCGCTGAAGATTTTCTTGCTCATAATCTAATCCCGCAAAGCAAAACCCAATGACCCACGAGCTGCTTTATAAAGTCCGCGCGATACTTTCTGTTTCGAAGGCTTCGAGAATATCTCCCACTTCAAACTTTTCAAACTTTTCCAAAAAGATTCCGCATTCATACCCTTCGTTAACTTCTTTAACATCATCTTTAAACCGTTTGATTCCCGATATCGCGCCCGTGTGAATAGTTTCTCCATTGCGAACGACATCAACAGTGGCTTTGCGGCTAATCTTGCCCTTAAGAACAAAACACCCCGCGACGGTATAACCTTTGCTGAGCTTAAAAACCTGACGAACTTCAATGCGTGAGATAAACTTCCGTCGTTTCTTGGGTTCCAACAAGCCTTCCATTGCCTTTTTCACATCATTAACAGCATCATAAATGATTCGATAACGACGCACATCAACTGGTTGTTTTTCCAACTCAATGGCCGCCTTAACACCAACACCAATTTGAAAAGCGATAATAATGGCATTCGACGCAAACGCCAAAATAATATCCGCAGCGTTAACATCCCCAACTCCGGTATGAATAAAATTAACTTTCACTTCCGCAGTAGAAATTTTATTCAAAGAATCTTTGATCGCTTCAACGGAACCCTGAACGTCCGCCTTTAAAATAACATTTAATTCCTTCACTTTCCCTTGCTGAATTTGGGTATAAAGATCTTCCAAGGTGATCTTGCTGGTTGCATGCAAACGCTCATGCTTTAACTGTTCCACCCGTACCGACGTGATTTCACGGGCCTGTTCTTCATTGTCAACAATATAAAACATTTCCCCCGCGTCAGGAACTCCCGGCAAACCAAGAATTTCAACCGGCATTGAAGGGCCAGCTTCACTGATCGGTTTTTCATAATCATCAAACATTGCTTTAACACGTCCATAATATTGTCCAACAACAATCATATCATTGGTGCGTAACGTTCCGCTTTGCACAATCAATGTTGCCAAAGAACCCTTGCCGCGGCTCATATGCGCCTCAACAACAATTCCCGAAGCTTTCTTTTGGCTATTGGCACGCAACTCCAACATTTCCGCCTCTAGAAACATCATTTCCAAAAGTTTATCAATTCCTTCTCCAGTTACAGCCGAAACCCCAACCACAATCGTGGTTCCACCCCAATCTTCGGGAGTCAAATTATGCTCTGCTAATTGTTTTTTAACACGATCAATATCCGCGTGGCGCTTATCAATCTTATTAAGCGCAATCACAATCGGAACACCCGCCGCCCGAGCATGATCAATGGCCTCTTCTGTTTGAGGCATAATACCCTCATCTGCCGCGATAACAATAACCACAATATCAGTGATATGCGCTCCTCTGGCCCGCATCGCTGTAAAAGCCTCGTGACCGGGAGTATCCAAAAATGTTACGCGCCCCTTGGGAGCCACAACAGAATAAGCCCCAATATGCTGAGTAATGCCTCCGTGCTCTTTATCCGCAACCCTGCTTTTACGAATACTATCCAACAAAGACGTTTTTCCATGATCAACATGCCCCATAAACGTTACCACTGGACCACGTGGTGATAATAAAGCGGGATCTTCTTCTTCAGCTTTATGAATTTCGATCAATTTCTCTTCTTTGGTTTTGATCTGTGTAATCGCATAACCCAAAGCCTGGGCTAAAGCCCGAACAACGCCTTCACTTAAATTTTGATTAATATTAGCCAATACACCCATTTCCATTAATTTCTTTAAAACGACACTGGTTTTTTCCTGAATACGTACAGCAAAATCTTTAACGGAAATCGGCAATTGAATTTCTAATTCTTTTAATTCTCCAGGTTCCACAACCGCATTGGCCATAACCGTTTCCGCTTCAGCAGAGCCTGCATCAACTATATTGGCTTCAGCAGCACCTCGAGACGAATCACTCCGACCAGTAACCCGACGTTTCTTTTTAGCTAAAGGTTTCAGCGGCACAAAACCTTTAGCTTCTTCTTCCGCAGTCAACGGCGCAACCGGTGCGGGAGTGACAACCTTAGCGGGTGTGATAGCAACCGGAACATCGATTTTGGCTTCGACAGCAGGCGGCTGTTCTTGAACAGTTTCAACTTTAGCTGGCACCGGTTCCACAACAACAGGTTCAACTACTTTATCCTCACCTGATGATTGAGACGCAATAACTTGCTCTTGAAGTTCTGGAACAATGGTGTTCTTTTTAGAAACACCTTTTTTAGATGCTGCTTTCTTTGTGGCCTTCTTTTTTTCAACAACAGGCTCTTGAGCTTTCGCTTTTTCGACAACCTTAAATGCCGATTGCCGAGCAGTCATTTTAGCTGCTTTAGCAGCAACACGCGTTGCTGTTGCAATTTTAAGATCTTTGACCAACTCACTGCGTAAAACCGTCACCACCACTTTGCTCAAATCTTGTTTACCATCTATCGCTTTGAGTCGCAATGTTTTAAGTTTACCCAAAATCACAGCGGTCGTTGTATTAAATTCTTTAGCTAATTCAGAAACTAACATAGTCACCTATCGATTTAATTAAATAATATTAATTTGAACTTTTCTATCATATCACGCAATGCCTCGACGAATTAATCTTTTTTCAGCAAAGCTTGCGCTTTGGCAATAATTTTCTCGGCCTTAGCTTCTCCTAAACCCTTAACAACAGTCAATTGCTCAACTGTCGCTGAAGCAATTTTCTCCAAAGATTCAAAACCAGCCTCTTTAAGCGCTTCAAGAAGTTTTTCACCGACGCCAGGCAAATCTTGCAGCCCAATAGATTGAACATCATCGACTTTGACCGGCAATTTATCAATAATAGGGCCTGATCCACCCAAAAGTCCATCCAAATGCTTTTTCCACTGCTCCGCAGTAAAAATGTTCAAATCCCAACCAACCAATTCACTGGCCAGGCGCACATTCTGGCCGCGCTTACCAATAGCCAAAGACAATTGGTCTTCCGCGACAATCAAATTGGCCTTCTTTTCATCTGACTTGACCTGAATTTGAGAAATTTCTGCCGGCGAAAGGGCCGCCTGAATGTACTCTTTGATATCTTCAGAATAACGAACAATATCAATTCGCTCGCCCTGCAGCTCAGTGACAATATTCTTCACACGCGAACCCCGCATCCCTACACAAGCACCAACGCAATCGACTTTGTCATCCTTTGAATAAACTGAAATTTTAGTCCTCTCCCCAGCTGCGCGAGCAATCGACTTAACTTCAACAATACCTTCATAAATTTCCGGCACTTCCAATTCAAACAAACGTTTAACAAAATTTGGATGCGCACGCGAAAGTATAATCTGCGGGCCTTTGGTTTCACGAGTCGCGTTTAAAACATAAGCGCGAACACGATCACCTTGTTTAAATTCTTCTTTGGGAGATTGTTCGGAACGTAAAAGACAGCCCTCTGTTTTACCAAGATCAATGATAATATTGCCTTTTTCAAAACGATAAACACTGCCGCTGATGATTTGACCAATCCGACCTTGATATTCGGTATAAACAACATCTTTTTCAGCTTCACGAATTTTCTGAATAACCACTTGCTTAGCAGTTTGCGCGGCAATACGACCAAATTCACTAGAGCGAATTTCCTGATCGCCCGCATAAGCTTTAAGTTTACCGGTCTTCCGATTAAGGACAACCTTCACTTCGTCTTCTTCCTCAACACTGAGAATTTTACGAGCAGCCGATGCCACCGCCGCTTCAACAGCACTAATAAGAATTTCCTTATCAATACCCTTATCTCGCTCTAATTGTTCCAAAATAGTCATCAATTCATTGGTATCCATAAAATCACCTTTCTTAACTGTCCCTGATTTCGTTAATGCTGATCAGCTTTCGACTCAATCGCCCAGCATTTATATGATTAAAACGGCTTTCATTATTTTATCGTACGCGATACAAATATCATGTTTTCTCACTGATATAACAACACTTGATTCACCAACCTCCTTTACCAAACCAGAATATTCGCCTTTGCCGTCACCTTTTTCTGTCAAAAGAAATTTCACGCGCCGTCCTAACATCCGCGTAAAGTCTTTTCTATTTTTCAAGTGACGATCTAACCCCGGCGAAGCAACTGTCAATTCATAATCATCAGACCAAGGTTGAGTGCTATCCAAAGCCTGCGCAATCTGTTTATTAATCGCGGCACATTCCTCTAAAGTAATTCCACCTTGAGGGCGATCCGTCAATACTTCAATCATGTACGTCGAATTACGCTGGACAATAATCAAATCAACCAGCTCTAAACCGGCATCCGCCATCAAAGGCAAAACAATGCGCTCAACTTGACTGATTATATCCGTCAACATAAAATTAATTCCGCAAAGAATTCTTCACATGCGCCACAGCATTTTCTTTAACCACCGTCAAAGTTTCACCCGTTCGACGATTCTTGATTTCAACTTTTCCTTCTTTCAATGTCCTTTTCCCAATCGTGATTCGTTGTGGAATACCGATCAAATCCGCATCATTAAACTTTCGTCCAGCACTTTCATCACGATCATCCACCAAAACAGCAAAACCCGCTTGCTCCAAGTCCCGGCAATATTGTCCAGCCAAATCCATCGTTTCTGGATCAGAAACCTGCAACGGCAGAATTTCAACATCAAAAGGTGCGACTTCTTTAGGCCAAATAATGCCATGGACATCATTATTAGTTTCAATAATCGCGGCAATCAAACGGCTCACGCCAATGCCATAACATCCCATCACAATTGGTTTTTGCTTTCCATCTTCATCAAGAAAAAGCGCCTGTTGCGCATTGCTGTATTTAAGCCCCAGTTGAAACACATGTCCCAATTCAATCGCAACCTGCTTTACTAGTTTTCCAGCAGAACATTGTGGACACGCCTGATCAGGCTCCTGCCCAACTTTGATCGCGCCGCCAAAACCGCAAATCAGACATTTCACTACCGCGTCCTCACCAATCGCGGCCGGGACAAGAAATTCATGCGACATATCCCCACCCATAACTCCAGAATCAGCCTCGGCAATCACAATATCCAAACCACAACGTTTAAAAATCCGCACATAAGCATCATACATCAGCTGATAATTCTTTTTTAAACCTTGCTCGTCGCGGTCAAAACTATAAGCATCTTTCATAATAAATTCACAAGCCCGCACAATACCATAACGTGTTCTTAACTCATCACGAAATTTGGTCTGAATCTGATAAAGTGTGACAGGTAATTGCCGATACGACTGCACATAATTCTTAACCAAATCAGTAATGACCTCTTCATGCGTTGGGCCCAAACACAAAGTGCGTCCTTTTTTGTCCTCAAATGTAATCATAATCTCAGCTAAAGTTTGATCTCGACCCGTTGTTCGCCACAATTCAATGGGTTGCAATACTGGCAAAAATAATTCTTGTGCACCGCTAGCGTTCATTTCTTCACGAATAATCTGCTCAATACGATTTAAAACCCGCAGCCCCAAAGGTAAATACGAATACACTCCGGAGGTTAGCATATTGACCAAGCCGGCACGTAACGATAATTGATGGCTAATCGCCTCTGTACCGACGGGAACGTCTTTTAACGTCGGCAAAAAATATTTAGACCAAAACATGATTTACTCACCTGCTTTCGATTCAAAAAACCCTTCGGGAACAGCGACATTTTTCTTAACAAATTTCTTATAAAATGACGGCTTACGCCCCGACATAACCCAATGTCCACTGACAGCGCCATCATCAGCAATCTTGTCCTGTATAAATTCAAAAACATGATCTAATTTTACATCTTGAATCTTTTCATCAAAAATAAAATCAGATAAATGGGTAATACGCCTCACCCCATCCGGGAAAAGTTCAACATGCACAATCAAATCAATAGCGCGTACAACTTGCTTAACAATAACCTCATTGCTCAAACGAATGCCTGTCATCAACATCATAGTAACCATACGATTAACACAATCTTCCGGCGACTCGGCATGAACAATAGCCAAAGCGCCAGAATGTCCGGAAGCAATCGATTCAATCAAATCCAACATTTCTCCTGAACGGATTTCGCCAATAATAATTCGGTCCGGCCGCATACGCAAAGAGTTAATAAACAAATCCCGAATCGTAATGGCGCCTTTTCCTTCAATATTTGCCGGTTTAGATTGCAAAGACACCACATGTTTTTGCAATAAACGCAACTCCGGAGTATCTTCAATAGTGACAATTCGTTCATGCTCTGGCAAATGACGCGACAAAACATTTAAGGCAGTCGTTTTACCTGTACCCGTCGCACCGCAAAAAACAATATTTAACTTCGCCTTCATCGCGGCAATCAAAAATACTGCCATCTTTTTCGTCAACATGCCGTGACTGAGCAAATCGTCAATCGTATGAATATCCGCAAATTTACGAATGGTCACCACCGGCCCAATTAGAGAACAGGGCGGCAACAAAACATTAACCCGCGACCCGTCCGGCAGCGAAAAATCAACATACGGTGAAGACTCATCCACCCGACGATTTGAACCAGAACCAGCCAAAATTTTCTGAATGGTATGCAGCAACTGTTCATTGGAACCAAATTTAACATCCGTTAATATAATCTTCCCCTCCCGCTGAATGTAAACGGCGTTGAAACCATTAATCATAATTTCAGTGACAGTTTTATCCTCAATTAATGGTCGCAACGGCCCTAAACTGACCACCGCGCTGACAAGCTCACGAATCAACAAAATTCTCGTTGATATAGGCAATTCAATCCGATCTTCGGCACACAAATTACTCACCGCTTGATCAACAAAAACACGCAGCTGATCATCATTCATGCTGTCTTTAACTTTCAAAAAATCTGTTTTCTTGATCAAATACTGGTGCACACTTTGTTTGAGATCTCCGTAATCCATTTCCATAAGGTGTCATTCCTTTCGCTTAAGACACTACCTTGACACTTGATTTCTAAGAAATTAACGGTGAAACAATTGCAACAGCTTGTCAAACCAACCCATGGAACTAATGTCATTGTAGACAACAAAAATTGTCAACGTCAAAAGTAAACCAAACCCAACCTTAGTCCAATTTTCCTCAAACTTTAAAGACATCGGCTTTTTGCGTATTTTCTCTATCCCCAATAAGAACAAATGGCCACCGTCTAAAATCGGCAAAGGAAAAAGATTGATGATCGCCAAATTCGCGCTAATGATTCCCATAATCAACAAAACATAAGTCGCACCTCTTTCCGAAGCGAGCTTAATAATATCAAAAATCCTCACGGGTCCCGCCAAAGCATCTTTCGCTGGAATTGATCCGACAATAACCGCATAAAAACTTCTAAACGTTAAAACCGTCAGCTTATACATCTGTTGGCCGGCTTTGCCTAAAGACTCAATGGGGCCAAAACGAAGCAATAAATTATCCTCATCAGGATCATCCCCTGGTTGAACTCCGACAATTTTCGTTTTAACTTGCTGCCCAAAAAGATTTGCTCCCACATGGACCTTAGGAGTAATAATCTTACTCAACTCTTGATCACCACGGCGAATTTTAAAAGTCATCGGCTGTCCATCCGCCCCGGAAATATACTCTTGCAAATCTTCCCAACTTACGATTTTTTGATCATCAATCTGAGCAACAATATCGCCCACCATAAGCCCCGCCTCTTGCGCCGGATAATCCGCCATCACAGCCCCTATACGCGGTGAAATTACCGGAAAACCCGTTAAAAAAACAACATAAAAACAAAAGTAAGCAAAAACAATATTAATCACTGGCCCCATCACAATCACCAAAGCCCGATGTCCTATCGACTGTGAATAAAATTCTTCTTTAACACCTTTAAGTTTGGTCCGATCATCTCCCGCCATTTTGACAAAACCACCCAAAGGAATCGCGCACACCATAAATTCAGTCCCATCAGCTTGCCAAGAAAAAAGCTTGGGCCCAAACCCAATGGAAAATTGTTCCACAGTAATACCAAGTTTGCGCGCGGTAATATAATGACCCCATTCATGAACCGTAACCAGAACACCAATAACAGCAAGAAAGATAATTAAACTCATAAGTCCTCTTTGGTTTTAATCATTTTATTTTTGCAATCAATGCTTTGGCTTTTAAACGCTCCTGAGCATCGACATCCTGAACCATCTTTAAAGTAAGCCGCTTTTGTACTTTATGTGTCTGAACAACTTTGTCCACCACTTTAAAAATCTGAGAAAACCGAATTTGTCCCGCCAAGAAAGCCTGCACCGCCTCTTCATCGGCGGCATTCAACACCGTCGGCAATGTTCCACCAACACGAGCCACCTGCAAAGCCAACCCCAAACAGGGAAATTTCCGCAAATCCGGTTTGGCAAATGTTAACTGACCCAACTTCGTAAAATCCAGCGCAGGTAAACCACTATCCCAACGCTGCGGATAAGTCAAAGCATATTGAATCGGCAAACGCATATCCGTCATCCCCAGTTGAGCTAAAACCGAACCGTCTTTGAAACTCACCATTGAATGAACAATCGCTTGCGGATGAATGACCACATCAACCTTATTAACATCAACAGCAAATAATCGCTGCGCTTCCAACACCTCAAACCCCTTATTCATCAAAGTCGCGGAATCAACCGTGATTTTCTTTCCCATTTTCCAACGCGGATGATTCAAAATATCCGCAATGGTCAAAGCATCAAAATTCTGCCTCGGCGTATTGTAAAGCGCTCCCCCGGAAGCCGTCAAATAAATCTTCTTAAGATCCTTAATATGATTCCCTTGCAAACATTGGAAAATCGCACTTTGTTCACTATCCACCGGAATGATCCGAGCACCCGATTTAGCAGTCGCCGCCATAATCATTTCACCCGCAATCACCAAGGCTTCTTTATTGGCCGGTGCAATGTGCTTGCCAGCCTGCGCGGCACATAAAAAAGGTTCCAAAGCCAACCGCCCACTCATAGCTATAACAACAATATCAACATCCGGTAAAACAGTTAAAAATGCCAAATCCCGTTCAACAGCTAAAATCTTAATCCGTGGACTATTCAACACTAATTTTAAAGCTAATATATGCTTTTGACCAATAGCGACATATTTGGGCCGAAAAAGTTTTGCTTGCTCAGCCAAAAGCCGCCAATTATGATGCGCCGTTAAACCAACCACTTCAAAACAGTCAGGAAAACGGCTCAACACTCTTAAAGTATTAATACCGATTGAACCCGTTGACCCTAAAATAAGAACTTTTTTCTTACGACACGTCATCAGCAAATTTTACATCAATTTTAAAATCGAGCTCATGTACAAATAAAACAAAGGCACAGAAAACAACAAACTATCAATGATGTCTAAGACGCCACCTAACCCGGGGAGAAACTTGCCAGAGTCTTTTAAATTGCAATCTCGCTTAATCAATGATTCACAAATATCGCCCAATTGTCCCATCCCGCCAAAAAACGCGCCCATCATAGCCACTTTCCACAAGGGCATTAAACCTGATGGCAATAACGTACTGCTGAGCATCGCCGCAACAATACTAAAACAAAAACTTCCAATACATCCTTCAATCGACTTATTGGGACTCACCCGTGGAAACAAGGGATGTTTGCCCAACAAACTGCCAATCAATAAAGCTCCAATATCACCAGCTTTTGTCACAATAATAATAAAAGCTATCAACTTAACTCCGGCAACACCCGGCAAAAGAAAACGCACCCGAATCAAAAACGAAAACAACCAAGACACATAAAAAACTCCAAACATCGTTGTTGATATCCCAACAATCGCATTGCTGTTGTCCTTGCGCGCAAATTGAAAAAGTAAAATCGTTAAAAAAGCCAAAACAATAAAAAGAAATTCCCAATTGCGCGTCAGTTCAAAACGGCTATAAATTGTCAACGGAATCAAACAACCAATAAAAATCCCAAAATAACTATAAATGGGAATACCTTTTCGCTTGATCATACGGAAAAATTCGTATAGCCCTCCGATCGTCAAACCTAAAACCATAATCAAGAATACCGATTCATACATCACCGCAGCGGCCGTAAATGCAATCATAAGAACCGAACTAAAAAAGCGTTTTTTTGTCATAAAGAAGTTGTCTTTGTATGTGCTGCTGACTTTCCAAAACGTCGATCACGCTGCTGATAATCCGCTATGGCTTTTTTAAATTCTTTCTCGCCAAAATCCGGCCAAAATTTCTCGGTAAAATAAATTTCCGCGTAAGCCATTTGCCACAAAAGAAAATTGCTCAATCGTTTTTCACCAGAAGTTCGAATCAACAAATCTGGATCAGGCATACCTGCGGTATACAAAAACTGCGAAAAAATATTTTCATCAATATCAGACACAGCTAATTTATTAGTCTTAACGGCCGTCGCAAGCTCACGCACCGCATCAAGAATTTCAACACGAGCACCATAATTAAAAGCCAAATTTAAAATCAACCCGGTATTCTTTTCTGTCAAAGCAACCGCTTTATCAATACTGGCCAAGACATCCTTGGATAAACCTTGCCTTTTCCCAACAAACATCACACGAATATTAACCTTAAGCAATTTATCAATCCGTGTTTCCAAAACGGTGCATACCGTTTTCATAAGCATTGAAACTTCATCTTGCGGTCGTCGCCAATTCTCAGTTGAAAAAGTAAAAAGGGTCACATACTTAATACCCATATTGTTGGCGGTATGCGCAATTTCTTCAACACGATCCACCCCGGCCCAATGCCCGCGAAAACGCGGATAACCCCTTGCTCTGGCCCAGCGGCCATTGCCATCCATGATAATAGCCACATGTACTGGAAGCCGATTTCCTGGCATAAAAAAAATAAAACCTTTTCTAAAAAATGGTATCAAAAAAATGGGGGATTAAAATCCCCCATTGGTTACGCCCTGCTTCTAAATGCTATTAACTCACACTGCGATCAAACTGATCATTTGCTGACAATTGGAGGTGCAGCCACAGCAGTGGCAGCTGACCGATCCTCTGCCATTTTTTGACGAGCAGCTAATTCATCCTGCAGCTTTTTCACAGTGGCCTTCAAATCTTCGTTTTCTTTTGAAGCTACTTCAACAGACGCTTTTAATTGACTCGCCGCGGCTTGATCCTTATTAACAATTTTTTGAATACCTTCCAACTGTTGATTAGCTTCACTTAATTGAGCACTGAGCGCCATTGACTTCTTTACTTGTTGCTCAAGCTTTTGCTCAACGTCCATACGATTATAACGTTCACGACTCAGGGTCTGCTCCATCGCGCTAAAATTTGTTGTAACGACTACCAAACACCCAACAATAGCAACTCCAAAAATGATAGGTAATAGAACATTTTTATTCATACTTTATCCTCGTAGAGAAAACTATTTTAAATTCTCCAAATCCACCGACTGTCCAGCCTGTTTCTTAACAATTCTTGGAATGATGACAATTTCAACACGACGATTCTTTTGACGTCCAGCCGAAGTCGAATTATCTGCAACCGGACGATACTCTCCATAGCCGGTCGCCGATAATCGATTTGGGTCTAAACCTTGCTCTCCTGCCATATAGTGCAAAACACTTAAAGCACGAGCTGTCGAAAGCTCCCAATTCGATTTCCAATTGGACTTTGTAATTGGCACATTATCCGTATGGCCTTCGATGCCAATATTTAAATCCTTAACTGTCGTGTTCAAAACACCTGTCACTTTTGACAATGTCTCCAAAGCGCTATCTCTTAACTTGGCTTTACCAGAATCAAACAAAACTTCAGCAAGAAATGTGATCACTAAGCCGCGGTCGCCCATTTCAACTTTAACTTGATCACTGTTAATTTCACCACGAAGCCGATTTTCTAACTCAGCTTTAGCTCTTTCAAGTTCAGATTTTTCATTGGCCAAACGCTGATTTTCATATTGTAAATCAGCAATTTTTTCAATATCCTGACGACGACCGCTCTGGAAAATAACAGAACACCCGGTCAAGGTAAAAGTCACCAAAGTCATTAACAACACGGACGGGAACAAACTCTTTAAATTGCGCATCGTGCTACCTCCTTTAAGTTTGATTCAAATTAGCATAGCTGATTTTTAAAGTCAAGTTTACAAAACAAAATGTTTTATACCAAAGAGATACAAAAGAATATCAATAGCGAATAATGGTCTCGCTACGTTTCGAACCTGTGGAAACATAACGAATCGAAACACCTAAAAGTTTTTCCAAACGCTTGATATACCGCTGAGCATTACGTGGCAACTTTTTAAATTCAGTAACGCCTCGAGTCGGAACACTCCACCCGGCTACTGTTTCATAAATCGGCTTTGCATCACTTAAAACCTCAAAATCCATCGGGAAATCCGTAAAACGCTTTCCCTTGTATTCATAAGCTGTGCAAATTTTAATTTCCTTAAGTCCATCTAAAACATCCAATTTCATAATCGCCAGCTCAGAGATCCCATTGATCATGACTGAATAATTAACCAAAACGCTGTCAAACCAGCCGCAGCGTCGCGGCCGACCCGTCGTGGCCCCGAATTCTTTGCCTTTAGCGCGGATATCATCTTCAAAATCATCAGTAAATTCCGTCGGAAACGGCCCTTCTCCAACCCGCGTTGTATACGCTTTAACCGCAGCAAGAATTTTATCAATTTTTGTCGGCGCGACTCCGCTGCCCGGGCAAACACCGCCAGAAATCGTATTCGATGACGTAACAAACGGATAAGTTCCAAAATCAATATCCAAAAACGCACCCTGCGCCCCTTCAAATAGCACGGACTTTTTCTTATCAATAGCTCGATTCAAGAATAATGACGTATCGCAAACGTATGCTCCCAACAATTTTCCATAATTCAAATATTCTTTATACAGCTCATCAAAATCAAAAGCTTGCTGTTTAAAAACCTTGCTGAATGTCTCATTTTTCTCTGTTAAATTATCTTCCAATTTCGCTTTTAAAACACGCGGATTCAAAAGATCAACCATGCGAATACCACAACGAGCTACTTTATCCGAATAACACGGGCCAATGCCCCGACCAGTTGTCCCAATTTTATTCTTACGAACCGACTCACGCAAGCCGTCTAAAACACGATGATAAGGCATGACCACATGACATAAACCTGAAACTTTTAATTGTTCGGGTTTAACATCAACGCCCTTCTTCTTAAGCTCTGACATTTCCAAAAGCAAAGCTTTAGGATCAATCACAACACCGTTACCAATCACACAAATCTTTTTCTTATGCAAAATTGCTGAAGGCAGAAGATGAAAAATATATTCCTTTTCGCCAACGACAACCGTATGGCCGGCATTGTTTCCGCCCTGATAACGTGCTGTAATATCAACATCTTGCGAAAGAAAATCAATAAGCTTTCCTTTGCCTTCATCTCCCCATTGCGCACCGACGACAACCATATTGACGCTTTTCTTTTTAGACATATGCATTCTTTCCTTAAACTTTAATAAGCTTCACAAATAAGATATTAGGCATTTTTTTAATCTTTTCAATAACCGAGGAAGAAATTTCACTATCCACATTAACAACACTCACCGCCAATTGACCGGCCGCTTGCCGACCCAAAGTGATGCTGGCGATATTCACCTGATTTTCAGCGAGAATTGTTCCCACTGCGCCGACAATCCCGGGCTTGTCATTATTATTAATGAAAAGCATATAGCCGTTAGGAATAGCCTCCACATAAACTTGATTAACACGCACAATGCGCGGTTGCCGATTGGCGGATAATGTTCCCCAAACAACAAATGTTTCTTTATCCGTCGTGATCTCAACATTGAGCAAATTCACAAACTCTTCTTTTTTATTCGACTGAATTTCCACCACATTGATCCCGCGTTCTTGCGCAACATCAATCGCATTGATGGAATTAACCGTTTCACCAAGAATCGGCAATAATAATCCCTTGACCAAAGATAAGGTCAAAGGTGCGGATTTATATTCAGTAACTGCACCACTATAGGTAACTTTGATGTCGCTCAAACGGCCATTGATCAGCTGGCCAGCAAACTTACCGATCCGTTCAGCCAAATCAATATACGGCGCTAAAACTTTATAAGCTTCACCACTCAAAGACGGAAAATTCGCTGCGTTCATAATGCCATGCCCCAAAAGAGCGTTCTTCACTGTTTCCGCAATTTCAATAGCAACATTGATTTGCGCTTCTGACGTGGACGCGCCCAAATGGGGCGTCGTAATACAATTATCAAATTTTAAGAGTGGCGAATCCGCCGACAAAGGCTCCGTATCAAAAACATCTAAAGCACAACCAGCAATTTGTTTAGCTTCTAAAGCTTTGGCCAATGCCGCTTCATTGATAATTCCACCGCGAGCGCAATTGATCACCCGCACGGTCTTTTTCATCATGGCAAATTCTTTATCAGAAATCAGATCAGTAGTCTCTTCATTCTTGGGAATATGAACCGTAATATAATCGCTTTCCTTGATCAAAGTTTCTAATTCAACAACTTTGACACCCATCTTATCTGCAACTTCTTTGGACAAAAATGGATCAAAAGCATCAATCTTCATACCAAAACTTTTTGCAAAACTGGCAACAGTAGCGCCAATGCGCCCCAAACCAATTATGCCTAATGTTTTTCCATAAAGCTCTACCCCGCCAAATTTTGAACGATCCCAGCGGCCTGCCTTCATCGTCGCGCACGCTTGCGGAATATTGCGCGACAAAGCCAAAATCAAGCTCATCGTGTGTTCCGCTGTGGACGTGGTATTACCTGCCGGCGTGTTCATTGCGACAACACCTTTTTTTGTCGCTGCAACCAAATCAACATTATCCAAACCGACACCCGCGCGACCAATCACTTTGAGTTTATCGGCTGCCTCAAGAATCTCTGCTGTCACCTTAGTTTCACTGCGCACAATTAAAGCGTCATAGTCTTTAATTATGGCTTTCAATTCTTCCGGCTTCAAACCCGTTTTTAAATCCACTGTAAATTCTTTGACAGCCCTTAGAATTTCTAAACCTTCATTCGCGAGTTTATCACTGACTAAAATCTTCATAGCTAACACCTTTCAAGGATTAAAAACTTTTTGAGCTGCGGCAACACCGACGCCCATTTCAAATTTATGACCCAATTGTTTAAGAACTTTTTCTAAACAGGCAATGCCTGTCAAAATATCATATTCATCAATGACACCCATATGCGCAATACGAATAATTTTTCCCTTAACCGCATCTTGCCCGGGAGCAACCGAAATACCATGCGTGTCGCGCATAATCTTTAAAACTTTGCCCGCATCAATACTTTCTGGCATAACAATAGCCGTTAGCACATTTGAAATCGCGCTTTTATCAGCAAACAGTGATAAACCCAGCGCCAAAGCGGCCGCACGGGTAGCTTGCGCTAAACGCGCATATTGCGCCAACATATTGTCAATTCCAACTTCCTTGATCATTTTTAAACTTTCAACCAAAGCGATAACAATACCAATCGAAGGTGTAAACGGCGTATCCACTTGCGCCCAAGCTTTCTTATATTTACGAATATCAAAATAATATTTAGGAATCTTCGAGCTGGCTATCAATGCGTCTGCTTTAGGAGAAACCGAAAGAAAAGCCACCCCTGGAGGCAACATCAACCCTTTGTGCGAAGCGGAACACACCACATCCACATGCCAATTATCTGTTTGCAAATCCTGAACACCCAAACCGCTGACCGCGTCCGCAATCAAAATCGCACCATAATCCTTGACCACCTGCCCAATTCCCTCCACATCCGCATTGGTTCCCGTCGATGTTTCACTATGGGTGATAAAAACCGCTTTGATGTTTTTATCCGCATCCAGCGCTTTTTTGATTTCAGCTGAGGGCACACTTTTTCCCCAAGTCGCTTTAATCACTTGCGCCTCAATGCCATAAGCCTTACAAAGTCCCGTCCAACGTTCACCGAATTTTCCAGCTTCTGCAACAATCACTTTGTCGCCCGGCGATAAAAATGAAACAACACTGGCTTCCATCGCTCCAGTTCCCGATGAGGCCATGATATAAACATCGTTTTTGGTTTTTAAAACATATTGCAAGCCTTCTGCCGCTTCCTTGAGGAAAGCTTGAAATTGCGACGTGCGATGATGAATAATCGGGCGGCCTAAAACTTCACATAATCGCGGAGGAACTTGTGTCGGACCTGGTGTTAATAACAATAAGCGTTTCATGGGATAATCCTTTGCAATTTAAATTATATTTTCTTTTTATCTTTCACTGTATAAAGAACCTCATCAACAAGACCATAACTTTTAGCTTCTGCTGCCGACATAAAAAAATCACGATCGGAATCCTGTACAACTTTTTCATAAGCTTGACCCGTATGATGCGCCAAAAGCTTGGTTAACTCTTCTTTCATTCGTAAAATTTCTTTGGCTTGAATCGAAATATCGCTGGCCGTTCCTTGCGCACCACCCCACGGCTGATGAATCATTATCCGTGAATACGGCAAAGAAAATCGTTTACCCTTGGTTCCGGCCGCCAACAACACCGCACCCATGCTGGCCGCCTGCCCAATACAATACGTACAAACATCCGGCTTAATAAATTGAATCGTATCATAAATGGCCAACCCGGCTGTCACTGATCCCCCGGGGCTGTTGACATAAATATTGATGTCCTTGGTCGCATCTTCACTTTGCAAAAATAAAAGTTGAGCAATAATCACATTGGCCACATTATCGTCAATTGCGGTACCAATAAAAATAATCCGGTCCTTGAGCAATCGCGAATAAATATCATAAGCGCGTTCACCATGTCCACTTTTTTCTACAACCATCGGAACTAAATATTGTGCCATCGGGTCCATATCAACTCCCTTGTTATTTTTTGTCTTCTTGCCAGCTGGCTTCCTTTAATAGAAAGGCCATCACCTTCGCAGGTAAACTTTCATTCTCAGAATGGGTGTGAATCCCTTCCACCTTGGCAATTTCACTTAAAATCAAGTACACCTTGACATCTTTTTCGGCTGTTTTTTCAAACTCTTTGCGCATTTCTTCTTCACGCTTCTTAATTTCATCTTCGGGCATACCTTGTTCTTTAAGCCGATGTATGGTTTCATTCATGCGATGTTCTAATTGGCGTTTAACCAAACTTTGAGGAACCGCCAATTTGGCATCCTTAATCAAAGCATCAATAATTTGATTTTCCACATCCAAGCGATTCTGACGATCTTTATCTATTTCCATTTGACGGGTTAATGACTCTTTGAAAGCCTCCAGGCTTGGATAACCTAAGCTTTTGACAAAATTATCATCGACAACTTGCTCTTTTTCGCCGCCTGGCGCTTTTTTAAAATAATCCAAAGTCTTATTGAGTTCTTCGTCGGTTACCTTAGAACTTTTGCGCATCACTTTTAGCCCTTTATAATCACCCAATTTAACTTCCGGCTTAATATCCACATGCGCCTTAAAGCGAATCAATCCATCTTTGTACTCAACATCATGAATTTCCGGCATGTCTAAAGCATCAATTTTCTCTTGTTCAATACCTTCTTGATAAACTTCGGGAACAAGCTTTTTAAGTGTTTCTTCCCGCGCCAAAGAACCATGCTGGGATTCAACCATATGTCGAGGAGCCTTGCCTGGCCGAAAACCTTTAACCCTGGCGACCTTGATAATCTCTTTCATCACTTCGCCATGAGCTTTAGAGACACGCTCTTTGGAAATTTCAAAAGATAATTCACGTTTTAAAGCATCAATTTTTTTTACAGCAACTTTCATGTTTGTAAACTCCTTAATATTTTTTAAAATTTTTCACATTCTAAACTTCTCGCCAAGATAAATCTGTTTGGCTTGAGGATTATTGATCAAATCATCTGCTGTTCCCGAAATCAAAAGTTTACCATCAGCAACCAAATACGCCCGATCCGTTATTGCCAAAGTTTCGCGCACATTATGATCGGTCAATAAAATACCCAGCCCTCTTTTTTTCAAATCACGAATAATGCCTTGGGCTTCCGCGACCACAATCGGGTCAATACCAGAAAATGGTTCGTCCAAAAGCAAAAACGATGGATTGGTCACCAAAGCGCGGGTAATCTCTAAACGACGGCGCTCTCCGCCGGACAAGGTATAAGCTTTGGCCTTGGCCAAATGCGCAATGTTCAATTCTTCTAACAAACTCTGCAAACGTTTCTTGCGTTCCCGCGGACTAATGTCCAATGTCTCTAAAACCGCCATGATATTCTCAGCGACGGTTAATTTACGAAAGATCGATGATTCTTGCGCCAAATAACCCATGCCCAATTTGCAACGATCATGAATCGGCTTCTTGGTAATATCCAGTTGATCAAAATGAATTTGGCCAAAATCAGGTTGGATAATACCCACAATCATATAAAATGATGTGGTCTTTCCGGCACCATTGGGGCCCAATATTCCCACAATCTCTGAACGGCCAACCGTAATGCTCAAGCCGTCCACAACTTTTCGACCGCTATAACTTTTGGTGAGACTGCGCGTTTCTAACAAATGAAGCGACATTTTAATCCTTTAATCAAACAAAGAAGCTAGCATTATATTGTTTTTTCTTAAAAAGAAAAGCGAATTTCCAAATGAAAACAAACAAAACCAAACCTACTTATTATTTAAGGCGGGCATGATGCCTTTATCCCCTGTCATCATAATCAGCTTGGGTTGGCCCACAAGAGTCAAAGTCTGATCTGCGCCATTATAAACCGCTTTTTCTGAATTGGTCACATTGCCACCTTGAATCATTTGCACATGACCAGT
>JACKFI010000021.1 GCA_020632555.1 Candidatus Omnitrophota bacterium | reverse complement strand
AAGTACAAGGAAGAGTACGTTCGACTAAAAAATTTAGAGGTCCAGTTGGCGCGTGTTCAACTGAGTATGGCGGCTAATCAGCGTCAGGAAATTCTTGCGCATTTGCAGGAATTTAAAAATAAAGAAGCGGCCCTTAATCAAGAAGTTTCTGAATTTAATGATTTGCTGGAACATCAAAATAATCTTTTAGAAGAATTGGAAGATAATATCAATCAAGTCAACGCTGGGGCTATTAAGCTGGATGGGCAAATTGATATTAATACTCGGCAAATTGGTTTTAATGAGGAGCGATTAGTTAATATTGAAGAAACGCTTCGACGGCTTGAAGAAAATAAAGTTAATTTGACTCAGCGGGCTCGTCAACAAGAAGAAAAAATTAATGAAGCGGCTGTGATCTTGGCGTCTTTAGACGAGGTTGTTGAAAAGAATCGGCTGGGTTGTGATGCTCATCGTTTAGAGTTAAGTAGCATAGCGCAGGCTGTGGAGTCTTCACATGAAATTGTTCGCTTTGAGGAAGAAAAAATTCTTGCCGTCACTTCCAGTCAAGTGCATATTAAAAATCAGCTGACTGATGTGATGAAAGAAACCCAGGGTGCTTTAGCTCGTAAGCGCCGGCTTGAGTTTGAGAATACGAAAGTTTTTGGTGAAAAGCAACAGGTTGATCTTAAGTTGCAGGCTATTTCAGAACAACTTGTTTTTTCTTTTCAGACGTTGGAAGAATTAAATACTCAACTTAGAAATAATCAGCAAATTTTAGAACAAACTCAGAATAGCCTTCAAATTTTAGAGCAGGTGCTGGATGATCTTGAAAAAAAGCGCTTATTTTTGCGCTCGCAGAAGGAATTTATTGAAAAGTTGTCTGTCCAATATCAAGATATTCCTGATCCGATTATTGAAGGTCGAATGATTACGCCGGCTAAGCCTTTGGAGCATCACAGCGGATTGATTGGGAAAGTTAAAGAAGTTTTGGAAATGGATTCGGCGCGGGCGCAAATGATCGGTGGAAGTTTGGCTGCTGATGGACGGCCCTTGTATGAAGTGATTTGTGAGGCAAAATTTATTGAGTTGGATCCACAACAAATTTCCGCGCATATTGATGAGCTTGGATTGCAGATTGAACAGAAGATTAATGAAAAAACGCAAATGATGACCAGATTGGCTGAACAAGAAATTGTGGTTAAGAAAAATAATTTTGAGATTCAGGAACAGGAAAAGAGTTTTTCTGTTTTTCAGTCACAGAAAAATGATGTTAGTGGTGAAGTCCAAAAGTTAAATGAAGAATTGGCAGTTGTTCAATCTGAATATGAAGAAGTGACCAGTAGCTTGGCGAATTTAAAAATTACGGAAGATGATTTGGTTCGTCAGTTAGATGAGCTTAATCAAAGTCTTACTGCAAGTCAGATTTTGATTCGTGAAAATCAAGATGCGATCGCTGGTAAAGTGCGAGAACGTGAGCGAGTCACGCAATTGATCGCGCAAGCCGAGACGGAGATAGCTTCTTTGCAGGCGACGAAGAATGGTCATTTTGAAAAAGTTAATATGTTGACGGAGTCATTGCATGCAGCTCAGGCTGAGTTGGCGCGTTGCATTGATCAAGCGCAAGAGTTGGATGGGAAAAAAGAGCAGTACTCTCGTGAAATTGAAATTTTACAAGATAAGATTGAGTTGTTGAAAGAAGAAAAGAAATCTTTGTCTGGTGTTTTGTCTGGCCATGAAAAGCAAAAGCAGGAAGTTGCTGCTCGTCTGAATAGCGCCAAGGCAAACATAAGTTCGTACCATGAACAAATTGAGACAATAAAAAACACATTGCATAAAGAGCAGATGCAAGAGCAAGAAATTGGTTTTCAAGAAAAAGCGATTCGTGATCGTCTGATGCAAGCATATAAAATTGATGTGGATAATTATACGCCAGAGGTTTATGGGGCTGAATCTAATGCTCAAGAGCAGCAATTGCCGACGGCGGTGGAAACAGCACAAGCGGCAAATTTGGAGCAAACTGTCGATATTAATGAATTGAGTGCCGCTATTGATCGTTTGCGTAAACGTTGTGATTCTTTTGGCTCGGTTAATCTTGTTGCGATTGAAGAATTTGATGAGCTTAAACAGCGTTTTGAATTTTTGACCAAACAGCAAAGCGATTTGTTAACGGCCAAAGATTCTTTGCATCAAACGATTACTAAAATTAATCGTCAGACGCGGCAAATGTTTATGGAAACATTTACGAAGGTTAGCGAAGAATTTCGAATTTATTATCGTATGTTGTTTGGTGGGGGTGAAGCCCAATTGGTTTTGTTGGATCCGGAGAATGTTTTAGAGTCTGGGATTGAGATTATTGCGCGGCCTCCGGGTAAGAAATTGCAGAATATTTCCTTGCTTTCTGGTGGGGAAAAATCATTGACGGCCATCGCTTTGATTTTTGGTGTTTTTAAAGTTAACCCTAGTCCGTTTTGTGTTCTTGATGAAATTGATGCCGCCTTGGACGAATCTAACGTTGGGCGGTTTGGTTATTTGTTAAAGGATTTTGCCAAAATTGCACAATTTATTGTGATTACGCATAATAAAAAAACAATGGCGTGTGCGGATGTGCTTTATGGAATTACGATGCAAGAAACAGGTGTTTCTAAACTTGTTTCGGTTAAGTTTAAAGATCAGGAGAAAATTGCTTCTGATCAAGAAGTTCCCGCCGAAGTCTAAAACTTCATATTAAAATAGAGTGAAGAATTGGTGTCTTTGAGTTGTAGATCAGAGTGCTGAGATTGTGGCTGGCGAATTTGGTTTATAAAATAAAATTAGAAAATCGTATCTGACGCAAGGCCATTATTAGCAGCATGTTAAGCTTCTTTAGAATTTGAAAAGTGATGGGTAGCGTTTCCTTGACAGAGTTAAAAACTGTGA
The DNA here is from genome assembly GCA_020632555.1 of Candidatus Omnitrophota bacterium. GTDB lineage: Bacteria > Omnitrophota > Gorgyraeia > Zapsychrales > JANLHA01 > JADLGJ01. Next base: position 21,067 of record JACKFI010000021.1, on the reverse strand, counting down.
TATACTCTAAACATTCCGAAGATGAAAGTGAACAATGAACGAAAATATTTTGACAAGTTTTAATTGGCTTGATTTGCTGATGGTAATTGTCATGATCGGTGCCGTTTTGCGTGGAACTGTTCAAGGCTTTGTTGGCGAATTGTTTAAGCTTTTGGGTATGATTTGTGCGACGATTTTTGCTTTGCATTTTTATGTTCGCGCAGCAGAAGCTTTTCAACGTTCTTTTCTTTTATCAGTCAAATTTGGTGAAGTATTAAGCTTTGTTTTAATTAGTGTTTTAGTGATTTTGATTTTTAAGTTAATTCGTGAAGGTTGGCTTTTGATATTAAAGGTGGATACAAAGTCGTCGTTTAGTCAGTGGTTAGGTGGTTTTGTTGCGATTTTTAATGCGCTTTTGGTATGTAGTCTTTTGTTTTTCTTTATTTCTTTGTTTAAGAATGATGCATTAAATGTTTTTGCAGAGAAATCGGCAACTGGTGCTTATCTTCGTGATCTTTCCCCTCGGATTTATAAGGCTGCTTATCATGGGGCATTGTGTAAGTTTTTTCCCGATGAAGTGGTTAATGAAAAGGCCTTGAGAATCCTTAAAAAAGAATCAGGTTTAAAGTAAAAACAGATTTGTTTCATTAAAAATCTTTGATGATGTAGCTTTGTCCGTGTGGTTATTGACGTGGATGCGACAAAGAAAAAGTTTTCTTGGATGTCGGTGATAGGATGCGGTTATGGGGTTAATACCACAGGAAGTTATTTCTCAGATTCTAGATCGTGCAAGTATTGTTGATGTGATTGCTGAGTATATTCCCCTCAAACAGGCGGGGAGGAATTTTAAGGCGCCGTGTCCATTTCATCATGAGAAAACGCCGTCGTTTGTAGTGAACCCCGATAAACAAATTTTTCATTGTTTTGGCTGTGGGGTTGGCGGCAATGTGGTTACGTTCATTATGAAGCAGGAGCGAATGGATTTCCCAGAAGTTTTACGAATTTTGGCGCAGAAGACTGGAGTTGCCATTCCGGTTAGTGATATACGCAATAATCAAGCAAATGAAATTCGCCAGCAGATTTTAAGTGTTAATGAATTGTCCGTGAAATATTATCATCAAGCTTTGCTCTCTGATAAAAGTGAAATAGCAAAAACAGCTCGGGAATACTTGAAGAACCGCGGTTTAGGCTTGGAAAGTGTTGTAAAATTTCAATTGGGATTGGCTTTGGAGCAGTGGGATGGTTTGTTGAAATTTCTACGTTCACAGAACTTTAGTGCGTCCTTTTTAGAAAAAGCAGGTTTGGTGATTGCCAAGAATCAAAATGATGGATATTACGATCGGTTTCGTGAACGGGTGGTGTTTCCCATTTTTAATGCACGGGCAGAAGTTGTTGCTTTCGGGGCGCGTTCTTTGGATCAAAATAATCCGGCAAAGTACATTAATTCGCCGGAAACGCCGCTTTATACCAAAGGCAAATACCTTTACGGTTTGAATTGGGCCAAAGATGCGATTGGTCGGCAAGATGCGGTGATTGTTGTTGAAGGATATATGGATTTTATAACTCCTTATGTCGCGGGTGTTGAAAATATTGTCGCATCATTGGGAACGGCTTTGACGGTTGAGCAGATTCGTTTGATGCGGCGTTATACAAAGAATGTTGTGATGCTTTTCGACGCGGATCCGGCTGGTCAGGCGGCCATGTTAAGAAGTTTGGATCTTTTGGTGCAAGAGGGAATGTCGGTTAAAGTGGCAGCGCTTTCTCCGGGGGAAGATCCGGATTCGTTTGTGAGAAAATTTGGCGCGCCAGCTTTTTTACAGTGTGTGACTCAGGCACAGTCGCTCTTTGATTTTAAGATTAAAGTTTTGTTGAAAAAGTATTCTTCCGGCAGGATAGAGGATAATGCTAAAATTGCCGGCGAAATGCTGACAACAATTGTAAAATTTGATAATGCGATTGTTCAAGCGGAATATGTGAAGCGTCTTGCGCAAGTTTTGATGATTGAGCCAGAAGCGCTGTCTTTGGAAATGCGAAAAGTAAAACCAATAGCAACGTTGATGGCCGCTGATGGTGAGCCGTCGCGGAAGTTATTGGCTCAACAGATTCGACCGGTGGAGCGTAGTTTGTTGAGACTTATGCTGGAAGAAAAGGATTTTATTCCGTTGAGTCGACGGGATATTGCGTTAACAGATTTGCAAAATCAGCATGTTCGTGATATTGTTGCTAAGATTTTTGAACTTTTTGATAAGGGTTGTGATCCAACAGTAACAGTTTTAATGAGTTGTTTTGAGGAACAGGGTATTCTTGACATGATTTCTGGGATTGTATCGTCGGAGGAATTTATCGCTGGTGATCGGCAGAAGATTTATCGGGATTGTACGTTACGTCTTCGGCAGGAAAATTTAAAGAATCAGCGACAGGACATTCTGCGGCAGATGGAAGTCGCTCGCAATAACGATGATCACAAAGCCCTTGAAGAACTTTCATATGCTTTTAACCAATTAATTAAGGGGTCTTAAATGCAGAGCAAAGAATTAAAAACAGACATCGAAAAGCTTATTGCTCTTGGTAAGAAGAAAGGGTTTTTGACCTATGATGAGGTCAATCAGACTCTTTCTGAGAAGATCGATTCTTCAGAAGAGATTGATAAAGTTTTTGAGATTCTTGATGCAAAAAGCATTAAGGTTTTGGAGTCTGATGATGATTTTGAAGAAGGTTCATCGGCGGCTGGTGATGAGAATAGTGAGTCTGAAGACGACACTTCTTCATCGCGATCGACTGAAGAGCCGGCCCGTGAGGAAGTGGTTGATTATGCGGACAAGTTTATTCCTTTAGATGATCCGGTCAAAATGTATTTGAAGCAGATGGGGTCTATTTCGCTTTTGACCCGCGAAGAGGAAATCACTTTAGCCAAGCGCATTGAAGACGCTGAACAAAAATTAGCAGAGGCATTGTTTATGACGGCACATGCCCGTAAGTCTGCTTTAGATATGATTAATAAAGTTTTAAATGGTGAAGTGAATGTTGAAGATGTTGTTAAAGATGAACTTGAACGTCGCCCAAAGCTGATTCGTGATTTGAATCGGATTATTAAAAAAGTGCGCACAAGTCGTGTGGGAACTGTTGAGTCCGCGATGATGTTGGCGGAATTTAAACTCACCGCTGCTTTTAATGAAGATGTGATTGCGCGAATTGCTGGGTGGGTTGAGCGCATCGAACGAATTGATCATGCGTTGAAAGGTCGTCGTGTTGTTGTTGATGTTGTTGAACTTCGGAAAGAGAGAAAACAGATTGCAAAAGAGTTGGTCGACCCATTGCCGAAAATTAAGGAACAATTACGGGTTATTAAAATACGCCAAGCAAAATTCAATAAAGCTAAAAAATTGCTTGTTGAGGCGAATCTTCGATTGGTGGTTAGTATTGCCAAGAAGTATATTAATCGCGGATTGTCTTTTCTGGATTTGATTCAAGAAGGGAATATGGGTTTGATTCGTGCTGTTGAAAAATTTGAGTATAAACGAGGATATAAGTTTTCAACATATGCGACGTGGTGGATTCGTCAAGCCATTACTCGTTCAATTGCGGATCAAGCGCGGACGATACGTATTCCCGTGCATATGACAGAAACGATTAATAAGATTATTCGTGTTTCCCGTCAGTTTGTTCAAGAAAGTGGGCGAGAGCCATCTGCTCAGGAAATTGCAAAACAAATGCGTATTCCCGTTGGGAAAGTTAAAGAAATTTTAAAGATTTCTCAGGTGCCGATTTCTTTACAGACGCCGATTGGTGATGAGGGGGATACCAATTTTGGCGATTTTATTGAAGACAAAAAAGCTGTTTCTCCGGCGAATGCGACACTTCATTCGATGTTAAAGGAAGAAATTGGGGCGGTATTGCAGACTTTAGATGAACGTGAACGCAAAATTCTAGAGTTGCGCTTTGGAATTTATGATGGCACTAGCCGAACCTTAGAGGAAGTGGGTAGTGAGTTTAACGTCACGCGGGAACGTGTTCGTCAAATTGAATCAAAGGCTTTGCGCAAGTTGCGTCATCCGAGCCGCTCTCGACGAATTAAGTCATTTATTGATATGTCCTTGAGAGAAGCAGAGAATACGGCTTAATTGCAGTACGTATTTTTATTAAAAAGAGCAAAAGCCTTGCATTGATTCAATGCAAGGCTTTTGCTTTAGCAGGGTTAGGAATTGCTTTTATCTTATGGTATATTGATAAAAATTGTTAGAAGGGGGTTCTCAATTTATGAAAGCAATTGTTATTCTTCTCTCTACTATTTGTATGTTTTGTATGAGCAATAATGTTATCACTTATGCTCAAGAGCAAGAGTCAGAAAGTGCTGATGCAGTCATTGTGGATCAACACCCTCTTGAAAAGATCAATAGTATTGTTCAAAAGATTTATGATGAAATTATTATTGCTAAAGGTCGATGGTCAGAGTTGGCTAATTTTGATGAAAAATGTCTGTCTAAGAATGAAGCTGGCTTTTCGACGATAACTTATGAAATGCAGGTGCCGTCTGCAGGTGGTAAAACATCTTTGTATGCTTTTAAATTAGATGTTGAGCCGATTTCTGCGAAAACTTATGTTCAATATAATGGGTATTATAATTTTAACATGCCGTTATTGGATTTACAGTTTGCGGGGTATGTTGTTAAACATCCATTACGCCGACAGTTTGATTTAGAGGCGGCATTAAACAAATTTGCGCAAGAGTTGGCGGATTATCAACAGCAATTTATGCCATTGCGTTTCTTTATTATTCCTGAAAACGATGTGTATCATATTGGTGAGCCAATTTATTTTAAGGTGATTCTAGCGAATACTTCAAAATATAATATTTTGGTCAATGAGTTAAATAAAAGCACGCTTTATTTTACGTTAAATAACGCTGTTTGGGGAACTTCAGATGGTGATGTTGTTAGGCCGCTTTCTGCCAAAGAAGCAAGGCGACTGCAGCGTCAGCAAGATAGAGAAGCGCGGGCCAAACAACGTGATGTGCTCAATCGATTAAAGCATAATCAGGGTTTGCCCACTTCGTTAGGTGAGCAAATACAGGTGGATGGGCGTTTGATTTTGAAAGCTGATCAAGCTTTGACTGTTAATTTTGTGGGTGAAGGCTATGATAAAGCGCAAGATATAGAAATTCGGGGTATTTATCAGTTGAATATTAAAGGGCTTAAACCTACAGCAAAAGCGGCTTTAAAAATTGTAGAATAGATAATTTGGTTTGATGTTTGTTCCAGTCGTTTGTCTTGTAGTTTCCTGCCTGCCTTGATTTCTAAATAGAAAGTTAAAAAAAGAGGTAAAAATGCTTCCTGTACCAGATCAATAATTAGATAACAATTCTGTCGCAGCCTTAGGTTTATCAAAAGGTGTTTGATAATTTGATCCGTCATTTTTTTTGAGGTGTTTATATTCAAAAAGGAAACTCCCGAAGTTCGGGCTTATTTTATTCAATTCTATAGGGAACTCAATTCGATCCTATTGATTTTATAATCCAAATACGCTATATTGCTTGCGCTATGATAGTCAATAATCACTTTACTCCCGAGAAATTGTACCAAACCTTGCAAAATGTCAGGGTGGGAGGGACTGTGTGCAAATACACACTAAAAAAATGTGAAGAATTCACCCCGTTGATTAATGAAATCAACGAGCTCAAAGCACAACAAAACGCGGTGATTCTCGCGCATTCCTATGTTTCACCGGAGATTCTTTATGGTGTTGCCGATTTCGTCGGTGATTCTTATGCTTTAAGCAAAGACGCAATGTCGACGCCCGCGCAAAGAATCATTTTCGCAGCTGTCCGCTTTATGGGCGAAACCGCACAAATTCTTAATCCGCAAAAAGAAGTGCTGATTCCCGCGCTATTGGATGGTTGTTCTTTGGCTGATTCCATCACCGGCGCTGATGTGCGGCGTTTGCGCAAAGAATTTCCCGATTACACATTTGTCTGTTACATCAACACCACGGCCGAGGTTAAAGCCGAAAGTGATGTGTGCGTCACCTCTGCCAATGTTTACGATATTGTTGAACGCATTCCTAATGACAAGATTTATTTTTTGCCTGACAAGCTGATGGGGCTTAACTTGGTTGAAGAGTTAAAGAAACGCGGCAGCAAAAAAAATATTCAGTATTATAACGGCACCTGTTACGTGCACGAAGAATACTCGCCCGAACAAATTCTGAAAATCCGGCTCGAATATCCCAGTGCCAAAGTGGTCAGTCATCCTGAATGCTCTCCGGCGGTGATTCATGATTCGGATTTTGTCGGCTCAACCGCGCAAATGTTGACCTATATGAAAAAAACCAACGCCAAAGAATTTTTAATGCTCACGGAATGTGGACTGTCGTCCCGATTGGAAGTTGAATTTCCTGACAAAAAACTTGTTGGTTCCTGCACCTTGTGTAAATATATGAAGTCCAACTCGTTGGAAGATATCTTGCGTGTTTTTAAGAATCCGACCGACCGTGATCGAGTGGTTTTAGACCCGACCATTCGTGACCGCGCTTACAAAACCATTGAGGCCATGTTTCGCTATGTCGAAGGATAAACTTACCGAAAGTTCTCTGGGAATTGTAGAAACGCAATATTTTACGTTCGCACAAGCCCCCAATGAAATGGTTCTCAAGAGCGGCATAAAGCTTGGTCCCATTACTATTGCTTACGAAACTTACGGCACACTCAACGCCGATAAGTCCAATGCCATTCTCATTTTTCACGCTTTAACTGGCGACGCTCATGCGGCAGGTTTTCATAAGGACGCTAAAAAGCCCGGCTGGTGGAACGGCATGATCGGCCCCGGCAAATCATTTGATACCGACAAATATTTTTTTATTTCATCTAACTGTTTGGGAAGCTGTAAGGGCTCGACCGGCCCAGCTTCCATCAATCCAGCAACGGGCAAACCCTATGGTTTAAGTTTTCCTGTTATTACCATTGAAGATATGGTCATCGCCCAACGTGAATTGATTAAACATTTAGGGATCAGCAAATTATTATCCGTTGCTGGTGGATCGATGGGCGGTTTGCAAGCCCTGCAATGGGCCATTATGTATCCGCAGATGATCAAATCTGTTATTGCCGTTGCCACCAATCATCGTCATACCGCGCAACAAATCGCTTTACATGAAGTTTGCCGGCAAGCGATTATGTCTGACCCCGATTGGTTAGGAGGAGACTATTATGGCAAAACATTGCCCGCACGCGGCATGGCTCTTTCTCGCATGATCGGTCACATCACCTATATGAGCGAAAAGTCAATGGACGAAAAATTCGGCCGCAAACTCATCGGTAAAGAAAAGGTTGGCTATGATTTCTCGACGGATTTTGAAGTTGAAAATTACTTAAAATATCGCGGAGATAGCTTTGTTCAACGCTTTGATGCCAATTCTTATTTGTATTTGACCAAGGCTTTGGATTATTTTGATTTGGCTGAAGACAAAGATTTGACCACTGTTTTTAAAAACACTACGTCCAACTTTTTAGTGATCGCCTTTACGTCTGATTGGCTTTATCCGGCTTATCAAGCCAAAGAGTTTGTTAAAGCGTTGAAACTCGGCGGTTTGGATGTGTCTTATGTGGAAATCAATACCAATTACGGTCACGATGCTTTTCTTGTTGAAATTGAAAGCCAGTCGCATTTGGTTAAACACTTTTTAGCGCGTATGGAAAAAGAATCTGATCGTGACTTTGACATTTAAGGATAATATGCCCCCCATATTGACTGACTCCCGGATTCGCCTTGACTATCGCGTTATCACCGATTTAATTAAACCACAGTCCCGTGTTTTGGACTTAGGTTGCGGCGACGGTGAACTTTTGGCACTGCTCATTAAAAATAAATCTTGTAAGTGCACCGGAATCGAAATAGATGAAAAAGCGATTTATGAATGCATCGCTAAAGGACTAACTGTATCCCATAGTGATATTGATTCTGGGTTAAATGAATATGCTGATAAGCGTTTTGATTATGTGATTCTCAATGAAAGTTTGCAACAGATGATCAACCCGCAAAAAGCGATTTTAGAAGCTTTGCGCGTCGGTAAGAAAGTCGTGGTTGGTATTCCTAATTTTTGTCATATTCAGGCGCGTTTTCAAATCTTTTTTCACGGACGCGTTCCGGTCACCAAAGAATTGCCATACGAATGGTATGACACGCCCAATTTGCGTTTTTTTTCACTGAAAGATTTTAAAATATTCTGCAAAGCCAATTCCATCAAAATTTGTGAAGAAAGGGCTATCGACGCCACCAAAGAAGTTTCCTTCTTGCCCAATCTTTTTGCCCACATCGGAATTTTTGTTTTAGAAAAATAATTGCGATTTCTGAAAGCCATATTCTTGTTCAAACAGTCCCCGCTCAAGCCGCTTACTCCAAATAAAATCTTTTTAAGTAACCGACTTGGCTGCGGAACTCACCGAATATGGCTTTCAGAAATCTCTTAGGTGCCCTTTAAGATTTAAAATTTAATCTGTCTTGAAATGTTTATGACTGCCGTCACAAAAGGGAGGAGTTGCGGTTGCTTTACACCCACAAAAAACAACGGTTTGCTTTTCATTAAACGTCACGGCTTTAGGAAACATTCCGCTTTCGCCATGATTGCCGTCACAAAAAGGTTGCTTTTTGGAATATCCACAAGAACACCATGAATAACGGCGCGCTTCAACGTCCATTGGATAAGGATGGTGATGATTTTCTTTAGACATTTTACAAATTCTTATGACTTGCGTCACAATAAGGCTTGTTGGACGAATGTTTGCAACCACACCAAGCCACCGTTTTCTTTTCCTCGATTTTAACCACCATCGGCTCAATCCCACTGCCACGATGTGAACCATCACAATACGGTTGATTGTGCGATGCTCCGCAAGCACACCAGGCATACGATCCTTCTTCAACCTCAATAACAAACGGTGCTTTTTGTGCAATCTTTGGTTCGGACATTTTTAACCTCACTGATAATGGTTGATTTGGCGTTATTGTACCTTAAACAATTCCCCGTCGTCAAACAATATTATTATTCCCATTGCAAAATCAATCGATAACTTTTATATTAAATCATGCAAAAATCATACGATTATCTGATTATTGGTGCCGGCATCATTGGCTTAAGTATCGCTCGTGCGCTTAAAATCAAATCTCCCAACGCTCATATCTTGATTTTAGATAAGGAAGACGACTGCGCGGGCCATGCTTCGGGCCGCAATAGCGGCGTTTTGCACGCCGGATTTTATTACACCGCAGATAGCTTCAAAGCCCGATTTACTGTTGAGGGCAATTGCCGCATGAAAGACTATTGCCGCGCCAAAAACATTGCTATCAATGAATGTGGCAAACTTGTCGTCGCGCAAAATGACGCTGAGTTACAACAACTTTATGAACTTGAACGCCGCGGTCAACGCAATGGTTCAAATGTGCGTATCATTTCTCAAGAGCAGGCCAGCGAACTTGAACCGAATGTGAAAACTTTTCAAAAGGCACTCTATTCTCCTGACACAGCCAGCGTTGATCCCAAAGCCGTTTGCGCAAGTCTTAAGGAAGATTTAAAAAACCTATCCGTCGACTTTTCCTTTAATACACGCTACATCCGTCACCAAAAGAATACCATCACCACAACCCAAGGTGATTTCACCGCAAAAAAGATTATCAATTGCGGTGGCCTTTACGCCGACAAAATCGCGCAAGACTTTGGCTTTGGACAACAATACACCATGATGCCGTTTAAAGGGTTGTATTTGAAATACACCAAAAACACAACTGATATTAAAATGAATATTTATCCGGTTCCTAACTTAAAGAATCCATTTTTAGGCGTACACTATACTAAAACCGTCACCGGTGATATCAAAATTGGACCGACCGCCATACCGGCATTTTGGCGGGAAAATTATCAGGGCTTATCAAAGTTTGATTTTAGTGAATGTGCCACAACCTTAATCTACCAAAGCCGTTTGTTTTTGACCAATTCTTTTAAGTTTCGAGAACTAGCCTTTGAAGAAATGCGTAAATACAATAAAACCTATTTTGTCAGTTTAGCTATTGCAATGGTTCAGCATATTGACCCTAAAGGTTTTACAATATGGACTAAACCTGGTATCCGCGCTCAGCTTTTGGACAAAACCAATCTTTCCCTTGTTCAAGATTTTGTCATTGAAGCTGATAAGAACAGTGTTCACATTCTTAACGCGGTATCTCCAGCTTTTACCTGCGCTTTTCCATTTGCCGATTTTATTGTTGAAAACTATCTGATGACTTAAAGTTCCCCCGCAAGGAATTTGCCTGTTATACTTTAAATAAGGCATAATGCAACTTATTAAACACTTGACATTCCAAGCTGTTTTGTTAAGATTAGCGACTGAAAGTTAATTATTTAGGTTGGAGGGGTTTATGATGGAATACAAAATCATGATTCAAGGGACGCCAAATCCCAACGCACTTAAATTCGTGGTCAACACGCCCGTTAAGAACAGCGGCAATGTAACTTACCGCAATGCGGAAGAATGCCATAAAAACCCGTTGGCACGCAAAATTTTCTCTGTCGCCAATATCTTGGAAGTCTATTTTTTTGACAATTATATTACTGTTACACAGGACGGCAATGCGGATTGGGAAGCTATGGAAGAGAAAATCAAAACCATTATCCTCGAAAACATTGCCGAACATGATGCTAATTTTGAAACAGAAGAACCTCTTAAAAAAGTTGCACCGCCGCCAACTGATCCAGAATTGATAAAAATCGACGCTATTATCAATAAAACAGTGCGCCCTTATTTGCAAATGGATGGCGGCGACTTACAATTAATTTCTTTAGAAGGCAGTGTTTTACGAATTAATTATCAAGGTGCTTGCGGCTCATGTCCCAGTTCTGCCATGGGAACTTTGAAAGCCATTGAAAATCTTTTGCGCGATGAATACAACCCGGAAATCACAGTGGAGTTAGCCTTATGATACTGGCTCAAAAGCATTGTCTTCCTTGCGAAGGAATCGGAACATCATTGACAGAAGAACAGGCTTTGGGTCTTTTAAAGCAAACACCCGAGTGGGAAATAAGTCCGAATAAAAGGCTTATTTTTCGGCAATTGTCTTTAAGAAATTTTATGTCGGCAGTAAAATTGATCAATGCTATTGCCGTGATCGCTGAAGCAGAAAATCATCATCCTGATTTTCATTTGTCCAATTATCGACATTTGCAAATCACATTGAGCACACACGCGCTTAAAGGTTTGACGGAAAATGATTTTATTGTTGCGGCCAAAATCAACCAATTGCCTTTAGATTTAAAGGCGTAAGAGGAAAACATCATGCTGAAAATCAACCGTAAAATTGAATACGCATTGATTGCCTTAAAACACATGGGCCGTAAAGCGCCCGGTCAATTAACGTCTGCAAAAGAAATTTGTGATGTTTATCATACGCCATTTGACCCAACCTCACGTGTTTTACAAATTATGGCGCAACATGAAATCTTGCGGGCTGAACAGGGAGCCCACGGAGGTTATCAAATCTTAAAAGATTTATCTAAAGTGACCGTCGGAGATTTGAGCGATATGATCATCGGTCCAATACAAATTGCCAATTGCTTTCATGGCGATTATTCTCACTGCGACTTAACACATTCTTGCAGTGTCATTGGCCCGATGCTCAATCTTAATGAACGCATCAGTCAACTTTTTCATACGATGAAAGTATCTGAATTAATTGAAACACGCCACACTGGTGAAAAATCAATCCGCGAAAAACCATTTTCTGCGGCAACATCTAAGGAATAAAGAGGATGTAAACGTTATGTCTAAAGGCGAAGAAAAATTGCTCAATGAAAAAACAATTCAGGAGAATACGCTCTCCAGCCGGGATTATAAATACGGGTTTTTTACCGATATCGAAACCGATAGCATTCCCAAGGGTTTGAGTGAAAACACGATTCGCCTGATTTGTGAAAAAAAGAAAGAACCCCAGTGGATGCTAGAGTGGCGTTTAAAAGCTTATCGTCACTGGACCACTATGAAGGAACCTCAATGGCCCAATTTTCAATATGGCCCGATTGATTATCAAGACCTTAGTTATTACAGCGCGCCAAAACAAAAAGCAGCTGGGCCGGCCAAAATTGAAGATGTTGATCCTGAGTTGATCAAAACGTTTGACCGCTTGGGCATTCCTTTGACTGAACAGAAACGTTTGACTGGTGTCGCGGTGGATGCGATTTTCGACAGCGTATCCGTCGGCACAACACATCAAGCGGAGTTGGCCAAAGTCGGCGTTATTTTTTGTTCCATGAGTGAAGCCATTGAACAACATCCTGATTTAATTAAAAAATATCTTGGCTCTGTTGTTCCTTATTCAGATAATTTTTTTGCCGCACTTAATGCCGCTGTTTTCAGTGATGGTTCATTTTGCTATATTCCTCAAGGTGTTCGCTGCCCACTGGAACTCTCCACCTATTTTCGTATCAACGCCGCTCAAAGCGGCCAATTTGAACGAACATTGATTGTTGCCGAAGATAGCAGTTATGTCAGTTACTTAGAAGGCTGTACCGCCCCCATGCGCGATGAAAATCAATTGCATGCCGCTGTTGTTGAATTGATTACCTTAGATAATGCTGAAATCAAATATTCAACAGTGCAAAACTGGTACGCTGGAGACAAAGAAGGCAACGGAGGAATTTATAATTTTGTGACCAAACGGGGCAAATGTATCGGCAAGAACTCAAAAATCTCTTGGACACAAGTCGAAGCGGGCTCTGCTATCACCTGGAAATATCCCAGCGTTATTTTGCAAGGTGATAATTCCGTTGGGAAATTCTATTCCGTCGCTTTAACCAATAACCGCATGCAAGCGGATACCGGCACCAAAATGATTCATATCGGCAAAAACACAAAAAGCACAGTCGTCTCAAAAGGAATCTCTACCGATGAATCTAATAACAGTTATCGCGGGCTTATTAAAATAATGCCGTCCGCCGATGGAGCTCGAAATTTTTCACAATGCGACTCAATGCTCATCGGTAATAAATGCAGTGCCAATACATTCCCGTATATTGAAGTCAAAAACAACAGCGCCGTACTTGAGCACGAAGCTTCGACGTCTAAAATCAATGCTGATCAGATTTTTTATTTGCAATCACGCGGCCTAGATTTGGAGGGCGCTATTTCTTTGATTATTAACGGATTTTGTAAAGATGTTTTTAAAGAACTGCCGATGGAATTTGCCGTTGAGGCTGTTAAATTACTCGAGATGAAATTGGAAGGTAGTGTCGGTTAAACAAAGAACATGAATCCCGTTAAAACACGGAACAAGCCATCTTAACAAGGGGAACGCAATGTTAGAAATTAAGAATTTACACGCAGGTATAGCAGGAACACCCATACTCAAAGGCATTAATTTGACCATCAACACCGGTGAAGTTCACGCGATTATGGGACCCAATGGTTCCGGCAAAAGCACACTGTCAAAAATCATTGCCGGGCATCCGCAATATGAAGTCACTGCCGGTGAAATCATTTATGAAGTCAATTTTAAGAAGATTAATCTATTGGATCTTTCTCCGGAAGACCGCGCTCGAGAAGGCGTCTTTCTTGCTTTTCAATATCCGATTGAAATTCCTGGAGTTAATACGGCTGTCTTTTTGCGCGCTGCGTTTAATGAAATTTGCAAACACCAGGGTGCTGAGGAAATGGATCCCATTGATTTTAATAATTACATCAATTCAAAAATGAAACTCCTAGAAATGGACGAGAAATATATCAACCGCGCGGTCAATGTTGATTTTTCAGGCGGCGAAAAAAAACGCAATGAAATCATGCAGATGGCCGTCTTAAATCCACGTTTTTCAGTATTAGATGAAACTGATTCAGGTCTTGATATTGACTCAATGCGCATCGTCGCGGATGGTGTTAATAAATTGCGCAATAAGAATAATGCGATGTTGGTTATTACTCATTACCAAAGGTTATTAAACTATATTGTTCCTGATTTTGTGCACATTTTACAAGACGGTAAAATTGTCAAATCTGCCGGCAAAGACCTTGCCTTGGCCGTTGAAGAAAAAGGGTATGATTGGTTGAAGGAAGGGATATAAATGATCACTATGGAAGAAAAGAAAATACCTTTATTAAACACGCTCGAAAAACACTGCGAAGATTTAGACCAAAACTCTACCAGCGCGTGGTTCAAAACTTTACGCCAAGAGGCATTGGCACGTTTTTTAACCCTTGGCATCCCGACAACAAAAAACGAAGACTACAAGTACACCAATCTTTCAGTTTTATCTTCCCGACATTTTAAGCCGGTTACAAAAGCGGCCTTGCCCACAGATCATCAACTTAGCAAAATTTGTTCTCAAAACGATATCACTCTTGTTTTTGTCAATGGCATCCTCGATGAAAATCTTTCATCCTATCATCAGCTTCCCAAAGGATTAACAATATTACCATTAGAAAAAGAGCTCAGTGATAATGGCAGCTCAATTAAAAACTTACTTAATCAACACGATTTAACCAAAGAAAACCGTTTCACTTCTTTAAATCGCGCCTTAATCAATAGCGGTTGTTATCTTCATATTGCTGACAAGGTTATCATTGAGAAGCTTATTCACATTATTCATATCACTCAATGTAAAGAATCTGGTTTGACAGCGCCTAGCACCTTTATCGTTGTTGATCAGTCCGCGCAAGCCACAGTGATGGAAACACATATTGGCACAGCTAATAATGCTTATGTCGCTGTCGCGGCAACCGAAATCTTTCTTAAAAACAATGCGATCCTGCATTATTGCAAAGCGCAAAGCGAAAGCTTAAACGCATATCACCTTGGCAACACCCGAGTTTGGCAAGAGCGTGATTCGCATTTTGACGGATTTGCACTGATGAATGGCGGGGAAGTCACTCGCAATGATTTGGATATTGTTTCCAATGGTGAAGGCACCTCCAGCACATTAAATGGATTTTATGGCTTGACCGGCAAGCAACACGTCGATAATCACTCCAGCATGGATCATCGCTGGCCCAATTGCACCAGCAATCAATTGTACAAAGGGTTGCTCAACGGCGAATCGCATAGTGTTTTTAACGGCAAAATTTTTGTACGTCAAATTGCTCAAAAAACCAATTCTTATCAACTTAACAAAAACTTGATTTTAGGCGTTAATTGCCGCGTCGATACCAAACCTCAATTGGAAATTTTTGCTGACGATGTCAAATGTACACATGGCGCAACCATCGGCCAACTCAATGAAGACGAAATTTTTTATCTGCAAACGCGTGGTATTTCCAAAAAGGATGCTGTTAAACTTTTAGCTCATGGGTTTGTCCAAGATATTCTCGAAAAAATTCATCATCCGGCTATTATTCAAAAACTCAACATTCTTCTTGAGCCAACCTTTGCGGCGCTGGAGGAATAAATTTTGTGACCAAATCTTTCTCTGCTGAAAAAATTCGTCAAGACTTCCCGAACCTGTCGATCACGGTGCATGGAAAACCTTTGGTTTATTTAGACAATGCTGCCACAACATTAAAACCGCAATGCGTTATTGATCGAATCCAACAGCATTATCAAAAAGAAACATCCAATGTCCATCGTGGTGTTCACTATTTAAGTGAGCGTGCTACTGCCGAATTTGAGAAAGTTCGTGAAAAAGTCCGCTGTTTTCTTAATGCGGCACACTCATCGGAAATCATCTTCACCAAAGGAACTACGGATTCCATCAATTTGATTGCTCATAGTTATGGCCGGACTTTTTTGCAAAAGGGTGATGAATTTATCATCAGCGAGATGGAACATCACAGCAATATTGTTCCTTGGCAAATGTTGCGAGACGAGAAGGGGATTATTCTTAAAATTATCCCAATCGATGACACTGGCGCTTATTCTGTCGAGGATTTCCAAAAACTTTTAACGCCTCGGACAAAATTTGTTTCTTTGGTTTATATTTCTAATTCCTTAGGAACCATCAATCCAGTTGCACAGATAATCACCCTGGCCCATAAACAAAATATTCCCGTCTTGATTGACGGCGCGCAAACCGTCAATCACATTCCCGTGGATGTGCAAAAATTAGACTGCGATTTTTTTGTCTTTTCTGGACACAAACTTTTTGGGCCAACCGGCGTTGGTGTACTTTACGGTAAAACACATCAGCTCAAAGTCATGCCGCCATATCAAGGGGGAGGAGATATGATTTCCTCGGTGACTTTTGAAAAAACGACCTACAATGTTCTTCCGTATAAGTTTGAAGCAGGAACACCGCATATCGCTGGAGTCATTGGCTTGGGTGCGGCCATTGATTATGTGATGGCCATTGGTTTCGAAAATATTATGTCTTACGAGCAAAGCCTGTTGGAGTACGGCACACGAGCTTTAAGTAAAATTCCTCAACTGAGGTTAATTGGGACAGCAAAACACAAAGCGGCTATTTTGTCTTTTGTTCATCCTGATATTCACGCACATGATTTAGGCACCTTAGTTGACGAACAAGGCATTGCCATTCGCACCGGACATCATTGCACGCAACCGGTGATGAAACATTTTGGCGTACCGGCAACCGCGCGTGCTTCATTAGCGTTTTATAATACTCAGCAAGATATTGATCATTTGATTGACGCTATCATTTATGCCAATACAATATTTAATCAAAACTATGAATGACACCAATCGCGCTGAACTTTATCAACAGGTTATTTTAGAGCATCATCATAAACCGAAGAATTTTGGCGAGCTTAAGAACGTGACTCATGATGCTGAAGGTTATAATCCTTTATGCGGCGATCATCTGCATATTTATCTGCATGTCAATGAGCAGAACATCATCGACAATATTTCTTTTAAAGGAGACGGTTGTGCTATTTCGCGCGCGTCTGCTTCGATGATGACCGCGGCCGTCAAGGGTAAACCCATTGATGAAGTGCAAACCCTTTTTGAAGAGTTCCATCAATTAATTTTAGGACATTTAAAGCCAGACATGACCCCTAACCATTTGGGTAAATTGGCAATCTTTTCTGGTATTTGGCAATATCCCTCACGCGCCAAATGCGCCAGCCTTTGTTGGCACACAATGAAGGGGGCTTTAGAAAAAACACCAACCGTGTCCACCGAATAATATGTCCTTGCGTGTATCAGATCAAAACTGCGAACCCCGCCACATCAGTCCACTTCGCGATTCTTTTCAACGCCCAATGCAGGATTTGCGTATTTCTGTCATTGACCGTTGTAATTTTCGCTGTACATACTGTATGCCTGAGGAAAACTACGGAGAGCATTATTCGTTCTTGTCAAAGAATGACTGGCTAACCTTCGGAGAAATTGTTCGTTTAACCAAACTATTTGTTCAGTTGGGGGTGAGTAAAGTTCGTCTAACCGGCGGGGAACCTCTTTTACGTCCAAATTTAAACCAACTGATTCAGCACTTAGGACAACTTGCTGGCATTCACGACCTAGCTTTAACCACCAATGGCGCCTTTTTAAGCGGGCAAGCTAAGGAATTGTTTGAATCTGGACTCTGTCGCTTAACCGTTAGCCTTGACACCTTAGATGAAGAAATATTTCAGCGTATGAATGGTGCCCGCGGCACAGTGCAACACGTTTTAGACGGCATTACAAAAGCGACCAGCGCTGGTTTTCGAAATATCAAAATCAATGCTGTTATTCAAAAGAATGTCAATGATGGCAAACTGATAGATTTGGTGACATACGCACGGCAGGCGGGGCACATTTTGCGTTTCATTGAATATATGGATGTTGGCAATTGCAATCATTGGAAATCAACAGCGGTTGTTCCCAGCAAAACGATTTTAGATTTAATTTCATCACGCTATCCACTGATCCCAATTAAACCCAACTATTATGGCGAGGTTGCCGAACGTTATCATTTTCAGGATGGCCAAGGGGAAATTGGTTTTATTTCTTCGGTCAGTCAACCATTTTGCGGAACGTGCACGCGACTGCGATTGTCCACCGATGGGAAATTGTACACATGCCTTTTTGCGACTTCGGGAACAGATTTGCGCACACCCTTAAGAGACGGCGCAACTGATACGGAACTTATCGACATCATTGCCAAGGTTTGGCACAAACGCAATGATAAGTATTCTGAAAACCGCTATTTATTCCAAGCTTTAACTTCCAAACCGACCAAAATCGAAATGTATCAAATCGGCGGTTAAAGACTAATTTTAAAATTTCTAAACTTTGTATCGTGCCTTTCTCTTTTATTGCCTATAATTAACAGATAATTGATTTGAAAATCAATACCGTTTAACCAAACAGGGAGGGAACGTATGATCAAGAAAATTCTCGGACTTGCCGTAATCTGCACTCTGATGGCCACCGGCTTGGCCAATGCACAAGCCAAACCACTGCAATTGGCTCTGATTGAAGATATTCAATTGGTTCCGGCAACGGATTCCATCAAAGGTCTACGTCTTAATATTTACGGTGTTAATGAAGATGTGATGGGCTTAAGCTTAGGCTTTGTTCACAAATCAACTGGTAACACCAGCGGTGCTGAACTTGGCTTAGTTAATATTACTGACGGTGAGTTTCATGGTTACCAATCAGGTTGGGCGATGGCTATAACCCATGGCCGCTTTATTGGTTTACAAGAAGGTATCGTTGCCATGACCGAAGGTGACTTTACTGGTTTACAAGGCGGTATTTATAGTCAAGTTGATGGAAACTTCAAGGGTGTGCAAAGCGCTTTAGTTGGTGTTACCAAAGGCGACTATTCTGGCTGGCAAGCCAACTTTGTTAACTGGACAGAAGGAAAATTTATTGGTGTTCAAAGCGGTTTGGTTAATATCGCCAAAGCAAACTTAAGCGGTATTCAATTGGGAGCATTTAATAAAATTGATGGTACTTTTAAAGGTGGTCAATTGGGTATTGTCAATTGCAGCGGAGAAACTCAAGGTTTACAATTGGGTTTTCTAAATCATAGCAAAATGCTCAACGGCGGTTTACAAATTGGTTTAGGAAATATTAATGAAAATAAGGATCCGTTTGGATTTTTACCGTTTGTGAATTGGTCATTCTAATTTAATTTTACAGGATAAGAAAAAAGCTCATCTGTTAAAGATGAGCTTTTTTCTTTATATCAATATTATTAATGTCTTACCAAATCACAGTTTTTTCACTGTCAGCGACACCATCAAACTTGCCCACAAAACGGACTTCCCGAACAATATCCAAGTTGTAATTCTTTTTAACCAGAGCTGCCATCTGTTGAGCTAAATCATAAACATTTTGCGCCGTACAACCTTGAGTCTTAACAATAATATTGGCATGCTGAGGAAAAATCACAGCGCCTCCAACCGCTAAATTTTTTCCTCCAGCTTGTTCTAAAAACCAGCCGGTCGCTTGCCGTCGCTGTGCCTGTGATGTCGGCTCGATATTACGGAAAAAACTGCCCGCGCAAGGATAAACTTTCAAGTCCGGATGCTTTTGCCAACGAATTTTTAATATCTCATCCCGCTGGTTTATCAATTCGTTTTTCTGCCCGGGACAAACTTTAAAAACAGCCTCAACGATGATATCGCCAGTTTCTTTTAAACGTGAGTTTCGATAAGTGAAATTCAAGTCTTCTGCTAAGGCAATTGACTGCTTGCCATCAGCCGAGAGGAGAGTAACGCTTTTTAACACATCGCCCACTTGTTTGCCGAAAGCCCCAGCATTGCCCACAATTGCGCCACCCACTGTGCCAGGAATTCCGCTGATAAATGTCAAACCTTCCAAGCCTTGCTGCGCGGCATAAAGCGCCAGTTGATCAAGTTGAGTACTGCCCGAAACAGTAATTTCATTTTTCTGATGACTGATCAAAGGGATGTCGCTGACATAGCGGATCACTGCGCAATCAATGCCATAATCAGAAACAACCAAATTCGAACCTCCGCCAATAAGAATAAACGGGATTTCTTTTTCAACCAAACAAGCAACAGTTTGTTCTAATTGCAGCGGAGTTGAACATAAAAAAAGGCTGGAACAACTACCGCCCAATTGAAAAGTTGTCCACTGACTCAATACAGCATTTTCTTGAACAACCACACCGCACGACTGCAAAGCTGTCCAATCTCGACTCATGATTGACCTTTGGAAAATGTTGCAAAATACTGATTCACCGCATCCGCGCCATCATTAATGCTCTGCACATTGGATACACCTTTATTGCGCAATTTCTCAACACAAGCCAAACTGCGCATCCCATGAGCGCAATATAATAAATATTTTTTCTCCGGCTCAAATTTGAACTTCCAAGAACCGAATTGACTAAAAGCAAGATGTATACTTTTAGCACCCTTTACTGGCGCCATCATCAGTTCAACTGCTTCCCGAACATCAATGAAAATAAACTGATCAATTTGTTCAGTTGGGATTTCATTTAAGTTAAGGCTTAAATCATATCTTTCTGACGCGGTCATATCATTCTCCGGTATTATGTTTTTAATAGTTGGATTCTTCCCGCACAGCGGACAAGACACAGCAGGAGATTGTTTGATTTTGCTTAACCTAAAAGTTTTAAAATCGACAATCAGCATATCTTCATTTAAAGAATGCGGCAAACGCAAAATCAATTTTATCGTTTCTAAAGCTTGCAAATGCCCCATCATATTGGGCACAACCCCCATGACGCCGGCTTGCGCGCAATTACCCACGCAATCGGCGGCAGGTATCGTAGGCCATAAACAACGCAAGCAAGAACTAGCACTAGAAGGAGAATAAACGCGCAATTGACCTTCCCATTGATAAATACTGGCTTGAATCAAAGTTTTCTTTGCAAGAACAGCAATATCATTGAGTAAAAACTTTGTCGTAAAATTATCGGTACAATCTAAAATGATTTCATATTCCGAAATAATCTGTGTATAATTTTTGGCATTTAAATGTAAGGAAAAGTTTTCAATGCGAATAAACGGATTGATTGAACGTAATCGCAAAATGGCCAAATCTATTTTCTTTTTACCCAAATCAGCAAAAGAGTAAAGGGACTGACGGTGCAAATTGCTGGCCGTCAAAGTATCAAACTCAACAATTCCAATGGTCCCAACACCCGCTTGAGCCAAAGACGTTAATGCGGCACTGCCCAAACCACC
>JACKFI010000020.1 GCA_020632555.1 Candidatus Omnitrophota bacterium | reverse complement strand
ATTTTATGATAGCGAAGTTTTTCAACATTAAAATCATCACCAACGCCAGCACCCAATGCCGTAATAATGGTGCGGATTTCTTCATTGCTTAAAATTTTATCTAAACGGGATTTTTCAACATTGAGAATCTTTCCCTTTAACGGTAAAATCGCTTGAAATGTACGATCTCGTCCCTGTTTAGCTGAACCGCCGGCCGAATCCCCCTCAACCAAATACAATTCACACAACGCTGGATCGCGCTGTGAACAATCCGCTAGTTTTCCGGGAAGACCACCGCCATCCAAAGCGCCTTTGCGGCGAGTTAATTCTCTGGCTTTGCGAGCCGCTTCCCGCGCGCGGGAAGCAACAACAATTTTGCCAACAATTTTATTAGCAACAGAAGGATTTTCTTCAAAGAAACTTGTTAATGCTTCTATGGTCGCGGAAGCAACAATCCCTTCAACTTCCGAATTGCCTAATTTTGTTTTAGTTTGTCCTTCAAACTGCGGATTTGGAATTTTGATACTGATAACAACTGTCAATCCTTCCCGCGTATCGTCGCCAGATAAAGAAACCTCGGCCTCTTTAACTAATTTTTTGCTTTTTGAATATTGATTAACCACCCGCGTTAAAGCAGAACGAAATCCACTTAAATGGGTTCCTCCCTCGGAGGTGTTAATATTATTAGCAAAAGATAAAACGTTTTCGCTATAACTATTGTTGTATTGCATCGCGACTTCAATAACAATATTGTCTTTTTCGCGAGTAAAATAAACAATTTTATCGTGCAAAACCGTTTTATCTGTATTGAGATAATGAATAAATTCCTTAATTCCGCCTTTGTAATAATAGGTGTTTTCCTTTTCTTTTTCTCCGCGATAATCACAAAGCTTGATTTTTAATCC
Source organism: Candidatus Omnitrophota bacterium (assembly GCA_020632555.1). GTDB lineage: Bacteria > Omnitrophota > Gorgyraeia > Zapsychrales > JANLHA01 > JADLGJ01. The sequence goes on along the minus strand of JACKFI010000020.1, from coordinate 29,002 downwards.
ACTATTTAAAAATGACAATTCACGCAAACGTTTAGCCAAAACGTCATAAGAAAAAACGTGTGTTTGTTTAAAAATGGTGCGGTCTGGTTTAAACGTAACCTTGGTTCCGGTTCCCTTGGTTTTTCCAACGACCGACAGCTTAGATGCTGTTTTTCCACGCTCATAGCGTTGATGATAAATTTTACCGTCACGTTTGATTTCAACTTCTAACCAATCCGACAAAGCATTGACGCAACTGACACCAACACCATGTAAACCGCCGGAAACTTTATAAGAATTGTGATCAAACTTTCCTCCCGCGTGAAGTGTGGTCAAAACAACTTCAACGGCTGGCTTTTTTTCTTTTTCATGCAAATCAACCGGAATCCCCCGCCCATTATCTACAACAGTAATGGTTTCTCCTTCATTGATGGACACTTCGATTTCTGTAGCATAGCCAGCCAAAGCTTCATCGACGGAATTATCAACAACCTCATAAACCAAATGATGCAATCCTCGACTAAATGTATCTCCGATATACATCGCTGGACGCATACGAACAGCATCCATTCCCTCTAAAACAGTAATATTATCGGCATTATAATTATCTTTTTTTTCTTCTTCACTCATTTGGGCAACCTCTATATTCATATTGATTCATTCACTTTCCCTATTCTAAAAGAAATTTTTTCTACATCTGGTAATTCCCTTTTTATTTCACTAAAAATTTTACTCTTTATCAAAGTAATTTGATAAAGCCGCGCGGAAGAATCCACCTCAATAAATAAATGATGATTTTTAAAACCAGATATCTTAGCACCAGAAATATTATTATTCTTTAAAACTTTTTCAAAAGTTTCAAAAATTTTATTTTGTTCTACTATTGTTTTCGCGGTAATCTCCCCAAAAACTTTTTTAACAATATCTTGAATCCCGTCCATAAAACGCCTTTTTACTAAATTCTCATAGGTAAAACAAGATATAAATATTCCCCCAAACGAATGACGCCAGCTTTATCTGCACCCGACAATTCTAATTCAATATTCTCAACACTAATATTTTTTAACATATCAATCAAATATTGTGGATTAAATCCAACAATCATTTCCTTGCCGCCATATTCTGCCGCAACTTCTTCTCGTGACTCGCCAACATCTGGTGTTGTTTTTGATATAACCAATTTATCTACAAAAACTTCAAATTTAATAGCTTGAAAATCTGGCGTTGACAACAAATTAGCGCGTCTGATTGCACTCAAAAATGCTGAGGTATTTATTTTAATTTTTGGTGTTGCAGGTTTGGGAATCACTTGGCTGTAATTCGGAAACTCTCCTTCAATAATACGACTGGCAATCAATATGCCGTTAATATCAAAAAGAACTTGGTTTGTTGTGGCAATAAATGAAACATTGCCTTCATCGGTTAAGTTGCGGAAAATTTCCTGTATAGCTTTTAAAGGAACAATAACACTTATATCTTTTTTGATAGCATTTTCCAATTTGCGTTCAATTTTCGCCAATCGACGGCCATCTGTTGCCACCATGCGAACAATTTCTCCACTAATTTCAAGCAAGATGCCGTTAAGAACATAGCGGGATTCTTCATGTGAAACCGCAAAAGACGTTAAACGAATCATTTCTTTTAAAATGCTTTGTCCGATTTTTATGACTTCTTTATCTTTAAACTCAGGAAATTTCGGAAATTCTTCTTTTGGTAACCCGGAAAGCTTAAAACGGCACTTATTTCCTTCAATATCAACTTGATTATTTTTTTTTGTGCTAATTATGATTTCCCCGGAAGGCAATTCTCGCACAATATCACTAAAACGTTTCGCTGGAATCGTTATCGCTCCTTCTTCAATGATTTCCACAGGAATTTCACAAGAAATACCAATATCCAAATCAGTTGTATTAAGGTTCACTTTATTACCGCGAACCTCTAACAACATATTAGATAAAATCGGCAATGTTGCTTTAGAAGATACAATGTTTTGTACAATTTGTATGCCGCCAACCATCTGTTCTTTTTCTAATTTAATTTTCATTTATCCCCCAAATTTGTTTTCCCTATTACTATTATGTTATTAAATCTTTTATTAAAAAACAGTAATCGTAATAATAGGGCTTGTGTAAAAGTATAATAAAATCAAAACCTTTTAAAAATAAACAACTTATATCTTTTTTTCTGTGCAAAAATCTTTAGTAAATCTTTATTGCTTAAGATTAACTGTTAATTTCTCAATAATATTTTTTAATTCATCATCAATTAAGAGGTCTTGTTCAATTTTTTTACAAGAATGTAAAACGGTTGTGTGGTCCTTTCCACCAAAGGCTTGCCCTATTTCTGGCAAAGACAAATTTGTCATTTTTCTTGTTAGATGCATTGCTAATTGTCGGGGCAATAAAATATTTTTATTTCTTTTCTTTGCTTTTAATTCAGAAATAGAAAGCTTGTAATGAGCAGCTACTTCTTTTTGAATCATTTCAACACTGACAATTTTTACTGTTTCCTTGACCATATCTTTTAAAATAAGTTTAGCAACATCTAAACTTATAGGTTTTTCTTCTAAAAGTGAATACGCGACAACACGAATCAAAGCCCCCTCAAGTTCTCTAATATTGGTTTTGATTTGTTCGGCAATAAAAAAAATAACATTATCAGGAACTTCAACAGGTTCCCGTTCAATTTTTTTCTTTAAAATAGCCACGCGGGTTTCGTAGTTTGGTGGTTGAATGTCCGTAATTAAACCCCAGGCGAAACGAGAGCTTAAACGTTCTTCCAAATTAGAAATTTCTTTTGGAGGGCGATCTGAGGAAATGATAATTTGTTTTCTATTATTATGTAAAGCGTTAAAAGTGTGAAAAAATTCTTCTTGTGTTGATTCTTTTCCTGCGATGAAATGAATATCGTCAATCAAAAGGATATCGATATTACGGTATTTTTGACGAAATTGAGGTGTTGATCTGTGACGAATAGCGTCGATAAGTTCATTGGTAAATTTTTCCGAAGAAATATAACAAATACTTAAGTCTGGATAGAGCTTGCGAATTTGTTGAGTAATTGCCTGCATCAAATGCGTTTTTCCCAAACCGACATGTCCATATATAAAGAGTGGATTGTAAGCTTTGGCTGGAGATTCTGCTACTGCCATAGCAGCTGCATAAGCAAATCGGTTTGACGGACCAATGACAAAATTATCAAATGAAAAGCGGGGGTTAATGTTAATATCTTCACGTTTTTCTTCCAAAGAAAAAGCTTTTTCTTTAAGAGATAATTCTTTAGGTTTTTCTTTGGATATTTCAGTATTAATGGAAAATTCAACGGAAATGGCGCGTTGGGAGGTTAAAGCAAGTTCTTGTTCTATAACTTTAAGATAATGTTCAATAATCCAATTACGAAAAAATTCATCAGGTGTTTCCAGCGTGATGGTTGTCGCATCTTTTTCCGTAGCTCGAAGCTGTGAAAACCATGTTTCATAAGAAGTTTCACCAACAGCTTTTTTGATGGATTCCTGCGACATTTCCCAAACATTTAAAGCATTCATACGTGTTTTATCGACAATCAATTGTTTAAAAGATGATTAATTCAATGTTAATACACAGGATAAAAAGAACATAAATTGTTTAATTATAATTACTTAGAACAAATCAGTTTAGTTATTAACAGGTTATTAACATTTGTTAATATGTTTTTATTTGGTTTTTCCGTCGGAATATTTTTTAATAAATATTCATCTCGACGAAAGTTTTCATGTTTAAAATTTTTCCCATTATAGCAAACAAAAATGTGATTGCAACTCAATTTTCCAACTCATATTAAATTAAACGTGTTTTTTATCTAAGTATTTGAAAATAATATTTTTTACGCTCTTTGAAAAGCAAATTTTCTTGACTAGCTTTAGACCTGTGTTATAATCCACAAATTATGAAAAAACATCTTAAAACACCAACTAATATTAAGTCTAAGCGTCGTCATGGTTTTCGTCGGAGAATGAAAACTGCGGATGGGCGCGAGGTGCTTAATAATCGTCGCGCTAAAGGTCGAAAAAGATTATCGGTTTAATCTTTGAGGCTTTTTTGTAATGGTTAAAGCCTTGTCGTTTGCTATTCGCACTTACCAAAAGATAAGCAGGCTACTTTTTATACCAAGTTGCCGATTTTATCCATCTTGCTCTTGCTATGCTTTGGAGGCTATTCATAAGCATGGCGCTATTCGTGGAGTTGGTAAGGCTGCATTACGAATTTTGCGCTGCTCACCTTTATCGGCCGGCGGTTATGATCCAGTAAGGTAAAAAACTATGGAAAAAAGATTATTGCTTGCGTTTGCTCTTTCGTTTGTTGTTCTCTCCGCGTGGTCCGCATTAAACCCTTCTGTTCAAAAAACGGAATCAAAACAATCAGAAGTTGTTGTAAATAAAAATGATATAGAAAATAATCAAACCGTTAAAACTTTCGCCGTTCTTAGGAATCCTATTGTTGATATTAAGGATGAGGAAATTTTTGTTTTGGAAAACGATAAAATTAAAGTTGAGTTTTCTAATATCGGCGGCTCGATAAAATCAATATCCGTAAAAGAGTTTAATGTTTCCTTACCCATTACAAAAATATTTAACATTGATGGCACACAGAACAGTCTTTTTGCTTTTACGCAATTAAACCAAAATGAAATTTCTTATACATTTCAAAACGGTTCATCAAAAATTATAAAAACCTACAAACTATCAAAAAATGATTATTTGATTGAAGCTAATGTCCAAACTGACGATTTGTCCAATCTGAAAATTGGTGGCTATGTCATTGATTCCGCATCCCTTGATGAAAAATATGCTAAATCTCACGAGCGAGGGTTGTATGAATATTCTGTTGGTTTGTTCGGGCAGGTTATTCGAAAAGGCAATGCAATTGAATTCAGCGAAAAAGAAAATAGAGTTCAGGCTGGCGAAGTTTCGTGGGCAGGATATCGAGACAGATATTTTTGTTTGGTATTAAAGCCGCAATTCAAAACAGAGTCTTTCTCATTCTTGACGAACAGTAAAACCAATTTATCAATTGATTTTGTTCCAGTTAAAGAATCTTCAAATCTTTATTCTGCAACACTTTTTGTTGGGCCGCAAAAATTACACCTTTTGTCGAGTTATAAAATGGGATTTGAGAACATTATGGTTTTTAGCAATTGGGGAATTTTTGATATTTTTGCGAAAATGATATATTTCTTTGTTCATTTTTTATTTGGTATATTCAAAAGTTGGGGAATTGCAATTTTAGTTTTAGGTGTTTCTCTGTATGCAGCTACATATCCTTTGACGGCTAAAAGCATGCTTTCAATGAGAAAAATGCAAGCTTTGCAACCGAAAATGAAAAGCTTACAGGAAAAATATAAAAACGATCCTCAGCGATTAAATAGAGAAATGATGGAGTTATATAAAGAGAATAAGGTCAATCCTTTTGGTGGATGTTTGCCAATGGTTTTGCAAATGCCAATCTTTTATGGGCTTTATCAGGTTTTGTGGAGATCTGTAGATTTTAAAGGAGCTTCATTTTTGTGGATTAAGGATCTATCATTGCCGGATCGTTTATTTACTTTATCAACTACATTGCCGATTATTGGCAATGAAATTAATATTTTACCAATTTTGATGGCAGTTATTATGTTTTTTCAGCAAAAATTTACTTCACGCAACATGGTCATCAGCGATCCAAATCAAGCTATGCAACAAAAAATGATGGGAACATTAATGCCGGTTATGATGGGATTTATCTTCTACCATTTTGCCAGTGGATTAGCTTTATATTTTACAGTCTTTTATTTATTGTCCACTCTGACGCAATGGAAAATGTCCAAAGTGAGCGAGATTGAAAAATGAAAAAGAATGTCCATTCTGTTGAGTTTGAAGGATTAAATGTTGAAGATGCGATCAAGAAAGCTCTTGTTCATTTTTCTGTTTCCCGGGAAGATCTTAATATTAGTGTTGTTTGTGAAGAAAAAAAAGGTTTATTTGGCATGGAGGGCGCTAAGCCCGCTAAAATCAAAGTTTTTTTGAAAAACAGTTGTTCTTAATCTTTCACGTGAAATCAGTGGTGACATAGTTATGGCGCGAATAATTTCTGTTTGCAATCAAAAGGGTGGGACTGGAAAGACTACGACAGCAGTTAATCTTTCTCATGCTTTGGCGCAGAATAATCAGCGTGTTCTGCTTATTGATACAGATCCTCAGGGCAATGCTACCAGTGGCATCGGTATTAATAAAAATATTATAGAAAAATCTGTTTATGATGTTCTGCTAAATAAAGTTACGGCAAAAGAAGCCATTGTTTCGCAAGTTTATCCGAATCTTGACCTTATTCCTTGCAATGTTAGCTTGACTGGTGCAGAGATTGAGCTGGTTGGGGCTTTGTCGCGAGAAACACGATTGCGCAAAGCTTTGGCTGTTATAAAAGAAGAATATGATTTTATTTTTATTGATTCTCCGCCATCTTTGGGTCTTTTAACACTTAATGCTTTGGTTGCCAGCGATTCTATCATTATTCCGATTCAGTGTGAATTTTATGCTCTGGAGGGAGTTTCTCAATTATTGCAAACAATAAATTTAATCAAAGATGGTTTGAATCAAGGCTTGGAGATTGAAGGTGTTCTTCTAACGATGGCAGATTTTCGAACGAATTTGACTTCAGAAGTGATTGGCGAAATTAAAGGGTATTTTAAGGATAAAGTTTATAATTCTGTCATTCCTCGTAACATTAAATTGAGTGAAGCGCCCAGCTACGGAAAGCCTATTATTATTTATGATGCAAATTCTATTGGGGCCAAAAGATATAGCGATTTAGCTCAGGAAGTTTTGAAGGTCGGCGGAGTCATAGTAAGTCATAAAGCATTGTCAGATAATAATTTGGGAAATGATAGGATTCGAAAAAATTCTGAGAATTTTGAAGAAGTTACAACGGATTCGGAGAAATCAGCAATGGGTGACGTTTAGGGTTCGGGGAGGATTTTTATGGAAAGTCGAGCATTGGGTCGAGGGCTGTCTGCGTTAATACCGGAAAAAGTTATTGTGGATCAAGGTTCTCACAAAGAAGATGTTGCTTTTTTAAAAATAGAAAAGATAAAAAATAATGCTCAGCAGCCGCGGACTCATTATGATACTTTAAAATTAGAAGAGCTGAAAAATTCAATTAAAGACAAAGGGTTTTTGCAGCCAATTTTAGTTCGAGGTGATGGGGATGGGTATGAAGTTATTGCTGGTGAGCGTCGCTTGCGGGCGGCTCGCGCTTTGGGTTTAGAGCAAGTTCCCGTGATTATAAAAAATGTTTCTTTGCAGGAATCTTTCGTTCTTTCTTTGGTGGAAAATATTCAAAGAGAAGAGCTTAACGCGATTGAAGAAGCCCAGGCTTTTTCACGTTTGGCTGAGGAGTATAAATTTTCTCGTGATGAAATTGCAAAAGCGGTAGCTAAAGATCCGTCGACGGTTAGCAATGCTTTACGGCTTTTGGCTTTGCCTGAATATATTCAGGAAGCTGTGATGGATGAAAAGATATCGATGGGGCATGCGCGCGCGCTTTTGGCTGTCAGCGATGCGGTTCGACAAAAGTTTTTATTCGAAAAAGTTTTGCATAAGTCATTGTCAGTGCGTGAGTTAGAGTCTTTAATCAAAGCTGAAGGACACACGCTTTTGCGTCATGCCAAAAAAGAAAAGCCTAAAAATACAGACATTTCATCCATTGAAGAAGAGTTGCAGCGGGTTGTAGGCTCTAAGGTTCGTATTCAATCACAGAAAAAACGCGGGAAAATTATTATTGAATATTATTCTTTTGATGATTTGGAAAGAATTTTAGGGCTTTTGCGACGGTAATTTGGGAATGTAATTACATGAATAAAGAATGTGTATTGGTTGTGTTAAAGCCGGATGTTGTTGCCAAGGGGTTGATAGGGATTATTTTAGATCGTTTTTCTGGTGCGGGAATGGATTTGCTTGCAATTAAAATATTGTCGGTTTCTCAAGATTTGGCACAAAGACATTATCAGCATTTGAAAGAACAGCGTTTTTATAAAGAAATTATTAAATATTTGCAGGGCAAATTACACGACGGACATAAAGCGGTTGCTTTGGTTTATTCGGGCAAAAATGTTATTCAGCGCTGTCGTGATATTGCCGGAGCGACAAATCCAGAGGACGCTGATCCGCGAAGTATCCGGGGATCTATGGGGCGAATCACCACGGAAGGTGTTTTTGAAAATTTGATTCATGTTTCTTCGGATCGCAAAGAAGCCTGTCGAGAGATAAAATTATGGTTTTCTCCGGATGAAATCAGCGGGGATCTTTTTCCGACGCGCGACGAGGTTTTAGAAAATTATAAAAAGAAAGTTTGGAAATAAAAATATGATTAAGGGCATGACGGGATTTGGTTCTGCGGATATCTCTCTGGAAAAAATTAAGGGGGGCGTTGAGGTTAAAAGTCAAAATCATCGGTATTTTGATATTGTTTATTATTTGCCGCCGGGAATGTCATCATTTGAGAAAGGCATTCGCGAAGAATTGAGCCGCGAGATTGAGCGGGGGCGCATCATGGTTTCAATCAAAATCACCGATCGTCCTTTGCAAAATATTAAATTTAATAAGGACGCGGTGCAAGAATATTTGCGGTATAGCAAGGTTTTGAAAAATGACTTTCGGTTGACCGGTGAACTAGGTGTTGCCGATTTGATTCGTTTGCCAGGTGTTGTTGAGGCTCGCGAGGTTGTTCTTGAGCCAGATGTGATTTGGCCGACGATAAAGAAAGCTTTGACGATAGCTTTAAAAAGCTTGATTGCCATGCGTATTCGAGAGGGGAAAGCTTTGGCCAAAGAAATGAATGATATTTTACGGCGGATGCTTTTGCAAATTAAAAAAATTGATGGTCGGTTGAAAGTTATTTTGCGAGAAAAGAAGAAGACATTGTCCGAGGATGAATTTTTATCGATTCAAAAGGGCAATGATGTTCGTGAGGAAATCACGCGTTTAACGCATTACATTAGTGAATTTAAAATGCATGTGCAGGCCAGCGGCGGAGTTGGCAAGAAACTGGACTTTGTTGCGCAAGAAATGCAGCGTGAAACCAATACGATTGGATCCAAAGTTCAGGATCGAGACGTTTCAAACGCGGTGATTGCCCTGAAGTCTAAAATCGAGAAATTGCGAGAACAAGCACAAAATGTTGAATAAGATTGCTTTTAGCTGGCGTTGTTCTTTGAGGAAAATTATTTTATGAAACGGGGGCGCATCATCATTCTTTCTGGCCCATCGGGTTCAGGCAAGACGACACTTCATCAAAAATTATTAAAAGATCCTGCATTTAAGCGAAAGTTTGTGAAATCATTGTCGGTGACAACGCGTGCTCCTCGGCCAGGGGAGCAGGATGGCCGGGATTATTTTTTTATTAACAAAAAGCAATTTTTGAGCAAGCAGAAAAAGGGTGAGTTTTTGGAATCTATGAAAGTGTTTGATAATTATTATGGAACGCCTAAAGATAAAGTTGATCAAAATTTGGATAGAGGAAAGAATGTTTTGTTGTGTATAGATGTTCAAGGGGCAGCCGTGGTTGGGAGCCGCTATAAAGATGCTGTAAAAATTTTTATAAAAACACCAAGCTTGAAAGATTTAAAGGCTCGATTAGAGCAGCGGGCAACTGAGGATACTGATAAATTGAAGTTGCGATTGAAAACTGCCAAAGAAGAGCTGAAAGAAGCTGGTGAATATGATTATGTGGTCATCAATGATGTTTTAAATCGAGCGTATCGTGAATTGGCGCGAATTTTGAAAGCAGAAGTTTTAGGTGCTGTAAAAAAACGCAAATTAAATCCCGCCTTGAGTCGATAAAAACAATTTTGACATTTTCATGACCCTGTGATATAAATAACAATTTATTATTCTGCCCATAGGGGTGGAATTCTTATTTAAATGAATATAATTCAACAGTTTATATACGCACAACAGGAGGCAACAGAGCATGGCATATCAACCGATTGAAGAACTTTTACCAAAGTCTGGCTATAGTATTTATAAGTTGGTTCGTTTGGCCGCAAAACGGTCGCTTGAGTTGGCCGATGGCAGCGCCAATCTTATTAATGGCGTGTCTGCCGATGCCAAGACTCCGACTATTGCCCTCGACGAAATTCGCGCGGGGAAAGTTGTGATTAAGTCTGTTGCTGATCAGTTTGCTCCTTCAAAAGTAAAGTCCGCAAAGAAAGAAGAATCTTCCGCTGATGAAGCGGCTGTTGTTTAAAAAGATAATATTTTATGGCCAATGGAAAAAAACAAATCTTATTGGGGGTAACGGGTAGTATCGCGGCTTATAAATCTGCGGATATTGTTCGGCGATTGCTGGATGCGGATTATGATGTTTCGGTTGTGATGACCAAAGAAGCTGAATATTTTATTACTCCTTTGACACTTGAAGCGCTTTCTGGACAAAAAGTTTTGACCGGTCATTTTGATGATTGGGTTAAAAATGGACATATGAGTCATATTGCGCTGGCTCGTGATGCGGCCGCGGTTTTGATTGCGCCGGCAACAGCAAATATTATAGCTAAGTTAGCACATGGGTTGGCAGATGATATTTTAACTTGTGCTGTTTTGGCGACTAGTGCTCCTATTGTGATTGCTCCCGCGATGAATGACAAGATGTATCATAATCGCATTGTTCAAGAAAATTGCCAAAAACTTAAAAATCATGGGTTTATTTTTGTTCATCCGGTTCAAGGGCAGTTGGCTTGTGGAACCATGGGAGATGGGCATTTGGAAGAACCCGAGAATATTATTAAAGTTTTGAAAACTGTTATTTGAAAAAATAGCGACAAGATTCTTTCGGCGAGGTAGCCCCGCGGATGGCTCGGGACTAGGAAAAGATTTGTCTGGTAGGGGGCCCAAAACCTCTTCGAGGTTTTTGGCGAGGTAGCCCCGCGGATGGCTCGGGACTAGGAAAAGATTTGTCTCAGGGGCCCAAAACCTCTTCGAGGTTTTTGGCGAGGTAGCCCCGCGGATGGCTCGGGACTAGGAAAAGATTTGTCTGGTAGGGGGCCCAAAACCTCTTCGAGGTTTTTGGCGAGGTAGCCCCGCGGATGGCTCGGGACTAGGAAAAGATTTGTCTGGTAGGGGGCCCAAAACCTCTTCGAGGTTTTTATGCGAGAATAGCCCTCGCGGATGGCTCGGGACTAGGAAAAGATTTGTCTGGTAGGGGGCCCAAAACCTCTTCGAGGTTTTTGGCGAGGTAGCCCCGCGGATGGCTCGGGACTAGGAAAAGATTTGTCTGGTAGGGGGCCCAAAACCTCTTCGAGGTTTTTGGCGAGGTAGCCAAGTGGTAAGGCCGCGGTCTGCAAAACCGCTATTCATCGGTTCGATTCCGATCCTCGCCTCCACTTGAAGTTTTTGTTATTAAATTATATTTCATGGTGCAGGGAGAGTATTTCGGATTTAGTTTTTACGGCGGTTCAGGTGATTCTTTTGTCTACACCATATGTTTAATTGGGCAAGTGGTGGAATGGTATACACGCAGGACTTAAAATCCTGTGGCCGAAAGGCCGTGAGGGTTCAAGTCCCTCCTTGCCCATGTTGATATAATCATAACGGAGAAATTATATGGAATTATTAAGTGCATTATTGCAGGTAACCATCATCTTGGGATTTATTTATTTCATCCAAAACGCCAGTAATAAAAGAATCGATAGTATACGTAAAGATCAAGAAGAAAGATCTGAGAAAATATTAAGTGTTTTAATAGAAATTCGAGATTTATTGAAAAAGGCGTAAATTTTTAGTATTTTTGCCTTGAGCTTAGCCCTATTAAAGGTTTTTACAGGATTTCGCTACGAGTAAGGAAACTCTGAAGGTAAAAAATTTTAGTTGGACCCGTAGCTCAGCCCTGTAAAAGGTTTTTACAGGATTTCGCTACGGAGTAAGGAAACTCTGAAAGTTAAAGATTTTAGTTGGACCCGTAGCTCAGCCCTGTAAAAGGTTTTTACAGGATTTCGCTACGAGTAAGGAAACTCTGAAAGTTAAAGATTTTAGTTGGACCCGTAGCTCAGTTGGTTAGAGCGCTTCCTTGACATGGAAGAGGTCACAAGTTCGAGTCTTGTCGGGTCCACCAGTTATTTTATGGAATATAAAACAGATTTAGATAAGTTGCGTCATTCTTGCTCGCATGTGATGGCGCAGGCGGTAAAACAGTTGTGGCCGGAGGTTAAGGTAACAATTGGGCCGGCTATTGAAAATGGGTTTTATTATGATTTTGATAAAAAAGAGCCATTCTCTGACGATGATTTAAAAGCCATTGAAAAGGTGATGCGTCAGATTATCCAGCGCAAGCCAAAATTTACGCAAAGTTTTATCTCACGTAAACAAGCGGCTGAGATGTTTGGTAAGAGTGGTGAGAATTATAAAGTTGAATTGATTGATGGCATTGCTGATGAGCAAGTTTCGATTTTTAAAACGGGTGATGAGTGGTTGGACCTTTGTAAGGGGCCGCATGTTGATAATGCTGGCGAGATTAAAGCTTTTAAGTTATTGTCGGTTGCGGGTGCGTATTGGCGAGGCGATGAAAAGAATGCGATGTTGCAAAGAATTTATGGCACAGCATTCTTTTCCGAAGATGAATTAAAGAAGTATTTGCATGCTTTAGCCGAGGCTGAAAAGCGTGATCATCGTAAGCTGGGTGTCGCTCTTGATCTTTTTCAGATTTATCATGAAACAGCCGGTGCCGGACTAGTCTTTTATCATCCCAATGGTGCCATGCTGCGCAAGGTGATTGAAGATTATATTCGTGAACAACATATTCAACGCGGTTATGATTTGGTGATGACGCCGCATATGCTTAAAGGAAAACTGTGGGAAATCAGCGGTCATGCCGAGCATTATCGTGACAATATGTATTTTTTCGACGTCGATCAGGAAGAGTACGCGGTTAAGCCCATGAATTGTCCGGGGCATATTTTGATTTTTAAATCCAAGACCCGTTCCTATCGTGATTTGCCCATTCGGTATTTTGAATTAGGCACCGTGTATCGTCAGGAAAAAGCAGGAGTTTTGCATGGGCTTTTGCGAGTGCGTGGATTTACGCAAGATGATGCACATTTGTTTTGTCGACAAGATCAAATCAAAAGTGAAGTTGAGGGCGTGATTGATTTTGTTTTTGCAACAATGAGAGATTTTGGGTTTAATGATTTAGAGATTGAACTTTCGACGCGACCGGAAAAATATATTGGCAGCATTAAAGATTGGGATTTGGCCACAACAGCTTTGCGGGATTCTTTGAAAGATAAAGGAATCGCATATCAAATTAATGAGGGTGACGGCGCGTTTTATGGTCCAAAGATTGACATTAAGTTGAAAGATGCTTTAGGTCGTAAATGGCAATGCGCGACCATTCAATGTGATTTTGCGCTGCCGCAACGTTTTGAGATGTCTTATGTTGATGATTCTGGTCAAACGGTACGGCCGATTATGATTCATCGCGCGATTTTAGGGAGCCTTGAGCGCTTTATTGGTAATTTGATTGAGCATTACGCGGGTGCTTTTCCGACGTGGTTGGCTCCGGTTCAGGTGGCTTTGATTCCGATTGCGACAGAACATCAGGCGTTTGCTAAGGAAGTTAAAGAAGAACTACAAAAAAATGGAATACGGGTTATAATTGACGAGCGCAATGAGAGCTTGGGCAAACGAATTCGAGAAGCCACTCTTAAAAAGATTCCTTATATGCTGGTTTTGGGAGAAAAAGAAATTGCTTCCAAAGAAGTTGCGGTGCGCAAGCGCGGCCGGCCGCGATCAGATGTTTCGGATGTTTTTTCCGAGAAGACGTCTTTGGTCGCTGAACAAAGCGTTATGTCGATTGGGCAATTTGTTGATTTTATTTTAAATGAAGTTAAAGAAAAGAAAATTTAAAACTGCTGATCAAGCGATGTCTTGACGGCTTAATTTAGGAGGAGGTTCCTATTCAAAAGGTTATACGAGTTAATGAACGTATTCGCTCTGCTGAAGTGAGAGTCATTGGGCCAAATGCGGAACAATTGGGTGTTTTGATGATTCGGCGGGCTTTAGAGCTTGCGGTTGAAAATGGACTGGATCTTGTTGAGGTTGCTCCGACGGCGCGTCCGCCAGTTTGTCGCATTATGGATTTCAGCAAATATAAATATGATCAAGAGCGTAAAGAGCGTCGAGTTAAAAAAAGTCAGCATATCGCGCAACTCAAGCAGATTCGGGTTAAGCCGCATATTGATGATAATGATTACAACACAAAGTTAAAGCAAGCGCAGACGTTTTTAGCAAAAAAAGATAAAGTTAAAGTGAACCTTTTTTTCCGTGGCCGTGAAATGGCTTTTGTGGCTTTAGGAAAAAAAGTTATTGATCGGTTTGTTGTGGACCTTAGCAGCCATGGACAAATCGAAAAGTCACCTTCCATGGAAGGAAGGGTTATGTCGGTTGTGGTTATTCCGAGGGCTGATAAAAAAACCTCTGGTTCAGAGAAAGGAATCGAAAATGCCGAAACTCAAAACAAATAAAGCCGCGCGCAAGCGTTTTAAGATTACCAAAACGGGCAAAATTAAAAAACGTAATGCCGGCCGTCGTCATATTTTGGGACAAAAGACAAGAAAACGTAAACGTCAATTGCGTAAAGCAGGTTTTGTTTCCGCCGTGGATGCACGCCGGATAAGGAGGTTGTTGCCGTATGGTTAGAGTTCGCACAAATGTAGCCACCAAACGCCGTAAGAAACGCGTGCTTAAAGCCGCGAAAGGATATTTTCAACAGCGCCATAAACGTTATGCGCAAGCAAAACGAACCCGTATTAGAGCGCAGGCATTTTCTTATCGTGATCGTAAAGTTCTTAAAGGTGAACTTCGTAAACTTTGGACGGTTCGTATTAATGCGGCCTGTCGCGAAGCGGGAATGACGTATAGCCGTTTTATTTCCGGATTGACTAAAGCCAAGGTTGCGATTGATCGCAAGATGATCGCGGAGCTGGCTATTTCTTCTCCGGTGGCGTTTAAGCGTCTTTTGAAAATTGCGCAAGAACATGTTGGGGCAGTTTCTGTTGCAAAGACTGCCGCTAAAAGTTAATTTAGCGGAATTATAGTAAAGGCCCTGTTATGTACATTGTTATTTTAGGGTGTGGGCGGGTTGGCGCGGAGTTGGCCAATCTTCTTTCCGTCGAAGGTCACGATGTTGTTGTCGTTGATAAGCACCCGGAATCATTTTCGCGTTTGGGTGATGCTTTTAATGGTTTGACGGTTGTTGGCAATGGGGTTTTTACTCTTGTTCTTCAGGATGCCGGGATAGAAAGAGCAGATATTTTTTGTTCTCTGACAAATTCCGACAATATCAATATTATGGCCTCTCAAGTGGCCCGCGGGATCTTTAAGGTCAAGCGGGTCATTTCTCTTATTTACGATCCTCGTAAAGCTGTTTTTTATAAATCGCTGGGTTTGGATGTTTTAAATGAAACCGGGCTTTTTGCATCTATGATTCGTGACAAAATCACAGATAAAATTTTATCGGGATATTTGATTGAAACCAATGAATTGGGTGTCATGGAGTTTCCAGTGCCTGAAGAATTTTTTGGTAAGAGGGTGGAAGAAATGTCTGTAGCCCATGAATTTAATATTACGGCCATTCGTTATGTTACCGGCGGTGTCTTTATTCCGGATGCCAAGACTGTGGTTGCCAAGGGGGATGTTGTTTTGGGTGTTGTGCGGATGCGGTCTGTTGATAAAATTAAAAAGATGTTTAAGTTGTAAAAAGCGGCAAAAGGATCAGTATGCAAATTATGGTTATTGGCGGTGGGCGGGTTGGTATTTTTATTGCCAAGCGATTGCGCAAAGAACAGCATGCCGTCATTCTTGTTGAAAAGGATCAAAAAACAGCGACGGAGATCGCGACGACTATTGATGCTTTGGTGATTTGTGGTGATGGGTGTGATCCGATGGTTTTAGAGCAAGCCGGCATTGAGCGCGCGGATGTTTTTGTGGCCGCGACGGGAAGAGATGAAGATAATTTTGTGTGTTGCCAAATTGCTAAAGAACAATTTAAGGTCAGCCGCACCATTGCTCGTGTGAATGATCCGGAGAATGAAAAAGCTTTTAATGAACTTGGTATTGATGTTCCTGTTGGCGCAACTGTGATTTTGGGCAAGATTATTGAAGAAGAAGCATCGTTTATGGATTTTATGAATTTATATAGTTTTGAAAAGGGTAAACTGGCTTTGATCCGCGTGGATTTGCCGGACAATGCTCCTGTGGTGAATAAACAAGTTATGGAATTACAACTTCCGCCGCAATCGGTTTTGGTTTCTATTGTGCGGGGCAATGAAGTGATTATCCCCAAGGGCGACACAGTCCTCCTTCCTAATGATTATGTGATTGCTTTGACTCTTCTGGAAAACAAAAAACAACTTTTAAATTATTTTATCGGCGAAGTTTCTTAGATTTTGTCGGGTTTGTCAATAAAGGGTTTAAAGACATGATGCACCGCATTAAAAATGTTGTATTGGGAATTGGCGTGGAAATCACCTTTGCTTTGTTGGTGATCGCTATCGGGTATTTAGTGGGGTCAGTTATTTACATGATTTTTTAAAAATATATGCTGTTGCGACCACAAAAAAAAGATTTTCAAATTGTTGCTTATCATTTAGGCAAGCTGCTGATTGGGTTTTCGGCTTTTATGATTTTTCCAATTATTGTGTCTTGTGTTTTGCGGGAATGGGGTCCGCTGGCGGATTTGCTGATTGGATTTTTCTTTTGTTTATCGGTGGGACTTATTCTGCACTTGACTTGTTATACTCGGGTTGAGCCCAAATGGGCGCACGGACTGGTGATTGTTTCAATTTCCTGGTTGGCTTGCGCGTTTTTAGGATCTGTTCCTTTATTTATGAGTGGTCATTACGGTAGTTTTCTCGATGCTTATTTTGACGCGATGTCGGGGTTAACAACCACGGGATTAACTTTGGCGCAAGATTTAAGCCATATGGCTTATGGACATAATCTCTGGCGACATATTCTCGCGTTTATTGGCGGCCAAGGGGTGGTGGTGGTGGTGTTAAGTTTTTTTGTTAATGGTGTTCCGGGAATGTTTCGGTTGTATGTGGGAGAAGCTCGCGATGAACGGGTGTTGCCCAACATCCGGCATACCGCGCACTTTATTTGGATTGTCAGCTTGACCTATTTGGTTTTGGGAAGTTCGGCTTTAACAGCCGCGATTGTTCGTGATGGCATGCCGTTTGGTAACGCGCTGTTTAATAGTGTTTGTATTTTTATGTCGGCTTTTGATACGGGTGGGTTTGGTCCGCACTCGCAAAACATGATGTATTATCACAGCGTGGCGTTTGAAATTACAACCTTGGTGATTATGTTTTTGGGAGCGATGAATTTTCGGTTGCATTATGTTTTATGGACGGGACAGCGAAAAGAGCTTTGGCGTAATTTTGAAGTGATTGTGTTGTTCACGACAATTATTATAACGTTTTTTGTTGTGGCAATTGGTTTGAGCCAAACCAATGTTTATGCCAATGCTTTTGGAATTTTTCGCAAAGGTTTTTATCATTTGATCTCCGCTCATACGGGAACAGGTTTTCAAACAATATACTCGTCGGAATTTGTGCAAGATTGGGGAAGCTTGTCTTTGTTTGGTCTTATTGTCGCGATGGGGCTGGGGGGTTGCGTCAGCTCAACAACCGGTGGAATCAAGGCGATGCGCCTGGGCATTGTGTTCAAAGTCTTTACCAATGATGTAAAGCAATATGTTTCTCCGCCGCCGGCGGTTGTTTTTGAACGAATTCATCATATTAAAGATGTGATTTTGTCAGATAAGCAAATGCGGTCGGCGTTATTGATTACCATTGCTTATATCGCATTGTTTTTTATTGGATCGGGAATTGGCATGGTGTGCGGGTATTCGTTTATGGAAGCTGTTTTTGAATCAGTTTCAGCTGCGGCTAATGTTGGTTTGTCTTGCGGGATTACGGATCCTGCGATGCCGACGGTTTTAAAAATAACTTACATTTTACAAATGTGGATAGGTCGTTTAGAGTTTATTTCAGTGTTCGCTTTATTGGGATTTTTTTATGCCATGGTTAAAGGAAAATGAGATTTAAAAAAATTATTATTGTGTTTATTCTATTGTTGATATCAGCTGCAGGTGTTTCGGCGCAGCAATCTACAAAAAATGACGCTGGCATTCCGGTGGTGATGATCCGAGATTTGGTGATGCGTTCAGCGATATATGAAGGACGCACAGTCATATTGCGGGGGGAAGTGATTGGTGATATTATGCCTCGCGGTCAATTCGCGTGGATTAACATTCAAGGTCAATACAATGAAATTGGCGTTTGGATTCCTTTGGAATTAACCAAGAGAATTACTTATAAAGGCAATTATCGTTTCAAAGGGGACAGGGTTGAAGTTTTAGGTATTTTTAAGCATGCCGATGAAGAATTTGGTGGGGAGTTTTGTCTGCGGGCCATAGATCTTAAGATTATTCAACCTGGATTTCCATCGCCGCATCAACAGAGTCCGATTAAAAAACATATTGTTTGGAGCTTGTTTTGGTTTACTTTGTGTTTGTTGGTGATACGTTTTCTTGTTCCGCGAGTCAGAAAAAAGAAAGACGAAAAGAATGATATGGGATTTTGATAAATTGATTCAAGAGGCGGATAAAGAAATCGCTGGATGTTCAGATTTAGCGGCTCTAGAAGCATTGCGGATTAAGTTTTTGGGACGCAAAGGCCTTGTGGCTGATGTGTACGCCAGTTTATCGACTGCGTCTGTCCAAGAAAAACCGCTGATTGGTAAGGGCGCCAATGATTTCCGTGCTCGAGTTATACAATGGCTTGAGAAAAAGAAAGGCTTGTTGGAACATGCTTCTTCGGCAGAATCCGCGCAAGTTTTTGATGTGACTTTGCCGGGAATCGCGCCTGCTCTTGGGCGGGAACATATTTTATCGCGCATCATAGAAGAGATTTGTACAACCTTTGAGCATTTGGGTTTTGTTGTTCAGGATGGCCCAGAGATTGAAACAGAATTTAATAATTTCACTGCATTAAATATTCCAGCAGATCATCCATCGAGGGATTCTTTTGATACATTTTATTTAGAAACGCCAGATCCCGATAATAAAAATCGCAATCTTTTGTTGCGCAGTCAAACCTCCCCAGTGCAGATTCGTTTGATGCAGCAGTTTAAGCCTCCTTTTGCGGTGGTTATTCCTGGGAAAGTTTATCGACCTGATGCGGTGGACGCCAGTCATTCCTTTGTGTTTCATCAAATTGAGGGTTTATTGGTGGATGAGGATATTAAATTCTCAGACTTAAAGGGGCTTTTGACTGCGTTTTGTCGACGATTATTTGGTGAAAAAACGCGGATGCGTTTTCGGCCACATTATTTTCCGTTTACTGAGCCGTCCGCGGAAGTCGATGTTTCTTGTTATATTTGTGACGGCCAAGGATGCTCGGTGTGCGGCCGCAAAGGCTGGTTGGAAATTATGGGGTGTGGCATGGTGAATCCCAAAGTGTTTGAAGCGGTGAAATATCCTAAGGGGAAATATACCGGTTTGGCTTTTGGTATGGGAGTTGAGCGAATGGCGATGCTCAAATACGGCATTAATGATATTCGCCTTTTCTTAGAAAATGATGTGCGATTCTTAAAACAATAAAAGTAGAAAATCATGAAATTGAGTTTGAATTGGCTTAAATGTTTTGTTGCCCACGGGCTTTCGGCAGAAAAACTTGCGCACCGTCTGACCATGGCGGGGCATGAAGTCAAAAACATTGACACCGTCGAAGATGATTTGGTATTTGAAATTGAGATCACGCCCAATCGGCCAGACTGTTTAAACACTTTAGGTTTAGCTCGGGAGGTCAGCGCGATAGTTAATAAACCGTTGAAATCTTTAAAAGACAAAGCTCTTAAATTACCTAAAGCTATGTGTGATGTCACAATTGAAGATAAGGCTGCGTGTTTGCGTTATGTCGGGGCGGTGGTTAAACATATTCAGATTGGAGCTGCACCGGAATTTATCAAACAAAAATTGCAAGCCTTAGGGTCGCGTCCGGTTAATAATATTGTAGACATTACTAATTACGGGCTGTTTGAAAACGGCCAGCCATTGCATGCTTTTGATTATGACAAATTGATTGGCGGCAAGATTGTTGTGCGACGAGCTAAAGCCGGTGAAAAGATTGTAACGCTCGATGGTGTAGAGCGCGAGCTTAATCCAGCTATTTTGGTGATAGCTGACGCGCAAAGACCAGTGGCTATTGCTGGTATTATGGGCGGAGCCGCGACGGAAGTTACGGACAAAACACAAAGGATTTTATTGGAAAGCGCCTATTTTGATCCGGTGTTGATTCGTCGAGCGGGACGAGCTTTGGGGCTGACCAGTGACTCAGCGTATCGTTTTGAACGTGGTGTTGATTTAGCCAATGTTGATCGTGCCGCTAAAGTGGCTTTGGGACGGATTGTGGAATTGACGGGGGGCGCGATTGTTAATTATCGCGATGTTTGTTTTAAGAAAACTGTTGTTCAAAAAAGTTTTACCATTAATGCTACGCAGATGAGTCATTTTTTGGGAACTAAAGTTTCTGCCATGCAGATAAAAAAGATTTTGAAAAAGCTTGAGTTTAAAGTTAGCGGTGCTTCTGACCAAATGAGTGTTAGCGCTCCGAGTTTTCGCAATGACATCAAGGGAGCCATTGACCTTTCTGAAGAGATTGCCCGCGTCATTGGTTATGATCGGTTACCGTCGAGTTTGCCGCAAATCAAACCATCAGCCATTGCTCCTTCG
Organism: Candidatus Omnitrophota bacterium; assembly: GCA_020632555.1. GTDB lineage: Bacteria > Omnitrophota > Gorgyraeia > Zapsychrales > JANLHA01 > JADLGJ01. Next base: position 8,228 of record JACKFI010000020.1, on the reverse strand, counting down.
CCGCAATTTCAGATGAAAAGAAAGTTGCGTCGTCTTTTGACGGGGCAGGGTTTTGACGAGGTGATCAGTTATCCTTTGATTAGTCAGGGCGCTATTAAGAAAACAAAAATGGAAAATTTCTCGACGTCAAAGATTAAGAATCCTTTGAGTTTGGATCAGGAATATATGCGGCCGTCTTTATTGACCAGTTTGTTGGCGGTTGTTGGTTTGAATTTTAATCGAGGGCAAAAGAATTTGCGATTATTCGAATTGGGCAAGATTTATCCTGCTGATGGAGAGAAGGAGGTTTTAGGTGTGATTCTTTCTGGACAAAGATTGTCTAGCTGGCAGAGCAATAAAAAAGAAGCGGTTGATTTTTATGACCTTAAAGGAAGCGTTAGCCGTGTTTTTGAAGCTTTGGGATTTGATTTGCCTGGTGTGATCAGCGCCACAGAAGATATTTATAGCAAAGAACAAAACGCTCAATTGTGTTTTGGTCAACAGGTCATTGGATCTTTGGGTAAAATCAATAAAGACATTTTACGCAATTGGGAATTGAAGACAGATGATGTTTATTTTGCGCAAATCAATCTTCAGGTTCTTTATAATATTCAACCGCAGGTTAAACGTTTTGCAGCTTTATCAGGTTTTCCGTCTATCACTCGAGATGTCAGCATCGCGGTTAAACAGTCTGTTCCTTTTGCTCAGGTTGAGGCTTTGGCGCAAGCAGTTGGTGCGAAGTATTTAACAAATGTTCATTTTTTAGAACAGTATTTGGGCGAAAAGATTGCGGCTGGACAAAAGGGGCTGGTTTTTTCTTTGGTTTATCAATCGTCAGAGCGAACATTAACAGAAGCTGAAATAGCTCCGCTTCACGAAGCCATTTTGCAAAGACTGCAACAAGATTTAGGCGCAGCGATTCGGTAATTTCCTCTTAACAAAATCAAACTCGTGATATAATAACGCTGTCCCTGCGGTGTTCGTTAGCGCCACGCAAAAAGAACCAATACTGATAATACGGGATCCTAATCTTCTTGCGGTCCGTGGATCGTTGGAGTGGAGCCCACTTGGGTGACTGGTTCACCTAGCTAACGCGACGGCACAGGCGGGGGCATTGAGTTAATCCTGCGAAGTTCTCGGTATTTCATGAAAAGAAAAATCATTAACACATCATCAACGCCTACCTTATTTTCTGAAATTCAAGAAAAAGAGAATTTAAAAACCGCACCCTTAAGTGTTCGTATGCGGCCCAGCACTTTGGCTGAGTATGTTGGCCAAACGCATATTCTGGGTGACGGAAAATTGTTGACGCGCGCGATTCAATCGGATCGCTTAAGTTCGCTTATTTTTTATGGACCGCCGGGATCTGGAAAAACAACATTGGCGCTTTGTATCAGCAAAGAAACTTCGGCCGTTTTTGAGAAAATCAATGCGGTGACCTCTAATGTTGAGGAAATGAGAAAAATTTTAGCCGCAGCTCAAAATCGACGCGCGACATCTGGTCGGCGCACGATTCTTTTTATTGACGAAATCCATCGTTTTAATAAAGCGCAACAAGATGTTTTGATGCCCGACCTAGAAGATGGCAGTGTCATTCTTATCGGCGCGACGGTTTTTAATCCGTTTTTTACTCTCGTAAGTCCGTTGTTGTCCAGATCATTGGTTTTTGAACTTAAAAGTCTTTCCCCCGATGATATTGCAATACTTTTAAAACGCAGCATCAGTGATAAAGAACGAGGGTTGGGTCAAATTAATTTACGGGTTCAAGAAAAAGCTGTTGCATTTTTATCAGAAATTTGTGATGGGGATGCCCGCAAAGCATTGAATGCGTTGGAAGTCGGTGTTTTGACAACTAAGGCAAATAAAGAAGGCATTGTTCATTTGACTTTGGATATTGTTCAGGAATCCATACAGAAAAAACAAGTCAATTATGATCGGGACGGTGATGGGCATTATGATACCATTTCAGCTTTTATTAAATCGATGCGCGGTTCTGATCCGGATGCGACGCTGTATTGGTTGGCCAAAATGATTTATGCCGGTGAAGACCCGCGGTTTATTGCGCGGCGAATTTGTATTTGTGCCAGTGAAGATGTTGGATTAGCTGATTCGCAGGCTTTGGTTTTGGCCAATACCGCGATGCAAGTTTCAGAGTTTATTGGGCTTCCGGAGGCGAGAATTGTTTTGGCACAAGCAGCGGTTTATGTGGCGTGCGCGCCAAAATCTAATGCCGCGTATTTAGGAATTGATAAAGCTTTGGCGGATGTGAAGGACAATAAAATTCAGCCAGTGCCAACGGCGTTGAAAGATGCGTCTTATCAAGCTGCCAAAACATTAGGACACGGGCAGGATTATCAATATGCTCATAATTATCCCAATCATTATGTGGCTCAAGAGTACATGCCGCAAAAAGTGACGTATTATGTTCCTACCGAATTAGGGCATGAAAAAAAGATCAAAGCCTGGCTGGAATATATTAAAGGTCAGCCACGCGACTAAACTGCAGGGTTTAAGAAAATGTCGCAAAGGCCAATTGTACACCGCGGTGTACAATTCAAATGGTAATATTTTTACGATTAAGTAAATAATATCGACGAGAATATGCGAAGATGCAGAGAAGTGCTAGCATAACGCAATGCCTGAATAGTTTAAATGTAATGGACGATTGTTAAGGCTAAAATCGAGGTTTTTTGAAAGAAAGCAGCGTTTTTTTACCCAAAGATTCACGTTGAGAAAATGGGTAAAGAATGATACTATGAAGTTCTTAAAATCAGAAGGCGAGGGTTTGAATGATGCCCAAACGTGATTTTAAGCGGGTTTTGAACTTATGTCAGGTGATTCAGTAAAAATTATTAAGGAAAAAATTCGTACAAAGATTTTGTTGCGACTGCGCAAGCAGGCGGAGGAAAGCAGGCTGCAAAAAAGCTTGTTGATTTTGAAAAAACTCTTTGCATGTTCGGAATTTAAACAGGCAAAGACAATTCTTTTTTACGCCTCGTTTGACGGCGAGGTGGAAACGCTCGAAATGATGAAGCAGTCCTTAACATTAGGAAAAAAAATCGCATTGCCAAGCCTTGATATGAAAAGCAAAACAATACTTCCCACTTATGTTCACGATGTAAAAGAGGACTTGGTCCTCGGCTCATACGGTATTGCCGAATCTCGACACAAAGGCTTGCATCCTGTGGCTTGTGAAGAGATCAATTTATCTATTGTTCCTGGCGTTGCTTTTGATCTGGACAATTACCGTTTGGGACGCGGCGCCGGGTATTATGATCGGTTTCTTTCCCGTTTATCCAAAGAAGTTCCCGCCATTGGCCTTGCATTTGATTTCCAAATTGTTAATCGTCTGCCCCGTCAAGAGCATGACATTCCGATGACGCATGTCATCAGTGGTTAACCGTCAATTTCTGAAAACGGATCTTCGACCATGTTCGAGGAAAACTTGAATTGTGATGATCAAGTTTGTTTTATCTTGTGAGCATTGTGGCTTTGGGCCGCAAGTCTCTTTAATAAAAAAGTGAGGAATATATGCAATTTGACACAATGAGTTCGGTGGCTATGGGTTTGGTCGCCGTTGGCTGTGTATTAGCAGGGTGGGTTTTGCGTTGGTTTTTTGCCAATAAAAATTTGCGTGTTGCTGAAGAACGGGCTAGAAATTTAACAGAATTTGCGACTCGAGAAGCAGAGACACGTAAAAAGGAAGCGGAGTTGGCAGCAAAAGATTTATTGCTTAGGGTCCGGCAAGATTTTGAGAAAGAAACTAAGGATCGCCGTGAAGAGGTTTCGGCCGCAGAAAAACGCATTTTACAAAAAGAAGATAACCTTGAAAAGCGCGTTGATCTTTTAGAGAAGAAAGAAAAAGATATTGCGATGCGTGTCGCCGCGTTGCATCAAGAAGAAGCGGCCTTGAAAACCAAGAACGATGAATTGTTAACATTGATTGATGAAGAAAAGAAACGATTGCAGGCCATTGCCGTCATGTCGCAGGATGAGGCTAAAGCATTGCTTTTGAGTCGCGTGGATCAAGATTTGCTACAAGAAAAAGCGACACGTATTCGTCGCATGGAAGAAGAGATTAAAGAAAACGTGGATAAGACAGCGCGCAACATTATTGCAATTGCGATTCAGCGTTGTGCTTCTGATCATACTGCTGAAACAACCTTAAGCGTGGTCCCTTTGCCCAGCGATGAAATGAAAGGACGCATTATCGGCCGCGAAGGGCGCAATATTCGTGCTTTGGAAATGGCTACAGGCGTTGATATTATTATTGATGATACGCCAGAGGCGGTGACGATTTCTGGTTTTGATATGGTTCGCCGCGAGATTGCTCGTATCGCACTGGAGAATTTGATTGCCGATGGACGTATTCATCCTGGCCGCATTGAAGAGGTGGTTGAGAAAGCTAAGAAAGAAATTGAGAATAAAATTAAAGAAGAGGGTGATAAAGCCGCTTTTGATCTGGGTATTCACGGCATGCATGCTGAACTGTTAAAATTGGTTGGCCGTTTAAAATATCGAACCAGCTTCGGTCAAAACGCTTTGGTGCACACCAAGGAAGTTGCTCGCTTAATGGCTTTGATGGCGACTCAATTGGGATTGGATCCTAAAATTGCGACGCGAACTGGTTTGTTGCATGATATTGGAAAGGTGGTTAGTCAAGAAGCCGAAGAAGGAACGCACGCGATTGTTGGCGCGAATTTGGCCAAAAAGTATGGAGAAAATGATATTATCGTTAATGCGGTTGCTTCGCATCATGATGAGGTTGAATCGACAACGCTTTATGGAAATATTTTGTGTGCTGCCGATGCGATTAGTGCCGCGCGGCCGGGAGCACGGGCTGAAACATTAGAAACTTACGTTAAACGGTTGGAAAGTTTGGAAAAGATTGCCAATTCGTTTAAGGGTGTTGAAAAGTCCTATGCTTTGCAGGCTGGGCGAGAGATTCGCATTATGGTGCAGCCAGATAAAATTAATGATGACGAAGCCATTGTGATGGCGCGCGATGTTCGCAAACGCGTTGAGCAGGAATTAGAGTATCCAGGACAAATTAAAGTTTTGGTTATGCGTGAGACTCGAGCAACAGAATACGCGAAATAGAAGAGAAAATCATTTCTCATTGTGAGGCCGTTAGGTCAAGGCAATCTTTGGTATTAAGATATTTTAAAAGTAAGATTGCTTCGTCGCTTCGCTTCTCGCAATGACATAGTATAATTTTGATAGAATTTAAAAATATTATAGGAAAATCATGAACGTTTTATGTGTTGGGGATATTGTTGGTAAAGCTGGGCGTCATGCTTTAGAAGAATGTCTGCCCTCGATTAAAAAAGAGTATAAAGTAGATTTTACGATTGTTAATGGGGAAAATGCCGCCGGAGGTGCGGGGTTAACGCCGCGCATTGCCGGCCAGTTGTTTCGAGCGGGAGCTGATTTCTTAACCTTGGGTGATCATACCTGGGACAAACATGAATTGATCGAATATTTAGAGGAAGAACAGCGTATTATTCGTCCGGCCAATTTTCCAGAAGGAACTCCCGGAAAAGGGTGGGCGGTCGCTCAATGCGGAGATTATAAAATTGGTGTGGTAAATCTTTTAGGACGCGTTTTTATGCGGTATAATGTCGACTGTCCGTTTCGTGCTTTACAAAAAATAGCGGCAGAAATAAAAAAAGAAACACATATTATTTTTGTCGATTTTCATGCCGAAACCACCAGCGAAAAAGTCGCAGCTGGGCTATTTGCCGACGGAGATATCACAGCGCTTTTTGGAACGCATACGCACATTCAAACAGCGGATGCCAAGGTTCTTCCCAAAGGGACGGCGTATGTGACGGATTTGGGCATGACCGGGCCGTATGATTCAGTTATCGGCCAGAACAAGGAAAAAATTATTGGACGTTTCTGGACAGGGATGCCGGTGCGTTTTGAGGTTGCAACAGAGGATCCGCAGCTTTGTGGTGTTGTGGTTGATGTTGACCCGCAGACTGGCTTAGCCCACAAAATCACATCAATACAAAGGAGAATAACATGAGCCCATGGGATGGATTAAATCGCAGACGGTTTCCCCGCGTTAATTATCCTTGTCAAGTTGTTGTTCGAAATGAGAAAGACGAAAAGGATATGATTTTGGCGCACACCGAAAATCTGGGTGTGGGCGGTGTTTGTGTGATTCTTAAAAGAGGATTAGAAATGTACGCTTCTGTCGAGGTAGAACTTGATCTTTTGGATTTTGAAGAGCATGTCAAATGCCAAGGCAAGGTTGTCTGGGCGGTGCGGCGCAAGTCAAGTGAAGATAATAAACCGATGTTTTATGACATTGGCATTGAATTTGTGAATATTGGTGATGCTGATCGTGAACGTATTGAAGTGACGGTGCAGCGTTTGGTTAAGCAGGGACGTCTTCTTCCTGAAACATAGTTTATTGAAAATATCAAAGGTCATTGAGCTGCAACGCCACAAGCAGATTGTGGCGTTTTGTTTGAATGTTTTGGTAAAGAATAAATAATTTTTTTGAATGAAAGAAAAATATGGAATCAGCAAACAATACGAATAGCAGTGCCCCTGCAGCAAAAATTCGCGTTCGTTTTGCGCCGAGTCCGACGGGATTTCTGCATATTGGGGGAGCTCGTACCGCGCTTTTTAATTGGATGTATGCTCGCGCGCAGGGGGGAACTTTTATTTTGCGTATTGAGGACACCGATTCAGAACGGTCGAAAGATGAATATTTAGACGAAATTCTACGCAGCATGAATTGGCTGGGACTTAATTGGGATGAATTTTATAAGCAGAGTGAGCGTTTTGATATTTATCGAAAATACGCGCAGCAACTTCTCGACCAAGGTAAAGCGTATCAAGATGGGCAAGCTGTGATTTTAAAAATGTTGCCGCAGCAAGTTAAGATTTTTGATTTGATTCGCGGCGAAATTCAATTTGACACCGAAACGATCAAGGATCAGGTTTTGATGAAATCCAATGGAACACCGACGTATAGCTTTGCCTGCGTCATTGATGATGCGCTGATGGAAGTCAGTCACGTGATTCGCGGCGAAGATCATATTTCCAATACACCCAAGCAGATAATGATTTATCAGGCTTTGGGTTTTAAGATGCCTAAGTTTGCGCATCTTCCGCTGATTATGGATGAGCAGGGCGGGCGGATGTCTAAGCGGGCTGGCGCTGTGGCGGTCAGTGATTATCAGCGGCAGGGATTTTTGCCACAAGGCATTGTGAATTATTTGATGCTGTTAGGATGGTCGCCGGGCAATAATCAAGAAAAAGTGAATTTGGATGCGGCGGTGAAAAAGTTTTCGATTAAAAAAGTTAATAAGGCTGGCGCCGCGTTTTCAATGGACAAGTTGATGTGGCTTAATACGCAGTATATTAAAGAATTGCCCGTCGGAAAACTAATTGACTTATTATTGCCATTTTTGAAAGAAAAAGGATATGGGGATCAATTCGATAGGGTATGGTTAGAACATACGGTGAAACTTTATCAGCCGCGTATGTCAACTTTGTTGGATTTTATGGATTGGGCGGATTATTTGTTTGAAGACAATGTTAAAATCTCCGACGAGGATCGAGTAAAACATTTGGGCAGGGATAAAATAGAAGGTTTTAAGCTTTTGTCTGAGGGTTTAGCAAAATTATCCAGTTTTGACCATCAATCGACGGAAGAAGCTTTTCGCGCTGTGGTCACAAAATTAAATATAAAGGCTGGGGATTTGGTTCATCCGGTGCGCGTTGCTTTAACTGGCAAAACCATTGGCCCGGGGCTTTTTGAAACAATGACAGTTTTGGGTAAAGAGAAAACAGTTGAGCGTTTAAAAAAGGCGTTTGAGTAAGATTTATTTTTAGTAGTATTTTTTAAAGAAATTGTGTAATGTTCCCTCCTTGATTTTTCTGGAACGATTTAAGGAAATCAGCACTAGGGGAAAGTAGTTTTGAAGATAATTTTGATTAAGCTGTTGAAACTTTACCCTGTACGTGTTCTTTCTAGAGAAAAACTAGAGGTAAACAGTACTAGGTCAAAACTTTTCCGAGGTTTGTTTTAATTTATTTAGAGAAGTTTTGCCCTGTCGTCTAATGGTAGGACATGAGATTCTGGATCTCAGTATTTTGGTTCGAATCCAAGCGGGGCAGTTAATATTTTGGAGGCCATTTGGCCTCCAAAATATTATGTGTTTTTGTCATGAAGAACTATCGCGTAGCGATGGTTCACGACCGAGCCCTTCTTTTGATTTCGAGAAGGG
>JACKFI010000002.1 GCA_020632555.1 Candidatus Omnitrophota bacterium | reverse complement strand
ACAGCTGTGAGGAGTTGACAAAATAGTTTGATTTGTTATAATAACGCCTCGAATTAGCAATCATGGCGAATGAGTGCTAACGCAGCAGGCAAGTTATATGAAGGATACAAGCAAATGAAAGAATCAATTTATCGAGAGCGAAAAGATCGGATTTTGGGCATTGTTGTTAATTCTTATATTAAGACGGTAACGCCGGTTAGCTCCAGTTATATTGTTGATGAACATCATTTGGATCTTTCTCCTGCAACGATTCGTAATATTTTAGCGGAATTAGAGGCCGACGGTTTTTTGACACATCCGCATACGTCGGCTGGTCGTTTGCCGACACAAGAAGGTTATCGATATTATGTCGATAATTTGATGAACGAAATTCAACTTTTGGAAGAAGAAAAGTTGCGCATCAAAAAGGAATATGAACGGGAGATGCGTGATTTGGAAGGGATATTGGGGATATTAGAGAAGACATCGCAAGTGGTTTCGGATTTGACGCATTATACAAGCATTGTTTCGGTTGACGGCTGGGATGGTAAGATTATTTGCCGTGGAACTAGCTATGTTGTGGGATATCCGGATTATCAAGATGTGAAAAAGATTGGGAATATTCTTTTTGCTTTAGAGGAAAAAGAAAGTCTTTTGCAGATGATTAACCGCGATATTGAACAACGGATTAAGATTTATATTGGCCATGAATTCGCTTGTGGCAATATTGATGGTTGTTCGCTGGCGGTTTGTTCGTATCAGGCACATAGCGGACCGACGGGGCGAATCGCTGTTTTAGGTCCAACTCGTATGGATTATTCACGGGTGGTTTCGACTTTGAATTATTTAACAAAACTTGTTGGTGAAATTGTTTGAGGGTTTGAAAATGATTGAGAACAAGAGTGAAGAAAAACAACCAGTTGAAAATGAGGAAATGATATCGCCAGAAATAGTCGATGATGTTGTTGGTGAATCAGGCGGTAAACCAGTCGAGGAAACTGTTGAAGGAACCGTTGTCCTGAATGTTTCTGAACATGAAAAACTCCTTAAAGAGTTGGCGGAATCAAAAGAGAAATATGTGCGTTTGGTCGCCGAGTTTGATAATGCGCGTAAACGTTCAGATCGCGAACGCAGCGAATTTGTAAAATACGCTAATGAAGGTTTGGTCACGGATTTTTTGACCATTATGGATGATTTGGACCGGGTTGTTATCGCGGCCAATGCCAATCATCAGGATTATCAATCGTTTTTAAAAGGGGTTGAAATGGTGATGGCCCGGATTCATGAACTTTTACGCAAAAATAATGTGAAGCCCATTGAAGCTTTGGGAAAACCATTTGATCCGCACAGTCATGAGATTTTGATGCAAGAACCGTCAGATCAAGAAGAAGGGACTGTGATTGAAGAAATGCAAAAAGGATATTTGTTGGGGGATCGGGTGGTTCGTACCGCGAAAGTGAAAGTCGCAGTTAAAAAAGAAAATGAATGATCTTGGTCATTAGACCAAATACATTAGGAGGATAAGGCAATGGCAAAAGCAATTGGTATTGATTTAGGAACTTCAAATTCGGCAGCAGCAGTGTTAGAAGGTGGCCGCCCGGTGATTATTCCGTCGGCAGAAGGCGCAGGAGTCGCTTCTGGAAAAGCTTTCCCATCATTTGTGGCGTTTACTAAGGATGGTCAGCGTTTGGTTGGGGAGCCAGCTCGTCGGCAAGCACCGATCAATTCACAAGGTACGATTTACGCGGCCAAGCGCAAGATGGGAACCAATCATAAATTCAGTGTTTTGGGCAAAGAATATACACCGCAGCAAGTCAGCTCTTTTATTTTGCAAAAAATCAAAGTGGACGCTGAGAAATATTTGGGTGATACCGTCGATGAGGTTGTGATTACGGTTCCCGCGTATTTTAATGATAATCAGCGGCAGGCGACCAAGGATGCCGGCGAGATCGCGGGTTTAAAAGTTTTGCGTATTATCAATGAGCCAACAGCTGCTTGTTTGGCTTATGGTTTGGATAAAGCCGGTAAAGAACAAAAGATTATGGTTTTTGATTTGGGCGGGGGAACGTTGGACGTCACGATTTTGGAAATGGGTTGGGATGCGGAACACAAAGCGGCGACGTTTGAAGTTTTGTCGACCAGCGGGGACAATCAGTTGGGCGGAACGGATATGGATAATGCTTTGATTGATCACATTATCAATCAGTTTAAAAGCGAATCTGGCATTGATTTGAAGAATGACAAAATGGCGTTTCAACGCTTGCGGGAAGCAGCTGAGAAAGCCAAGGTTGAGCTTTCCAGCACAGTATCGACGGAAATTAATCTTCCCTTTATTACTGCGGATGCCAGCGGGCCGAAACATTTGACAATGCCTTTGGATCGCGCCAAATTAGAGCAATTGGTTTCGCCTTTGATTGATCGTTGCCGGGGACCAATTGTTCAGGCGATGAAAGATGCTTCAACAAAATTAGGCAGTGAAGTTAAGGTTGATAAAATTATTTTAGTTGGCGGTCCAACGCGTATGCCGATTGTTCAAACTTTTGTGGAAAAAGAAGTTGGCCAAACTATTGAACGCGGTATTGATCCGATGGAATGTGTGGCGATGGGAGCGGCTATTCAAGCGGGTATCATTAAGGGTGATGCCAAGGAAGTTCTTCTTTTGGATGTTACGCCATTGTCTTTGGGTATTGAAGTTGAAGGTGGATTGTTTAATAAATTGATTGAGCGAAATACAACGATTCCAACCAAAAAGTCGCAAGTGTATTCAACCGCCGCGGATAATCAACCAGCGGTGACGATTCGTGTTTTGCAGGGAGAACGGGAATTGGCCAGCGCCAATACGGAATTGGGACGTTTTGATTTAGTTGGCATTCCGCCAGCGCCGCGCGGTGTTCCTAAAATTGAAGTTACTTTTGACATTGATTCTAATGGGATTGTGCATGTGACGGCAAAAGATACCGGTACCGGCAAAGAACAAACAATCAAAATTACTGCACCAACCAAGTTATCGCAAGAAGACATTGATAAAATGATCAAGGACGCGGAAAAGTTCGCGCAAGAGGATAAAAAACAGCGTGAGGAAATTGAATTGGTCAATCAGGCCAACACTTTGGTTTATTCAACGGAGAAATCGCTTAAAGATTATGGTGATAAAGTTTCTGCGTCGGACAAAGAAAATATTGAGAAAGAATTGGGTCTTTTAAAAGAAGCGGTTAAGGCTAAAGATCAGGTTAAAATCAAGTCCAGTATGGAAGCTTTGCAAAAGGTGAGCCATAAATTAGCTGAAGAAGTTTATAAGTCAACGGCCAGTCAACAAGCTGCTCAGGGCGGCGCTGATCAACAACAGCCTGAAGCTGGAGCTCAAACAGAGCAATCAGCTGAAAAGCCAGCCGGTAAGGACGAAGATGTTATTGACGCGGATTTTAAAGCGGATAGCGATACAAAATGAAAAAAGATTATTACGAAATTCTCGGGATTGCCAAGGACGCGGATGCCGCGGCTATTAAAAAAGCGTATCGTTCGATGGCCTTGAAATTTCATCCTGATCGCGTGCCGGAAGCGGAAAAGAAGGCAGCTGAGGAGAAATTTAAAGAAATTTCGGAAGCTTACGGTGTTTTATCCGATGCGCAAAAGCGGCAAATGTATGATCAATATGGCCATTCGGGCATTGATCAGCGCTACACATCTGAAGATATTTTCAAGGGTGCGGATTTTAGCAGTATTTTTGGGGAATCCGGTCTGGGAGATATTTTGGGTAGTTTTTTTGGTGAATCGGTGATGGGCGGGGCAGGTTCTGGCCGTTCGAACCGTGCGCGTCGAGGTCGGGATATTCAATATGAAGTTGAAATCACACTAGAAGATGCTTATGCCGGTGTGAAGAAGAAAATCAAAGTGCCTCGTCATGAGCATTGCATAACCTGCAATGGGGATGGAGCTAAGCCGGGCAGTAAGGCAAAGACGTGTACGACCTGTAAAGGGCAAGGACAAGTTGTGATGTCCAATGGATTTTTTCGTATGGCGCAGACCTGTTCGGCGTGCGGCGGTCAAGGTAAAATCATTACTGAGTATTGTCCGGCGTGTCATGGCCAAGGGGTTGTCAAGGTTACCCGCAATATTGATGTCAATATTCCAGCGGGTGTTGATAATGACACGCGTTTGCGGGTTAAAGGTGAAGGGGAAGTTGGCGCGGCTGGTCCGGGAGATTTGTACCTTTATATTCTTGTCCGTCGGCATTCTTTGTATGAACGCAATGGCAAAGATTTGCATTTTGAACTTCCAGTGAGTTTTGTGATTGCTGCCTTAGGTGGAGAAGTTTCGGTGCCGACTTTAAGTGGTAATGTCGCGATGAAAATTCCTGCTGGGACGCAAAGCGGTAAAGTTTTCCGTTTAAAAGGCAAGGGGATGGTGGATTTGCATCAGGGCGGGCATGGCGAACAATATGTTAAAGTGATGATTAGTGTGCCACAACATTTGACAGCAGAACAACGCACATTGTTGGAAGAATTTGCTAAGAGCAGTGGTGATAAAATTTCAACAGGCACTGATTCTTTGGCGGATAAGCTGAAGAATGTGTTTAAATAAGTTTGTCAATTTTGGGAACCGTTTTAAGGCGAATAGCGCCATAGAGGCGCCAAACAATTGAGTCTAAAAACGGTTCCCAAAATTGAAAAGAAACAAAAAAGTTTAAAACGGAGAAAATCATGCCAACGTATCAATATGAATGTGAATCATGTTCGTATCTTTTTGAAGCCTTGCAGTCGATGACGGATAAGAAGTTAAGAAAATGTCCTAAATGCGCCAAAATGTCTTTGGTTCGTCATATTGGTGGTGGCAGTGGCATTATTTTTAAGGGATCTGGGTTTTACGAAACGGATTATAAAAATAAGCCCGCGGAATCGAAACCTGCCCAAAGCAGCGGACATTGTCACTCGGGCGGTTGCGGTTGCGCTGGTACTTCGACTCCCGCCAAAACAGCCAGCAAATCATAACCAAATAGTGGCAAAGATTTTTAAGAATTTGGTACCTTTTTTTTGCTCTTTTGCTATTATGACCTTCGTCTGGTCTACTGAATTTCTAAATTTAATATGATAAATGAGAAAGTGATGAATCTGCGGTGAGCAGATTTTTTAATTATGACTGAAATCAAAGCTTTTCAAGGTATTCGTTATAATCCGGAGAAAATTAGTAATCTTTCAAAGGTGATGTGTCCGCCGTATGATGTGATTTCATCAGTGCAGCAGGATGGTTTTTACGCAAAAAGTGAATATAATTTCATTCGACTTGAGCATGGCAAAGATAAGCCGGGTGATCATGATGGGCAGAATAAGTATAGCCGGGCTAAAGAGTTCTTAAATCAGTGGCTGGATAGCGGTATTTTCATTCAAGATGAGCAGCCGGCGATTTATTATTATCGGCAAGAATATAAAATTCAAGGGGAACGTCATAGCCGGTTGGGTTTTATTGCCGCAATGAAAATTCAGGATGATAAAGATTCCAAGATTTTTCCGCATGAAAAGACTCATACCGCTGCCAAACAAGATCGTTTTAAGTTGTGGACCAGTGTGGACGCGAATTTGAGTCCGATTTTTGTATGTTTTTCTGATCGGGAAAGAAAAATTGAAAAGATTTTTATTACTCATTTGGCGATTACCAAACCGTTATTTGAAGTAACGGATGATGACGGGGTTAAGCATTTGTTTTGGAAATTAGATGATCCTCAGTTAACCAATCAAATTGTTGCGACTTTAGCCAGTCAATCGCTGTTTATCGCCGATGGGCATCATCGTTATGAAGTGGCTTGTGAAGTTCGCCGCCATAAATTAGCGCAGATTACCAAGCCAACCGGCAAAGAGCCTTTTAATTATGTAATGACGTATTTTACAAATATTGATTCGAAAGATTTAAAAATCTTTCCGATGCATCGCATTGTCACCAAGCTTCCCGGCCAACTTTCTTTTTTGGAAGAATTCTTTCGTATGGACCGCGTTAAAAATAAAAATGACTTTATGGTTTTATTGACGAAAGCTGGTCAAAATGAACATGCCTTTGGTTTGTATACCAAGGACGGATATCTATTATTGCGGCTGAAAAATAAAGCTTTGATTGATAAAACGATTCAGGAAGGTTCTAAGGATTATCGTCGGTTGGACGCGACGATTCTCAAATATTTTGTTTTTGATAAGATGGGTGTTCAGTCAGAAGATATCATTTACACCAAGGACGCGCTGGAGGTCATTTCTCAAGTTGATGAGGGTATTGCCGATGCGGGATTTATTATGAATCCTGTGAGGATTCAGCAGTTGAAAGCTGTTGCCTTAAATGGTGAGCGTATGCCGCCTAAGACTACATATTTTTATCCCAAAGTTCTTTCAGGGCTGGTTTCTCATCGGATTGCATAAAATCTTTAAACAGAAAAATTTTCTATGACACTATTTGGAAGAAATAAATACACTTTGGTGAGTTTGCGCAAGCGTAATATTCCGGAAGGCATCTGGTCCAAATGTCCGGAGTGTGAATCGCCGTCTTACGTTAAGGGTTTAAAGAATAATAAAAATGTTTGCACGAATTGTGGATATCATTTTCCATTGACCGCTTTAGAACGTGTGGAACTTTTAATTGATGAAGGAACTTTTGAAGAACATGATGCTGACTTGATGTCGCAAGATCCATTGGATTTTAAGGGGTTAAAGACTTATAAGGACAAAATAGCCGCTGATCAGAAAATCACTGGACTCAAAGACGCGGTGATTACTGGTGTTGGTAAGATCGAGGGGAAATTGGTGGGAATCGCGGTGACGGATTCTCGTTTTATTATGGGTTCGATGGGATCTGTTGTTGGTGAGCGGATTACGCGGATGATTGAATATGCGATTAAGAAGAAACTTCCGGTGATTATTGTTTCGGGGTCTGGCGGCGGGGCGCGTATGTATGAAGGGATGTTTTCCCTGATGCAAATGGCCAAGACGTGCGCGGCTTTAGCGCGGCATCATCAAGCGGGATTATTATATATTTCTGTTTTGACTGATCCAACGATGGGCGGGATTATGGCTTCTTTTGCTGGTGTCGGGGATATTATAATGGCTGAGCCTAAAGCCTTGGTTGGTTTTGCTGGTCCGCGTGTGGTCGAGCAAACAATTCGTAAAAAACTTCCCGAAGGATTTCAGCGAGCGGAATTTCTCTTGGCGCATGGCTTGATTGATATGATTGTTGAACGCAAAGAAATGAAAAGCACCATTGGACATTTGATTAGCTATTCGCAATCCCCTCTTGTGGCCAAATCTGAAAAGTAATTTAATTTGTTTTGATCGAGCAGCCGAATTCTTGCACCGTTTAATATTGTTTGTTATAATGCGCCACTTAATTGAAATCGGACACTTGGCTGTCCTTATATAATCTGGAGGTCGTACATGTCGCAAGTTAAGGATCAGTCAACTCATCATCAGACAGCCATTGCGGATCGCATTCCATTTTTTCAAAAGGTTGTTTATGGGATTGGATCATTTGTTAATCAGTTTGCGGCGGCCGCGACGGGACAGTTAATTCTTGTTTTGAACCTTGGGTTAGGTGTCAATCCGGCCTTGGTTGGGGTCATTGGTGCTGTTCCGCGCTTTCTCGATGCATTTTCAGATCCTTTGATTGGATATAGTTCGGATAATACGCGTACTCGTTTTGGACGTCGTAAGCCATGGATTCTTTTTGGAGCGGTCACCTCAGGGATTTTATTAGCCGCCATGTTTCAGCTGTATCCTGGACGCAGCGAGAATTACTATTTTTGGTATATATTAATCATTCAGTGTCTTTTTGTTGTGGCTTTTACTTGTTATTCAATTCCATGGCTTGCTTTGGGTTATGAAATGACCCCGGATTATCATGAACGCACCCGCTTGCAAGCGTATGCCAGTTTTTTTGCTCAACCAGCTTGGATGATCGCCCCTTGGATTCCCTTGATTATGACATCCAAAATTGTTGATCTCAAAATATGGAAATGGACGATCGTTCATTTTAATTCCCCATTTACAGATATTACTCATGCGGTTCGGGTTATTTCTATTGTCGTTGGGGTACTTATTACGATGTTTGGGGTGCTTCCGGCGATTTTTAATAAAGAGATTTATGCCAACTTGCCCAAGGCTATTAAGGAGAAAAGTAATCCAATTCGTGAATTTTTGAGTGCGCCGATGGTCTCTTCTAAAATTTTTGCTCGGGTCATGCTTTTGTTTGCGATATTTTTATCGATTCATCCTATCCTTACTGGAACATTTTTTAATCATGGGGCATTAGTGAAATTTTGTTTTTTGTTGGCGATTTTTGCTGGTGTCTTTTTATTCCTCGCAAGACTTGGAAATATAAGCGTGATTAAAGATATTTTGCATAATTGTGCCACTTCGTTTAAATGTGGTCCATTTGTTAAGCTTGTTGTAGTGACATTTCTTATTTTTAATGGGTTTATGCTCGCCTCGGCGTTCACTGCTTATGTTGTTTTTTTCTATGTTTTTGGTGGACAACCGACGATGGACTTGATGTACCAAAATGGGGGAGCCTTACTGGGCGCTTTTGGAACGCTTAGTTCAATTTGCACAGCTTTCATTGCAATCCCCTTAACCACATCGATATCGTCGATGCTTGGAAAAAGGAAAACTTTTTTGATCACAATGTCGTTGGCTATCTTTGGGTATATTCTAAAGTGGGTCGGATATAATGCCGCGCAACCTTACTTGCTTTTGGTTGCCACGCCATTCTTAGCCTTTCATTTGGGGTCACTTTTTACGATTGTCTGCTCGATGATCGCGGATGTTTGTGATTTGGATGAATTGCAAACTGGTACGCGCCGCGAGGGAATGTTTAGTGGTATTTATTGGTGGATACAAAAACTGGGGATAGCCGGTGCGTCGATGCTGTCTGGAGTTTTGTTGAATGCGACGGGTTTTGATATTAAATCGGGTTTAAATCAGACCGCGCATGCTTTATTTTATATGAGAGTTTGTGATGTTGGGATTCCGATAGTTACGTCTTTGATCGCGATTTATATTATTATGACTTTTGATATTTCTGAAGATAAGGCTTACGAAATTCGTCAACAATTGGAAGCCAGACGAGGCAAGACTTAAGGAATTCTTCGAACGTTTACGATAAATTTTGATAAATCATGCATAGGCAATCAACTGAAAAAGCTATGAATTCAAAACCATTGATCATTTTTCCCTACATGGGATATGAGCATAATAAGCAGTGTGAATGGTATTTTTGGTGGACGGTTGACCGCTGTAAAGAGATTGATCCCAAACCGGTTGTTGTTATCCCACGGGAGACTATTATCCGCAAAGATGCGGTTTCTTTTTTGAAAGACCCCCGCTATCAGACGCTGGAGGTTGTGCAAGCTTGGTCGGTCGATACTTGCCAGACGTGGCTTTCCGGCTGGGGACATATTCTTGATCATTATCCCGACGCTGAGCGCATTGTGCAAATCCCGGGTGATATTGATTATGTGGAGGAGGATGTTGGTTTTTATAATAATCTGACGGAGTTTATCAAAACCACAACTTCAGATATTGTGATTGGGGATTTTCGCACTGGTAATCAATACAGCGCGAAAAGCTTGGTCGATACTTATGGAACGTATTCTCTTTTGGCTAATTGGTTTCCGGAAATTTCAAAAAGTATTCGTTCTTTTCCGTTGAATAGGGCGCGATCGGAGTTTTTGAATATTAAGACATCGGTCTTGCGTGAGTTGATTATCAAGAATCGAAGTTTTGCTTATGAGCAGACCTTAAATTTCTTGATCAGGTCTTGGAATTATGAAGAGGCCAAATGGCGTTATGATATTTCCAAGGCTTTTTTAGGAACATTGTCTGATAATAGATCTTTCCGACGTTATCGAGGGTGTGTTGACCAGATTGAGCGTATTGAACGCATGCTTTCTTTATTGTGGCGGGAGATTAAAGAGCCTCAAAAATTGGATTCGCAAAGTGATAAAGCCTTTGAGCATCAATATACCGTTTTTAGCGATGAATACGATAAGCTTTACAGCAAATCAAAAGGGATTATGGATACAGCTCGTACCACACTGCGGGCCCTCTTGGGGTTATAATGAAATTCATTTTTTTGTTGCAGAGCTTTGGCTAGAATAAAAATCGACAGCGACGGTTTTGTTTATGGTGCAGATCAGCTTAAAAAATGTTAGCAAGGTCTACCGCAATGGGGCCAAGGCTGTTGATCAAGTTAGCTTAGAAATTAAGAATAAAGAGTTTTTGGTTTTGGTTGGTCCCTCCGGGTGCGGTAAATCCACCACTCTGCGAATGATTGCCGGCCTTGAAGAGATTCCATCCGGAGACATTTGGATTGGAGATCGACGAGTTAATGACGTGCCCGCCAAAGATCGCAATATCGCGATGGTTTTTCAGAATTACGCTCTCTATCCCCACATGACGGTTTTTGAAAATATGGCTTTTGGCCTGAAGTTGCGCAAGCTGCCTAAGGTGGAAATTTTTCGTCGTGTTCATGAAGCCGCTGAAATTCTCGGAATTAAGAAATATTTAGATCGCCGTCCGCGGGAGATTTCTGGAGGGGAACAGCAACGTGTTGCTTTAGGCCGCGCCATTGTTCGTAAACCGGCTGTGTTTCTTTTTGACGAGCCGCTGAGTAATTTAGATGCGAAATTGCGGGTTCAAATGCGCACAGAAATTCACAAGCTCCGCTTGCGTCTGCAAACTACTTTTATTTATGTCACTCATGATCAGATTGAAGCGATGACTTTGGGAGATCGTATCGCGGTTATGAAAGATGGCCGGATTTTGCAATGTGACGATCCAATTCAGACGTATGATCGACCGGTCAATAAGTTTGTGGCCAGTTTTATTGGATCTCCGCCGATCAATTTCATGGAAGGCCGAGTTATTAAGAAAGAGCGAAAGTATTATTTTGATGAAGGAAAATTTCATGTGAAAATCGTCGAGGAAATGTATTCTAAAATAAGCGCGTATGAAGGGCAAGAGGTTATCTTTGGGGTCCGGGCGGAAGACATTTATGACAAATTGGTTGTTTCGCAAGCTACGCCGGATAATACGATACAGGCCACTTGTGAAGTTGTTGAACCGATAGGATCAGAAGTTTTTGTTTATTTGAATACCGGACGCCACAATTTTATTGCCCGTGTTGGTGCTCATGATCGTCCTCAGATCAATCGGGACATGGAGCTTGTTCTGGACATGAGCAAGGTGCATTTTTTTGATAAAAAAACGGAAAACAGAATTATTTAGCGGCACTCATGCCATCGTCAAGTTATTCCTCTCATTTTGTTTTGAGTTTCATAGTATGAAAAATTTATTTCACCGAATTCTTCAATCACCTTATTTTCTAGCTAGTCTCTTGGTCTTTCCTCTGGCCGGGTTTTTTCTTTATGCTCGGTATTTTGAAGCGCAATTTTTTATTTTATTGGCAGGGTCATTGACTTTGATTATTAGTTATTTGGTGTATTCTTATGTTTTTTTGACAAACCGCCAAACGGAATTGTCCTTGAATCGTGGAGAATGTGAAGAACAATTGAATTTGTTGCAAGCAGACATTGCCCGCCAGAGGCTGACAAATATTGCTTTAAAAAATAAAATTACAAATTATTCGCGGTTAAAAGATTTGACCGAGAAGTTATGCGCGTCTTTTACGATGAGTGAAACGGCGCAGATTATTGCCGCGCAGGTCAATGATGTGTATGGTCATGAAGCGATGACGGTGATTGTTTATTTCTTGGAAAATGGCACTGGCGATTTAGCTTTGACGGCATCTTTGAAGAATAAGAATTCGTTGAATCTAAAAGCCAAAAAAGGTGATTTGTATGATCAGTGGGTTGTTAAAAATGCCAAGCCATTGTTGGTTGCAGATACAGAAATGGATTTTCGCTTTGATTTGGAACAAATTCAAACGGAAGATGGTCGCGCGATACGGTCTTTGATGATTGTCCCTTTGGCGGTCGGGGAGGTTATGGTGGGTGTTTTGCGAGTTGATAGCAGCCAAGAGCATCACTTTTCTACGGAAGACTTAAGGTTTTTAAATACAGTGGGTAATATTAGCGCGGTGGCTTTAGAAAATGCCCGGCTTTATGAACATGTTGAGGATTTGGCTATTCGTGATAGTTTGACAGGCTTGTATTTGCGACGTCATTTGCGAGAACGGCTAGGAACTGAAATTGGACGTCATTTACGTGCCGAGAGCGAATTGTCATTTTTGATGATTGATTTGGATTTTTTTAAAAAATACAATGATCGTTTTGGCCATATGGCAGGAGACATTGTGTTAAAGACGGTCGCGATGATTCTTTCAGATATGTTTGTTCAACCGGGAGAAATTGTTTGCCGTTATGGTGGCGAGGAATTTTGTATTCTTTTGCCGGATTGTTCGAAAACAAGGGCTGGTCAGCTTGCTGAAGACGTGCGTCGGCGCATTGAAACGCAGACGATTATCCTGCGTCGAGAGAAGACGTGCATTACGGTTTCAGTGGGGGTAGCGACTTTTCCAGTTGACGCGCATACCAAAGAGGAATTGGTGCAAAAAGCAGATATGGCTTTGTACGCGGCGAAGGCTTCTGGGCGCAATCGAGTTGTTTTAGCCAAAGAGGGCAAATGATTTTTATTACCATTGGTTTAATCATTTTTACTTTGGTCGCGATTTTTGTGGTGAAGCGAACCATTGCTATTCTTATTCGTCAAGAAATCCATGCGGTTGGTGTGATTCAAGATCAACAAAAAGAATTTTTGGATATCAAAAAAAGCTTGGATCTTGAACAGAAAGTTTTGGAAGAGCAGGTGTCTCAGATTTTTACGCTATATAATTTGACGCGCGAAATGACCAGAACTTTTTCCGAAAATAAAACATTTCAGACTTTTAAAACCAAGTTGAGTGAAAGTGTCAGTTTTGACGATTGTCTTTTATTGGACCCGTTGGCTCAGCGGGAGATTGAGGAGAAACAATCGCAAGGGTATTTGTTGTGGACTTTGACCGGGCAAAGACGAGCGCTGGGGGTTTTGGCTGTCAGCGGGGTTGCCGATGATCAACAAGCCAAGATGACGATTTTAGCTAATCAATTTGCTTTGGCTCTTCGGCGGGTGCGGCTTTATCAGGATATCGAACAGTTGGCGATTACCGATAGTTTGACGGAGGTTCATACGCGCCGGCATGTGATGGAGCGTTTGGAAGAAGAGCGTAGCCGGGCTCAGCTTCATAAGACCAATATGTCATTTTTAATGATTGATATTGATTTCTTCAAAAACTTTAACGATCAGTATGGCCATTTAACCGGTGATCAGATTTTGCGTGAGATTTCTTTGATTATCAAAGCGAATATTCGTGAAATTGATATTATTGGGCGTTATGGCGGTGAAGAGTTTTGCGTGGTTTTACCGGATACGGATTATGAAGCAGCTGTGTATGTTGCAGAGCGTATTCGGGCGGCTGTGGAAGCGGCGACCATTAAAGCTTATGATACGATGACCAAGGCGACGGTCAGCATTGGCATTGCGGTGTATACTCAAGATGGCAAAGAAATTAATGAATTGATTGATAAAGCAGACTGGGCTTTGTATCGCGCCAAAAAAGAGGGTCGTAATCGGGTTTGTGCTTTTGGTGTTTATCATAAGTGAAGCTTTCTTTTGAAGCAAATTTAGACGAAAAATCGTCGATAATTCAGCTTGAAACAGTTTCTCTTTTCAGGTAGAATCAAACGTTTTTACCGGCAGTGTGAGTATTTTATAATCCATAATTATCGTCTTTCCCCATGAAAAACTTGGTTTTAGGCATTGATGTCGGCGGGACAAAGGTCAAGCTTGGCATTGTCGATGCCAAAGGTTGCGTTTTAGTTAGAAGTTCTCTATCTACAAAGCTTTACAATCGTAATAAAAATGATTTAATTCAGGCCATTTTTGCGCACGTTCGTGCACTGCTCAAAGATTCTCAAATCACTTTATCGCAAATTTCTGGCATTGGCATTGGTTTGCCGGGGGCCATTGATCCTTTTAAAGGATTGGTTATTTCTTTGCCTAATATTCCAAAATGGGAGAATGTTCCTTTGCAAAGAATTTTTGAGAAAGAATTTGGCAAGCCAGTGTGTATTGATAATGATGCTAAAATGATCACCTTAGGAGAGTGGAAGTTTGGTGCAGGCAAAGGTCAGGACAATCTGGTTTGTATGACTTTGGGTACAGGTGTTGGCGGTGGATTAATTTTGAATGGAAAACTGTATCGCGGAGCGGGGTTTGTCGCTGGTGAAATTGGACATATGCCGATTAATGAAAAAGGGCATTCTTGCAATTGCGGCGGTTATGGCTGTTTTGAAGGGCATGTTGGAAATGCGCAGTTATTAAAAAAGATTGCCCGTATTTTTGGTGATAAAAATTTAAGCATTCCAGATGTTCATGCTTTGGCTTTAAAGGCAGATAAAAGAGCATTGCGATTTTTTGAGGAAGTCGCTATTCACATTGGTAATGGTTTGGTGGCAGTGGTGAATCTTTTAAATCCGCCGTTGATCATTATCGGGGGCGGTGTTTCTAGTAATTATCGGTTTCTTTTTCCGACTATTCATCGGGTGATTCAAGAACGGGCGATGAAAGTGCAGGCGAAGATGGTGAAAATTGTTCATGCCAAATTGGGTCATGATGCCGGTATTTTTGGGGCTCGTGTTTTATTGGCAGAAGGTTTAGGAAAGCACGCATGAAGTATTTTCAAATCCTATTGGGTGTTTTAATGATCAGCTGCGCGGCGGTGAGTTTTGCTCAAGAAAACATTGTGCCGGTCGAGATCAATGGGGATGAAGTTCAATATTCGGTAACTGGCAATAAGGTGAGCGCTATCGGGCATGTTGTGGTTAAGCGTTTGGGGGTGACTTTGTCTTCTGACCGCATGGAGTTTGATCGGACACAAAATGTGGGGATAGCGCAAGGACATGTTGTTTTGGAGCGGGATGGTGCTCGTTTGACTGGCGACAAAATGATTTACAACTTTGCAACAATGAAAGGGGAATTTATTGACGCAAAGATCACGTCAAAGCCTTTTTATGGTTCTGGCAAGGAAATATCTAAAGAAGATGATAAGCATATTGTTTTAAAAGATGGATATATCACCACCTGCGATTTGGATCATCCGCATTTTAAGTTGAGAGCTCCCCGCGTGGATATTTATCAAGGAGATAAAGCTGTAGCCCGCAATATGACCGTGGTGTTGGGCAAAGTGCCCATTTTTTATTTGCCTCGTTATACTCAGGATTTACGACATCAAAAACCGATGTTTACCATCACTCCGGGTTATTACAAAGGTTGGGGGAGTTTTGCTTTGTCTCAATGGCGCCATTATTGGAATGATCGCGTTAATACGGTGGTCCATGTGGACTATCGCAGCAAAAGAGGTTTTGGTGAAGGTGCGGATTTGAATTATCAAAATGAGCGTTTTGGTAATGGCTTTATGAAGGCCTATTACACACAAGAACGTTTGAGCGATGAGAAATTCTTTTTTGATTTTAATTCGAGTAATAATAAAGCGGTTATTGAACGGGAACGGTATAAAGGGGAGTGGCGGCATAAATGGGATATTGATGATCATACCAAAGCTGTTTGGCAGTATTATAAATTAAGTGACGCGGAGTTTGTTAAAGATTTTTTTCCTCGTGAATATGAGGAAGATGTTAATCCTGCGACGTATTTCTTATTAAGCAAAGGATTTGAGACGGCCGGGACTTTGAGTTTACGCAGTGATGTTCGGGTCAATCGCTTCAATGCGGCGGTCAATCGATTGCCGGAGATCAATTATCTTTTACCGGGAAACAAGATCTTGGACAGTGGATTTTATTGGAAAAGCAATACGACATTTTCCAATTTGGCCAAGTTAGAGGCCAGTCCCAGTGCGCATCGTTATGAAACAATGCGTTTTGATGCTGATAATGAAATTTCTTATCCGTTTAAAGTCAAATTTATTGAATTGCGGCCTTTTGTCGGAGGACAAGAAACTTTTTATTCTAAAACATTGGAGAAAACTGATAATAACACTTTGCGGGGTGTTTTTAAAACCGGCGCGGATGTCAGCACCAGGTTCTTTCGTGTGTATGATGCGCAAACCAATTGGTTGAATTTGGATATTCATCGTTTGCGACATGTGGTGACCCCTTCGGTGGCGTATTTTTATACGCATGATCCAAGTTTGGAGTCCTCAAAACTGGTTCAGTTTGATGGGATTGATAGTGTGGTGCGTGGTCACGGCATAACCTTTGGTTTAGAAAACAAATTGCAGACCAAGCGTTCTAATAAAAGCGAGGATTTGTTGCGTTTTCTTGTTTCATCAGATTTTTATTTAAAAGAGGACTCGCATAAAGGTGGATTTAATAATGTAACGACGAAAACGGATTTTATTCCAAACCGCTGGATGACGTTGTATGCGGAATCGACCTATGACACTATAGAAGAGCATTTGAGTGTGGCAAATTTTGATGTTTATTTTCACGATCCCCAACAGAGCCGATGGTCCATGGGTTTTGGTAAACGCTACGACCGCGCGGTTGATGATCAGATCACCAGCCAATTGAATTATCGTATTAATCAAAAATGGTATGGGGAAGTGTATCAGCGCTGGGATGTTGATCGCGGGATTAATAAAGAACAGCAATATGCGATTGTGCGTGATTTGCACGAGTGGGAGGGACGAATCAGTTTTAATCACAAAGATAATGATGGTGACGCGGTATGGGTTATCTTTACATTGAAAGAATTTCCTGATTTAGCAATTAATTTTGGAACAGGATTTAATCGCAGCAAAGCGGGAGCAAATCGTTAGAAATTCTAGGAAAGGTGAATTTTTATGAATATTGGTATTGTGGGAACCGGATATGTTGGTTTAGTCACGGGGGTTTGTCTTTCAGCTATTGGACACACGGTGTATTGTGTGGATAATGATCGTGAAAAATTAAAGACATTGCGCAAAGGGATTGCGACGATTTATGAGCCGGGTTTGCAAGAATTGATGACCAAGCAAATCAAAAAGAAAAAACTCTTTTTTTGTGAAACGATTAAAGAGGCTTCTAAAAAGTCTTTGGTGATTTTTATCGCGGTTGGAACTCCATCCAAAAAAAATGGCGACGCGGATTTGACCTATGTGGAAAATGTCGCGCGGCAAATTGCTTTGAGTATGGATTCCTATAAATTGATTGTCGAGAAATCTACGGTACCGGCGGCAACCGGCCGGCGGATTGAAAATACCATTAAGGTGAATTTACCTAAAAAGTTTAAAGAACGCGGGCACAATGTTCCTTTTGATGTCGCGTCGAATCCAGAATTTTTGCGCGAAGGTTCGGCCATTGCGGATTTTATGAATCCTGACCGGGTGGTGATTGGCGTGGAGTCCAAGAAGGCGGAAGAATTACTCAAGGAAATTTATAAGCCGCTTAAGACGCGCATTGTTGTGACCAACATCACGTCAGCTGAAATCATCAAGCATGCGTCGAATTCATTTTTAGCAACCAAGATTTCTTTTGCCAATGCTTTGTCACAGATTTGCGATAAAGTTGGAGCTGATATTCTCAAAGTGACTGAGGGCATGGGCTATGACAAAAGGATTGGCCCGAGTTTTTTAAATGCGGGCATTGGGTTTGGCGGCAGTTGTTTTCCTAAAGATGTGGACGCGTTTATTCGTTTGAGTGAAAAAAGTGGTTACGATTTTAATCTTTTAAAAGCGGTTCGTTTGACCAATGAAGAACAAAAAGCGGCGTTTGTTCGTTTGATTGAAGACAAGTTGTGGATCATCAAGGGAAAAAAGATTGGCGTTTTGGGGCTGGCTTTTAAGCCCAATACCGATGATATGCGCAATGCTCCGTCAGTTGATATTATTACACGTTTGCAAGCCGAAGGGGCCAAGATTAAGGCGTATGATCCGCAAGCGATGGATCAAGCGAAGAAAATATTTAAGGGGATGACATTTTGTCAGAATGTTTATGCCGTTGCCAAAGATTCAGATTGTCTGGTTGTTTTGACCGAGTGGGATGAATTTCGGCAGGTTGATTTTAAACGTTTAAAAAATGTGATGCGCCAACCGATGATTTTTGATGGACGAAATTTATATAAGAATGATCATTTGGATGATTTAGGATTTGAATATTTTGGAATCGGCCGCGGAGTTGTTTAAGGTGAGTTGATTTACAAAATAGAGCTTAAAGGTTTATCGATGTCAAAAATTTTAAAAAATAAAATTCACAATAAAAAAGCCATTGTCGCAGTCTTGGGTCTTGGTTATGTAGGACTGCCTTTGGCGGTGAGTTTTGCCAAGGTTGGTTTTAAAGTTTATGGGTTGGATATGGATGTGGATCGTGTCCAGCGCGTGCAGACTAAAAAAAATTATATTGCCGATATCACAGCCAAAGATTTGACAACGGTGGTCAATAACGGCCGCTTGATGGCGTCAACAGATTTTTCTTTGCTTAAATTTGCGGATGTGATTATGATTTGTGTTCCTACTCCGTTGCGTCGCAAATACACGCCGGATGTTTCTTTTATTGTTAATGCTGTTAAATTGATTGATCAATATATTAAAAAAGACACCTTGGTTATTCTGGAAAGCACGACGTATCCGGGAACAACGCGGGAATTGGTCAAGCCAGTTTTAGAAAAATCGGGCATGATGGTTGGCAAAGAATTGTATTTGTCTTTTTCGCCGGAACGCATTGATCCGGGCAACAAAAAATATGATGTGACCCGTATTCCTAAAATTGTCGGCGGGATTGATCAGAAAAGCGGGCAGTTGAGCCAGTTGTTTTATCAAACGATTATCAAAGAAGTACATTTGGTTTCTTCCGCAGATGCCGCGGAAATGACCAAGCTTCTGGAGAATTCATTTCGAATTGTCAATATCGGATGGATCAATGAATTGGCCATGATGTGCCATAAATTGAATATTGATATTTGGGAAGTGATTGAGGCAGCCAAAACAAAGCCATTTGGCTTCATGCCTTTTTATCCGGGGCTGGGGGTAGGCGGTCATTGTATTCCCGATGACCCTTTGTATTTGCATTGGAAAGCGCGCAAGTATGGTTTTAATTCGAAATACATTCGCTTGTCCGCGGATACCAATTCGTCGATGCCGGCTTATGCGGTTGGGCGCATTCAAGCTATTCTTAAATCGCATAATAAGGTTCTTGAGAACGCAAAAATTTTAATTATTGGCGTGACGTATAAAAAAGATGTTAAAGATTTGCGTAAATCTCCGCCTTTGCGCTTGATTGAATTATTGCAAGGTAAGGGAACTAAGGTTGAATATTATGATCCGATTATTCCGTATTTGAAAATCGGCGCCATTGATCTGGCGGCGACTGATTTGACAGGAAAAAATGTGGCCGAGTTTGATTGTGTGGTGATTGCCACCGATCATAGTCAGGTCAATTATCAATTGATTCTAAAGTCGGCGAAAATGATTTTTGATACCCGTAATGTGTACGGGGCTTTGAATCATAAAAAAATTGTAAAGTTGTAAATTTGATTAAGGATCGTTGAAATGAAAAAGAAAATAGCTGTTGTTACCGGTGGCGCGGGATTTTTAGGCAGTCATTTGTGCGATCGTTTATTGGCTGATGGTTGCCGGGTGATTGCGGCCGATAATTTGATAACGGGGAGTTTGCGCAATATCGCGCATTTGCGAAAAAATAAAAACTTTGAGTTTATCAAAAAAGACGTGTGCCGGCCTTGGACCATAACGGGGAAGGTGGATTATGTTTTGCATTTTGCTTCACCGGCCAGTCCAGTGGATTATTTGCGACACCCTTTAGCGACTTTGAAGGTTGGATCACAGGGAACAGAACATTGTTTAAAATTGGCTCAATTGAAAAAAGCGCGTTTTTTGGTTGCATCGACTTCTGAAATTTATGGTGATCCGCTGGAACATCCGCAAAAAGAATCCTATTGGGGGCATGTCAACTCTATTGGGCCGCGCAGTGTTTATGATGAAGCCAAGCGTTTTGCTGAAGCGCTCACCATGGCTTATCATCGTTCGTATGACGTTAATACGGCGATTGTGCGCATTTTCAACACCTACGGGCCGCGCATGCAAGTCAATGACGGCCGCGTTGTTCCTAATTTTATTGATCAAGCTTTGCATAATCAGCCGCTGACGATTTATGGCGATGGCCAACAAACACGGTCTTTTTGTTATTATTCAGATTTGATTGATGGGATTGTGCGTTTATTGTATTCAAATTTGCATCAACCGGTGAATATCGGTAATCCCAAAGAATTCACCATTTTGGAATTTGCGAACATGGTTTTGAAATTTTCAGGGGCACACAGCAAATTGGTTTATCGTGATTTGCCGGTGGATGATCCCAAACAACGGTGTCCGGATATCACTTTGGCAAAGAAACATTTGCAATGGCAGCCAAAGGTTAGTCTTCAACAAGGATTGCAAGAAACCTTGGCTTGGTTTAAAGCGAATTGTTGCGACGAGAAGTAATAAATATTGAATTGGGGTTGCGAATAATTCGAGATTATTTCATAATGGCACGTATTTCTTTCGTTGGCGGGGGGATTATTAATTATTACTTTGTGAAGGGTTTAGAGTCTTATGAAAACACAGTTGACTAAAGAAGATTTGGTGACGTTTGAACAAGAGATTGCGGATGTTTTTGCGACCGGCGCGATTCGGGCTCCGGTGCATTTGCGTGCGGGGCGCGAGGATCAGTTGATTAAAATTTTCCGTGAAGAAAATATTGGCGATGATGATTATATTTTTGGTTTTTGGGATGCGCATGAGTTGGCGCTTTTAAAAGGTGTGCCGCGCGAAGAAGTGAAACAAGCGATTTTGGATGGCAAAAGTATTTCTTTGTGTTTTCCTAAGTACAAAGTTCTTTGTTCCGGCATCGTTGGCAGTTTGATGGGCACCGCAACGGGTGTTGCTTGGGCGCTGAAGAATCAAGGCAAGTCCGGGCGAGCATTTTTGTTTTGTGGAGAAATGTCGTCGGAAACAGGGATTTTTTTCGAAGCGGTAAAATATGCGTATAATTTTGATTTGCCGGTTAAGTTTATTGTTTGCGACAATGGTTTGAGCGTTATGACCAAGACGCGGGATGTGTGGGGCAGCGAAGATCCGTGGTTTAAAGCAACCAAATACGAATCCAAGATTATTTATTTTCAGTATGTGAATGGTTATCCCCATTCAGGTTTGGGTAAATTGATTAAGTTTTGAAGGAGAACTATATGATTCTAAAGCGTTTAGACGTGGTTTTTAGCGGAGTAAAATTTAAAAGTGCCCTTAAATTAAACAAAGTTAAAAGAATAGCACTTTTTGGTTCCTATGCAACGGGCCGGTTTTCACGCGGCAGCGATTTGGATTTTTTGGTCGAGTTTGAAGAAAATGCTGATCTTTTTGATCAGGTCGGCCTCAAGCAGGATTTAGAGAAGTTATTGAAGAAAAAGGTTGATGTCGCAACGCCGCGATCTTTAAGCCGATATATTCGTGCGCAGGTTTTGCGTGAGGCCGTTTATTTATGAGTCACGATAATAAGGTTTATTTGCATCATATTGCGGATGCGATTAAGGATATTGAAAGTTACACTCGTGGTTTAAAAGAGTCGGAATTTTTGAAGAATAAGATGGTGCAGGATGCGGTCATTCGCAACTTGGAAGTTATTGGCGAAGCCGCGAAGAAGATAGATAAAGAATTTAAAAATCAGTATCCCAATATTGAATGGCAGAAAATTGCTGGGATGCGGGATGTTTTGATCCATGACTATATGGGTGTTGATGTTGTCATCGTTTGGATGGTTATCAAAAACCGTTTGCCGCAGTTAAGAAAGTGGATTAATAAGGTTTTTTAAATATGAATTCTTTAATTGGAGAATGATAAGGTGAAATATTTCGACGAATTAAAGCGCACGATGGAATGGCTGGCGACTCAGCCGCAAGCGATGTTTGTGGGACAAACTGTGGCCGGGCCGGGGACATTTATGTTTCAAACATTGCGGGATTGTCCGCCGGAGCGCGCATTGGAAATGCCGATTAATGAAAGTTTTCAAATGCAGTTTTCAATTGGCATGGCTTTGGCGGGTTATGTTCCTATTTCCGTCTATCCGCGTCAGAATTTTTTATTATTGGCGACATCTGACATGACCAATATGTTGGACAAAATCCCAGCCATTAGCGGCGGACAGGTGATGCCCAAGATGTTGATTCGCGTGGCCGCTGGACCTGATGCGCCGGTTCACCCGGGACATCAGCATGTTGGCAATTACGCCAATGCTTTTCGTAATTTATTTACCACCATTGATGTGATTGAACTCAATGAACCAGAAGAAATCTTCCCTGCGTATAAACATGCTTTTGAGCGGCCTGATGGCCGCTCGACGATGCTCATTGAGCACGGGAATTATTATAATCTGAAATAGGAGCTTCCCTGAATCCCTTTTTAAAAAGAGAGAAAAGTTTTTAAGGTGTTGGGTGTGCTTAAGAGATATTTTGGGGAGAGTCGAATAGTTTTATGAAGAAACAATCGCGCATTCTTATCGTCGGACATAATGATATCGTCGAACATTCGTTGTATGACCATCTAGTTGAAAGTGGTTTTAAGAATGTGATTTCTGCCGGGCCAGAGAAATGGGATGTTTTTAATCAGCAGCAAGTTGAAAAGTTTTTTGGCGAGATTGAACCTGAGTATGTTTTCTTAGCGTCAACGTGTTCTGGCGGCATCGAGGCTAATCAGAGATATTGTGCGGAATTTATTTACGAGAATTTGCAAAGCCAAAACAATATCATTCATACCTCCTATAAAAGCAAAGTTAAGAAACTGCTTTTTATTGCCAGTTCTTGTGTTTATCCCAAAGCTTGTCCTCAGCCGATGAAAGAAGAATATCTTTTGACGGGAGCCTTAGAGCCGACCAGCCAACCGTATGCGGTAGCCAAGATTGCTGGTATTGAAATGTGCCGGGCGTATCGACGGCAATATGGATTTAACGCGATTGCGATGGTTCCTGCAACATTATACGGACCACAAGCGGATACCGACAGCCAAAATGCGCATGTTTTGGGTGCATTGTTGGGGAAATTTTTTCAAGCTCAGGAGGATAACCAGAAAAAGGTAACCCTTTGGGGAACCGGTAAACCTAAGCGTGAGTTTTTGTTTAGTGAAGATTTTGCCGATGCCTGTGTATTTTTGATGAAAAATTACAATGAGGATCAATTGATCAATGTTGGTGTTGGCGAAGATATTACGATTAAAGATTTGGCTAAGATGATTGCTAAACAGGTGGGTTATCAAGGCCAAATTGAATTTGATGCTTCCAAACCAGACGGAGCGATGCGAAAACTTTTGGATAGTTCTCGTATGAAAAATTTGGGTTGGCAGCCAAAGATTGGGTTAGAAGAAGGTATTCAGCAGATGATTTAGGGATGTGTTTGTTTTGCCGCAAGCCCAACGGCGAATTGAACGCAGCCCTGAATTTCTCCCGCCTTTAGGCGGGACATCGACCAGGGACCGTTCATTGAGCCGAAGGGTTTGTGGCAAAACAAAAAACATTTTGATTAAAGCAGGCATGTTAAGAAAGGAAATTCTTTTATGAAGATTTTAATCACCGGTGCGGCTGGATATTTGGGGTCTGTGATGATTCCGCGGTTCTTGGCTGAAGGTCATGAGATTGTTGCTTTAGACAATTTTATGTACAACCAGACGTCTCTTTTAGATGTCTGTTATTATCCTACTTTGACTATTGTTCGTGGCGATACGCGCGATAAAAGTTTGATGACAAAATTGCTTAAAGATGTGGATGCGATTTTTCCTTTGGCTTGTTTAACGGGCGCGCCTTTATGTGCCAAAGATCCGATTGGAGCACAATCGATTCTTTTGGATGCGGTTGAATTGATTTTGGAATTGCGCAGTAAAAATCAAATGATTATCTTTCCGACGACTAATAGCGGTTATGGCGTTGGTGAAAAGGGCAAACATTGTACCGAAGAGACGCCGCTGCGTCCCATCTCTCTATATGGCAAGTTGAAAGTGGAAGCCGAAGACGCCATTCTCGCGGCGGGCAATGGGATTACGCTGCGCTTAGCGACGGCTTTTGGTGTTTCGCCGCGCATGCGTTTGGATTTATTGGTCAATGACTTTGTTTATCGCGCGGTGTATGATCGGTTTGTGATTTTGTTTGAAGCGCATTTTAACCGAAATTTTATTCATGTGCGCGATGTGGCCAAAGCGTTTAGTCACAGTTTAAATCAGTTTGAGAAAATGAAAAATCAAGCCTATAACGTGGGCTTGAGTGATGCGAATATCAGCAAGTTGGGGTTATGCCAGGAAATACAAAAACAGGTCAAAGATTTTTATTTTGTGGAAGCGACTATTGGCGAGGACCCTGACAAGCGGGATTATATTGTCAGTAATGATAAAATTGAAAAAACAGGTTTTAAACCGGATGTGTCTTTGGCGGCGGGAATAGCGGAATTGGTTAAAGCGTATCAAGTGATCAAAAGGAATCAATATGCCAACATTTAAGCAATTGGATATTTTGTTTGTTCAAGCCAATGCGGCTTATAAAGTTTATCAGGATTTGAGTACGGTTTTCTCAGCAATCGAGCCGCCGATTTGGGCGGGAATGTTGACCAATCATTGTTTGCAAAAAGGTTTCCGAGCGTCAATTTTGGACAGCGAAGCTTTGGCATTTTCAGATGCGGAGTCAACACAATACATTGCTGACATTAATCCCAA
Source organism: Candidatus Omnitrophota bacterium (assembly GCA_020632555.1). GTDB lineage: Bacteria > Omnitrophota > Gorgyraeia > Zapsychrales > JANLHA01 > JADLGJ01. The sequence continues at coordinate 172,207 of JACKFI010000002.1, read as the reverse complement.
AGTTGTGTGTTTTGTGGTTTATGGTCAACAGCCCAGTGCTAGTTCGCAGAATATGGAGGGGGCGATTGCTTTAGCGCAGTTGGTTCGCAAACATGTTCCAGAGACAAAGATTCTTTTTGTCGGCGGGCATGTGGCGGCTTTACCGCGAGAAGTTTTGGAAAATCATTCTTGTATTGATTTTGTTTGCCAAAATGAAGGGGTTTATACCATTTCTAATTTATTGCAGACAAACCTCGTGGATAAGCTTGATCAGGTGCTGGGCTTGGGTTATCGCGATCAAAATCAAATTGTTTTGAACCCACCCTCGCCGATTGTGGCCAAAGAAAATCTGCCGCAAGATCTGCCCGGTGTCGCCTGGGATCATTTGCCCTTGCAGCGCTATCGTACATCTTTATGGCATTCGTATTCTAATCATGTTAAGCGTCAGCCTTTTGCCGCTTTATACACAAGTTTGGGTTGTCCGATGCGTTGTTCATTTTGTATGATCAATATCATCAATCGGCAGGAGAATGAATTTTCTGACGGCAGCGCTGTTTTCCGCTATTGGGATCCGGAGTTTATTATTAAGCAGTTTGATTTCTTTGCGGAACAAGGAATTACCAATATCAAAATCGCGGATGAACTTTTTGTGCTCAATGCCAATCATTTTGTCAAGTTGTGCGAATTGATTATTCAACGGGGATACAAGTTTAATATTTGGTGTTACTCTCGGGTTGATACCGTCAAAGAACAGTATTTGGATATTTTAAAGAAAGCGGGTGTCAATTGGCTGGCTTTGGGTATTGAAAGCGGTAATACCCGTGTTCGTAAAGATGTGACCAAAGGACGTTTTGAGGATGTCGATATCCGCGATGTGGTTAAAAAGATTCGAGCTCATGATATTAATGTGATTGCGAATTATATTTTTGGTTTACCGGAAGATGATATTGCCAGTATGCAAATGACTTTGGATTTGGCGTTAGAGATGAACACTGAGGAAGCTAATTTTTATTCCGCGATGGCTTATCCGGGCAGTCCTTTGCACGGTCAGGCGCGCAAAGCGGGCTGGAAACTGCCGGATGCGTATTCTGGATTTTCTCAGCATTCGTATAATGCGCAGCCTTTGCCGACGAAATATTTAACGGCGCCGCAAGTTTTAGAATTTCGGGATAAAGCTTGGATGCAATATCATACCAATCCTCAATTTTTAAGTTTGCTGGAAAGAAAGTTTGGGAATTTAGCAGTTGAGGAAACATTGCGGTCCACGAAAATCAAATTGAAAAGAAAAATCCTTGAAGAGCAGGTGCGCTTATGATTATTTCACGGACACCCTTTCGCGTGTCTTTTTTTGGTGGCGGCACTGATTATCCAGCGTGGTATCAAGAACACAAAGGCGCGGTTTTGGCGACAACAATAGACAAGTATTGTTACATCACCTGCCGCTATTTGCCGCCGTTTTTTGAACACAAGTCGCGAATTATTTATTCGGTCACAGAGCATGTGCAAAATGTTGAGGAAATCGATCACCCTTCGGTGCGCGAGGTTTTAAAATTTTTGAATATTCATGAAGGTATCGAAATTCATCACGACGGTGATTTGCCAGCGCGGACCGGTTTGGGCTCAAGTTCATCTTTTACGGTTGGTTTGCTCAATAGCTTATACGCGCTTAAAGGCATAATGACCACTAAGGAGCAATTGGCTCGCGAGGCTGTTCATATTGAACAGGATTTGATTAAAGAAAATGTGGGTTGTCAGGATCAAACGCTGGCCGCTTACGGCGGGTTTAACTATATTGAGTTTGGCGGACCTAATCATTTGCAAGTTCGGATGGTGACGGTCGGGCCTGATAGACTCAAAGAATTACAGTCCCACTTGATGATATTTTTTACCGGATTTTCGCGGACAGCTTCTGAGATTGCGGCGCATCAAATTAAGAATACTCCCAATAAGATTAAGGAATTAAATGAAATCTTTGGTTTAACGACGCAGGCTTTGGGTGTTCTTAAAAATGGCGATATTTTGGATTTTGGCCATTTATTGCATGAAGCTTGGCAATTAAAGCGTAGTCTTTCGGAGAAAATTTCAACGCCGCACATTGATGAAATTTATCAAGCTGCGCGAGATGCTGGGGCGCAGGGCGGAAAACTTTTGGGGGCGGGCGGTGGTGGATTTGTCCTTATTTTTGCGGCGCCACAAGTCCAGCCGAAAGTTCGCGCACGGCTTAAGAATTTATTAGAAATCCCATTTAAATTTGAATCACTGGGCAGTCAAATTATTTTTTATCAGCCCAATACAGGTTTGGTGGCTTAATTAAATAGCAATATGTTGACGAGGGTTTTATGAATTTATCAAAAACAGATATGGTGATTCTTTGCGGCGGCTTGGGGACCAGATTGCGCTCGACCATTGGCCAGTCACAAAAAATCATGGCTGCTGTTGGAGAAGAACCTTTTTTGAACAAAGTGTTAAGGCATTTGCAGGAGCAAGGATTTCGTCGGATTATTTTAGCCGTTGGTTATCAAGCTCAACAAGTCGAGCAGTATTATCGCGCGCATGATATGGGGCTAATCATTGAGTTCTCAAGAGAAGAGCTTCCTTTGGGGACGGGCGGCGCGATTAAGAATGCGCAATCCTTAATTGAGTCAGATCAGTTTTTTGCCATGAATGGGGATTGTTTTTGTTCTTTGAATTATCAGGAATTCTTGAAATTTCATTTAGCCCAAAAAAGCGCGGTGACCCTCTCGGTTGCGAAAATTGCTGAGTGCCGGGATTATGGCACAGTTCTTTTGGGAGCTCATGATGTGATTGTTGGCTTTGAAGAAAAGAAAGATGTCGCGGGCGGAGGGTTTGTTAATATTGGTGCGTATTGCTTTAACAAAGAAGTATTAGAGTTAATGCCGGCAGGCAAGTTTTCGATTGAACTTGATTTTTTCCCTGTTTTGCCGGTGAAGTTGGGCGAGCGGTTTAGGAGTTTTGTTGTTGATCAAGAGTTTTTAGATATTGGCACGCCAGAGCGTTATTCGAGCGCGCAGGAAACAATACGAAAGGTCAAAGATCGTGGACACAAAAATTAAGAATCAAAGCGTGGAAGTCAAGGCACGATATCGTGTTCCTTTTGGAACTGTTTCGATTACAGAGGAAGCTCGTCGATTGATTGATATGGCGCTGGATTCTAAGTTTGTGACGCGCGGCAAATATGTCGCGGAGTTTGAAAAACAATTCGCGCATTTGTTTGGTGCACAAGAAGCTGTGGCGGTGTCCAGCGGCACAGACGCGGATGCTTTGGCGTGCGCGGTGCTTTATGATTATGGCGCTCAGCGCGGGGATGAAGTGATTATTCCGGCTTTGACTTTTGTGGCGACAGCCAATGCGGTTTTTCAGGCGGGATTTAAACCTGTTTTTGTTGACGTGAATCGGGAAACGTTAAACATTGATCCGAATAAGATTGAAGCAGTGATCACATCGCGCACTCGCGCCATTATGCCGGTGCATTTGATGGGCAAACCCGCGGCCATGGGGCCGATTATGGATTTGGCGAGAAAACATAAGTTATATGTTATTGAAGATGCGGCCGAAGCGCATGGCGCCGAGCTTCATGGTCAGCTGGTGGGGACGTTTGGCCATATGACAGCGTATAGTCTTTACGCGGCGCATATTATTACGACCATTGAAGGGGGAATTGTAACCACCAATGATGCGGCGATGGCTGAAGCTTTACGGTCATTGCGCAATCATGGCATGGTTAATAAATTTGATTTTAAACGGATTGGTTTTTCGGCCAAGATGAATGAGTTGGAGGCGGCGGTTGGTTTAGGGAATATTAAAATTTATCAAGATATTCTTGGCCGTCGCCGCCGGAATTTATTGCATTTGATCGAACAGTTTAAGAAATTTGAAGCTTATTTTATAACGATCAAGGAAGACACCGGCGAAAAGATTGGACCGCATGCGTATTCTGTGATTTTACGGGAAGGTCTTAATTTCACCAAAGATGAATTGGTGCAGTATCTTGATCAGGCCGGGGTGGATTCCCGTAACCTTTTTAATTCCATTCCGACGCAATGTGAAAGTTATGCTTTCTTAGGGTATCAGCTGGGTGATTTTCCGCAAGCTGAATATTGCGGTGACCATGGTTTTCATTTTGGCATTCATCAAGACATTGATTTAACGCAATTAGATTATATTGTGCAAACCGTTGAGAAATTTCTTAGCCTTCACGGCAAGAGAGTTTAACGTCATGCGGATTGCGATCAATTGCCGTTCGTTTCTTCTCAAAAATTATACAGGGATTGGTCGCTATGCGTATAATCTTGTTAAATCATTGAGTGAAATTGATCAAAAAAATGAATATTGGCTTTACGCGCAAAAAAAATATTTTGATTTTAAGCGCACCATTCCCCGCGTGCAGGCTGAGAATTTTCACGTCAAAGTTGATTGGTTCGGACAAGGTTTAAACAAGATTTTAGGTCCGGTGGATTTGTACCATACGCCAACGATTGAAACATTGACTTTTGAAAAAGCTAAAATTGTTGTGACAGTGCACGATTTGGTTTATAAAACCTATCCCGCCGGGCATACCGCACAAACTTGCGAAACAGCGCAGAAACAGCTGACCCAAATTGTCGAGCGGGCCGACCGTATTATTTGTTGTTCGCAAAGCACGATACATGATTTGCAGCAATATTTTCCAGTTAAGCCAGAACAAATGCGTTTGGTTTATCAGGGGGTGGATAAAAATGTTTTTTATCCGCTCAAAGATTTGGCGCGAGCGCAGGCACGGGCAGATTTAACACGACGAGGAATCCCGCAATCGTTCTTGCTTTTTGTTGGGACCATTGAGCCGCGCAAGAATTTGCAGAATTTATTGCTCGCTTTGTCCATTTTAAAGAAAAATAAGGCATTTAAAAGCAAATTGGTGGTCAGCGGAATGAAAGGGTGGATGGTTGAGGGTTTGGCGGATGTGATTAAGAAATTTGATTTGACAGATGATGTGATTTTTCCCGGCTATGTTTCGGATGAACAGCTTCGGGCTTTGTACAATTTGTGTGATGTCTTTGTGTTCCCGTCTTTTTATGAAGGGTTTGGCTTTCCGATTGTGGAAGCTTTTTCGTGCGGGGCAGCGGTGGTGACTTCTGATGTTTCTTCTTGCCCGGAGATTGCCGCTGATGGAGCGTTGGTGGTTAATCCTTATAACCCTGATGAAATCGCGGGTGCGGTATTGCGTCTTTTGGAAGACGCGGATTTCAAAAGCCAGTTGCAAGCGAAAGCTTTGAATCGTGCTGTGAGTTTTTCTTTTGATAAGACCGCGCAGGAAACCTTGGCTGTTTATCAGGAGTTTGCTTAAAGGCGGCTGGCTATGACGATGAAAATCAGTGGATTTACAATTGTCCGCAATGCCATTCAATTTAACTACCCAGCTTTAGAGTCAATTCAATCCCTTCTGCCGATATGCGATGAGTTTATTGTTAATGTTGGAAAATCTCAGGATGGCACGCTGGCTTTGATTGAATCTTTAAGAAGTCCTAAGATTCGCATTTTTCAAACAGATTGGGATTTTTCAGAAGGCAATATTGAGCTATCACGGCAAACGAATATGGCTTTGCAAGAATGCCGAGGCGACTGGGCTTTTTATTTGCAATCGGATGAAGTGATTCATCAAACGGATTTGCCAAAACTTCGACGGTGTATGGAAAAATATTTGCATCAAGACGTTGACGCTTTGCGTTTTGCGTGGCTGCATTTTTATGGCAGTTATTATCGTTACCGCATTGACCGCGGCTGGTATCAGAAGCAGGATCGGATTATTCGCAATAATGGGTCTGTTGAGTCGATGGGCGACGCGTACGGTTTTAAACGCTGCGATGACCGACCTATGCGGCGCCAGCATACAGGCTGTTTTTTGTATCATTATGGTTGGGTCCAACCGCAGGATGTGATGACCCAGCGTCGCGTTAACGCAGAGATGATGGGGATTACGACGCTCACAGAATCAGAAAAGACGCAAGAATATTCGTTTGGGGATTTGAATCGTTTCCCGGTTTATTTTGGGTCACATCCATTGGTGATGCAGGAGAAGATTGCGCGGCATGCTATCAGTCAGCAGGATTGGCAAGATATCAAGCGAAGGAATATGTTTAATCCTTGCACGTATTTGCGCCCGCGTTTTAAAACTTCGCGGCGTGAAAAGCTGCGGATTCATTAAGTTTATTAACATAAGATCCATGGGAAATTGTAATGCGCAGAGCTCAACGGTTTTTGATTATTAATACTTTTGGTATAGGCGATGTTTTATTTACAGTTCCGTTGATGAAGAACATCAAAGCCAATGTTCCTGATGCCTATATTGGGTATATTTCCAATCGACGCACTGCGCCGCTTTTGGAGAGTTTGCCGCAGATTAATCAGGTGATTGTTTATGACCGCAGTGAGTTTAAAGTTGTTTCTGACCGTTCCCGGTTTGAGTTTTTGCAGTTAATCAAAAGAACTAAGAACCAGATTCAGCAAGGACAATATGACGCGGTTTTTGATCTTTCGATGACATGGTATGCCGGATTTTATTGTTGGCTGGCCGGAATTAAACAACGGGTTGGTCTTAATTATAAAAATCGCAGTATTTTCTTAACAAAAAAGGTTTTGCTTTCTGGTTATGAAGGTCGGCATGTGGCGCAATATTATCAGGGGCTTTTGAGCGCCGTGAATTTTCATATTAGTCCGCAATCGATGGATATTGCTGTTGCCCCGGAGGGTTGTTTATGGGCGGAGAAATTTTTGCAGGATGCTAATTCTTTGCAAGCCCGATGGATTGCTGTTTTCCCGGGGGGCGGTGAAAGCTGGGGGCCGGACGCGAAATTTAAACGTTGGCCGGCTGAAAAATATGCGCAGCTGATTACAAAAATAATGGCTGATTTTAATGTGAATATCATTTTGCTGGGCAATCACGCAGAGGAATCTCTTTGCAAAGAGATTCAAAGTTTAGTAAAATGCCCGCTGTTTAACGCTTGTGGAAAAACGAGTTTATTGCAGACGCTGGCGATTCTCAAGAAAAGTTTTTTGGCATTGGTCAATGACGGCGGGCCTTTGCATATGGCGGTGGCGGCAGGTATCAAAACAGTTTCTGTTTTCGGCCCGGTTGATGAAAAGGTTTATGGCCCTTATGCGGGTGTGCCCGGACAACATCGTGTTGTCACAAGTTCGATAGCTTGCCGACCGTGTTATCGAAATTTTCGTCGGGCGGCGTGTGAACATATCAGTTGTGTCAAGAATGTTGAAGTTGGCGACGTTTTTAATGCGGTTCAGAATTCATTAACATAAAACATTATTACGAAAGGTTTTATTCATGGACGTTCCATTTGTAGATTTTAGTGAACAATATCAGATCATTAAAGATGAAATTGAACCGGGCTTGAATAAAGTTTTTGAAGCCGGTAATTTTATTTTGGGTCAGGAAGAAAAAGATTTTGAGGCCAGTTTTGCTAAGTATTGTGATGCGAAATACGCGGTCGGGGTAAATTCGGGAACAGATGCTTTGTATTTGGCTTTGGCGGCGCTGGATATTAAGGAAGGGGATGAAGTAATTTTGCCGCCGTACACGTTTATCGCGACGGCTTTGTGCATTTCTTACGGTGGCGCCAAGCCGGTTTTTGTTGATATTGAACCCGATACGTATAATTTAGACCCTAAAAAGTTAAAGCAAGCGATTACTTCCAAAACCAAGGCGATTATTCCGGTTCATATTTATGGTCAAGCGGCGAATATGCAGGAAATTTGTGCCATTGCCAAAGAACATAAGTTGAAAGTGATTGAAGATGCCGCGCAGGCTCACGGCGCTCGCTATCAAGGCCGGCGGGTGGGGTCTTTGGGCGATGTGGCGTGTTTTAGTTTTTATCCGACCAAGGCTTTGGGTGCTTTTGGCGACGGAGGGATGATTGTGACCAGTGATGAAACCATATATAAAAATTCTTTGATGTTGCGTGATTATGGCCGTGAAGGCCGGTATGAGCATAAAATTAAAGGGTATAATTCACGCTTGGATACAGTGCAGGCGGTTATTCTGTCGGCAAAATTAAAACGCCTGGATCAATGGAATCAGATGCGTGCGGGTATGGCTGATGTTTATCGTCAAGAGTTAGCCGCTGTTGCGGATATTGTTACGCCGGTTTTGAAATCAGATCGGACGCATGTTTATCAAACCTATGCGATACGGACCAAGAATCGTGATCACGTAGTAGATGCGCTCAAAGAAAAAAGGATTGGTGTTTTGATTCATTATCCAATTCCTCTGCATTTGCAGCAGGCTTATCAAGAATTGGGTCATAAGACGGGGGATTTTCCGGTTTCTGAGCAAGTGGCGTCGGAAATTTTATCCTTGCCGATGTTTCCTCATATCACTAAAGAGCAAGTGCAGTATGTTTGTGATAGTTTGAAAATGATTGTCAGTTCAAAAGTTGGCGTGTAGCCGATTTAAATTGTTGGGTTTTTTGCAAAAGGCAGAAATGAAAATTTCTGCCTTTCGTGTTGATTAGGGCGGATAGTGTCCAGTATACTGATGGCTCGCAAACGCGTTTTTAAAACAATTCGGGTGATTTGATGAGTAAAAAAATTGTTTTTTTGGATCGTGATGGGGTGATCAATGAATTTCCCGGTCATGGCAATTATGTGACCAAGGTTAAGGAATTTCATTTTATACCCGGCGCGTTGGATGCTTTGCGGCGCTTGAAAGAACATGGCTATACGGTGTTTGTGGTTTCCAATCAGGCGGGGGTTGGTAAAAAAATTTATAGTCAGAATAAGCTTGATCGGATTACTCGTCTGATGAACAAGGAAGTTCTCCGCAATGGCGGGGAAATTAAAAAAGTTTATTATTGTACGCACACTACCCAACAGGGGTGTGATTGCCGCAAGCCGGGAATCGGCTCGATTCGAGCGGCTTTGACTTTGATGAAAAAACCCATTAGTCATGCGGTGCATGCGTATTTTGTTGGTGATACCGAAGTGGATGTGACAGCTGGCAAGACAGCTGGTTGCCAAACGATTTTTGTGCTTTCGGGAATGAGTGATCGCAATATGGTGCGTACGTGGAAAGTCCGGCCGGATTATACGGTGGAAGATTTGGCCGCCGCGACGGATATTATTCTTGCCAATGGTGAGTGATCAATTCTTTTGCCGTTTTAAGTTTCAATCTAAGAGCCGCTGTCATTTAAGGAATTTATTATGCGAATTTTAATTGTTTACGCCACAGCTGGCGCTGGTCATCGTAAAGCCGCTGAGGCAATTTATCATGGGTTTAAAGCGTCTGGTTCAGTGCATGAAGTTGTTTTGATTGACTCTTTGCAATATGCCAATGCGCTTTTTAGAAAGTCGTATAGCGGAGTGTATACCTTTTTGATCACGCGGACTCCGGCTGTGTGGGGATTTTTCTTTGCTCTGCTGGATATTCCATTTTTGCGGCCGGCGGTGCGAGTGATCCGAAGAGTTTATAATTTTATCAATACGCCGAAATTTCACGCGTATTTGCAAAAAGAAAATTTTGATTATATTATTTCGACGCATTTTCTGGGCAATGAAGTTTCTGCCGCTTTAAAAAGAGCTGGCAAGATTCGCTCAACCATTATTTCGGTTGTTACGGATTATGATGTGCATAGCATTTGGTTGGCACAAGGCATCGATTATTATGCCGTTGCCAGTGATTGGACACAGCGCAAAATCATATCTTTGGGAGTTGATCCTCAACAGGTGAAGTTGACCGGTATACCGACGCATAAGAATTTTTCTCGCCCTGTTGATGTTGAGCAATTGCGGGCGAAAATGAATTTACCGGCAGATCGGTTTACGGTTTTGATTGCCACTGGTTCTTTTGGGATCGGGCCGATTGAAGAAATTATTCAACATTTGCAGGATTTTCAAGTGGTGGTGATTTGCGGGCATAATAAAAAACTGTATGAACGTTTGCGGATGGCGGCCGGGGATCATGTCAAAGTTTTTGGTTTAGTTCAGAATATGGATGAAATGATGGGGCTTTCGGATGCGATGATCACCAAACCCGGCGGGCTATCCATTACTGAAGCTTTGGTTCGTGGTTTGCCGATGATTTTTTTTAATGCGATTCCCGGACAGGAAACCAATAATGTTAAGGTCTTGGCGAGCTATGGCGTCGGGATCAGTGATTGCAGCATGATTCAAATGGCCGCGGAGTTAAAACGTTTGCAGAGTTCTCAGCAAGAATTATCTGATGTGAAAGCAAAAATCAAAGCCTTGGCTCGTCCGCAAGCTGTTTCTGATATTGTAGCCTTGATCAAATAATTAAAGTTTAGGTTTTTGAAATAAGAGATACAATACCTCATGTGTCATTCGATTGCCCAAATTGTTGTCGGGCTTCCCGTTGCCGGTCCGTTTGATTATTCAATTCCGCATCATCTGCGGGAACATATTCGTGTGGGTTCGCGCGTGGTTGTTTCTTTCCGATCCAAGTTTCGCGTAGGTTTTGTCATTGGTTTGTTGACCGAAACCCAATTTCCACGAATCAAACCGTTGAGCACTGTTTTAGATAATATTCCGACACTTGATGAACATTTTCTAAAATTGACTTGGGATTTAGCTCAATATTATGCCTGTTCGTGGGGTGAGGCCATTGAAGTGGCTTTGCCTGCGATTTTGCGAGATAAAAGAGAAATTGTTTGGACGCCTCAGCCACAGATCATGCGACCGACAGAGCCCAAGATTCTTTTTTACCAAGGTTCATTGCAAGCTGCGGCAAAAACGGTCGCGCAAAAACTAAAAAGTATTTTGGCTCAAGGAGGGGGGATTATTTTTCTTGTTCCTGAGATTGGCCAGATCATGGTGGTCAAAGAGTTTTTAGAAAAAGTTTGTGCTGTTGATGTATGTGTTTTAGATCGTTATCAGGGTGTTAAGCACGAGTTGACCCAGTGGTTGGCGGTCAAAGAAGGACGGGCGCGCGTGGTGTTGGGAACGCGTTCAGCTGTTTTTGCCATGATGCCGGATGTGGGTTTGATTGTGATGGTTGATGAAGAAAATCCTTCGTATAAACAAGAGCCTTCGCCTTTTTATCACGCGCGGCAGGTGGCTTTGTGGCGGCACAAAAATGAACAGTGTGATGTTTTATTTGTCAGTCCGGCGCCCAGCGCGGAATTGTGGAAAATTCTTAAAGATAAAAAAGTTGTCCCAGAGATTTGTGCCGAAAAACATTTGGCGGATTTTCAGGTGATTGATTTAGCGAATTATAAATATCAGAACATGCTGGTGTCTTTTCCCCTGCAGAATATGATTCTAGAAACATTGGTCAAAAACGGTAAGGTTTTGTTGTTTTTGAATCGCCGAGGGTTTAGCACTTCGACCAAATGCAATCAATGCGGGCTGGTGCTCAAATGTCAACGGTGTAACACAAACTTAAGTTTTATGTATTCTAAAAAGAAATTAATGTGTCATCGTTGCGGCTTTTCATCGGATTTGCCTAAAATGTGTCCGCAGTGCAATGGTTCGTATTTACGATCAACGGGAACAGGCATAGAAAAATTGGAAAGTGAATTGGCGCGGATTTATCCGCAGGCGCAGGTGGCCACATTTGACCGGGGGGCCAAAACTTTTTCGAAGCAATCCAATCTGATGATCGCGACAGCGGCGGTGATGCCGTTTTTGCATCGGGCGCATTTTTCGCTGATTGCTGTTTTGGATTTTGATGGTGAAATCAACCGTATTGATTTTCGTGCCAGCAGCCGCGTGTTTTCATTGTTAATTCGTTTGCGGCAAGCGGCTGGCGAAAAATTGCTGGTGCAAACACGTAGTCCAAAGCACGAGTCGATTGTCGCTGCGGCCTCACTGGATGCCGATACATTTTATCGGAAAGAACTTAAAGTTCGTCGGGAATTGAATTTGCCGCCGTATGCGCAGGTCATGGCATTGGCTTTGCGGGGGACGGTGGAAGAAAGTGTTTTGACACAGGCGCAAGAATTGTATGAGCAGCTCAAAGGAATCAAGGGTAAGGGCTTTGAAATTGCTTTGCCGCAGCCAGATGTGATACCAAAATTGCGGGATAAGTTTCGCTACACTATAATGCTCAAGGGTAAGATTGTTAAAAAGATGTTGGCTCAGGTTGAACCTGTTCTATCGGATTATCATAAACGTAAAGGTGTTATTCTAACCGTTGATGTGAACCCTTAATTATTGAAAGATAGAGTGGTGGCTATGAAAATTATTTTTTTTGGCAGTGATGATTTCGCGGCAGAGAGCTTGCGGCAATTATTGTCGGAAAAGTTTTCGATTGTTGCTTGCGTGACTCAGCCAGATCGGCCCAGCGGACGAGGTTTGCAGGTGGTCGCTTCACCGATTAAGCAGATCGCTTTGAAGCAGCAGATTCCGGTTTTACAACCGGATGATGTGCGGGATTCAGCCTTTTTAGAGTCTTTACGAAATTTTGCTGCGGATCTGTTTGTGGTGATTGCTTATGGTAAAATTCTTCCAGCTTGTGTGCTGCAAATTCCTAAAATATTTTGTGTTAATGTGCACGGTTCGCTTTTGCCAAAGTATCGGGGAGCGGCGCCGATCAATTGGGCTATTATTCGGGGAGAAACACAGACGGGGTTTTCTTTGATTAAAATGAATTCGAAAATGGATGCCGGTGAAATTATTGTACAAGGGAAGATGAGTATTGCCGCTGATGAAACAGCGCAAAGTTTGCGTAGTCGTATGGCCAAAGCCAGCGCGCAATGTTTGTGTCCTACGATAAAAAATATTGCCGACGGACAATTTTCATTAACAGCACAAAATCAGAACGATGTGAGCTTGGCGCCCAAGTTGAGCAAAGAGTTAGGGCATATCAATTGGAATAAGCCGGCAGGTGATATTCATAATGTGATTCGCGGGCTTGTTCCTTGGCCGGGCGCGTATACTTCATATCAAGGCAAAATATTTAAGGTTCTTAGCAGTGCGGTTGTTCCTCAAGAGTTTTCACAAACGCCGGGAACAATCCTTACGATCACCAAAGAGGGCATTATTGTTGCGACCAGCAAAGATGCGTTGGTGTTAAAAACAGTTCATCCGCAATCCGGCAAGGAGATGCCGGCATATGCCTTTGCCGTCGGACAAAGATTGTCCGTTGGTAGTTGCTTTGGATAGTGAGGTAGGGTTTGTTTTTATTCTTGTCAGAGTTTGTTAAATCACAGGATGGTATTATTCAGCTGTTGGTGTATTTCAACGGAGTTCTGCCGTGCTGGCAGGAGGTATGGTTCGGAAAGTTCGGAATATATGAGACATTATTTATTGCATATCGTCGATAATTCAGTATACTATTTCCGAACCATGTGAGGTGGTTCGAAAATAGATGGGAGAGCTGTTATGGATGAAAAAAGTCTAAAAAAAGCCATTGCCACACTACATTCCGACAAAAGACGGCTTGTTACGGTTCAGAATGTGGAGTGGTATTCGCTTTTCCGTGAAGAGATTCGCAACTCTATTGCGATTGAGGGAGTTTTTGCTAATCGTCAAGAACTGATTGATGTCCTTGAACATAATAGTCGGACCAATAAGGAAAAGGCGGCTGCGATTTTGGGGTATTTTGAATCCGCTAGCGCTATGTATGACTATGCTTACAATCAGTGGCAGGAGGGGGAGTTTGTTTTAAGGATGTCAGATGTTAAGCAGATTCACACGATTCTCATGCGGTATGAGAAAGAGTTGGGCAGTTATATTGGGCAGATCGGGGACTTTCGTGAATTAACCGTTGAAGTTACACAATCTCGTTTTAAACCGATTGATCATTTTTATCTTCGAGCAGCGATGGACTTGATGGTTCGTTGGGTCAATAAGCATTTGAAGCGATCTAAGTATTCTTCTATTACATTGGCAACCTTGGCACACACTTGGTTTGAAACAATTCATCCTTTCAGAGATGGGAATGGACGTTGCGGACGTATTCTTTTGAATTATATTCTTATTGGTACGGGGCATCTTAATATTGCGATCAAGGGTTTTTCTAAGACAGATCGAGATCAATATTATAATGCTTTAGAACAAGGAGATGATTGTTTTGAAGCGATCAATCGAAGGCTTGAGCAGGGAAAGAAGATTTCGTTAGAGCAGGCGGATGGGATCGTTACGGATGTCCCGTTAAAAGGGCTTAAAAAAATCGTGTTGGATCGATTGGCTGAAAGTTTTAAGCGTATGAATAGGACAACGACAAATAGTTTGGATAAGGATGCTATTATTCCTTTGCGCGATCTGGCGCGGCTATATGATTATTCTCAAGATTATTTGCGTAATCTGATCAATCGTGGAGTGCTCAAGGCCAAGAAGAAGGGAAAGCTCTGGTATGTTCGTGTTCATGATATGGCGGAGCATATCGCAAGTTTGGATCGTAAAAAATAATTCAAGTCGCTTTTCGTTAATGTTTTGGTGGGTTCTTAACAGTGCGCGACGATACGTTGCGCACAAAAAAGTGAAATGCAAAATCCGAGTTTAAAATACTTTATTTGCAATCCGTTAAGCCCATGTCTGCTCACGCCTTTGCCGTTGGACAAAGATTGCCGGTGGGGAATTATTTTACGTAAGTTTGGTCTGTTTTGAATTTTTCAAATTTCTACAGGAGATATGCACAATGAAAAAGAATGTGATCCTGGTGCTTTTTATCTTTACTATTTTCTTTCTTTTATATTTCGTCGGCAATGAAATTCTTGCGGGTAAGGTTCATGTTATGGATTATTATCGTGATCCTTTGCGTTTATTTGTTGCCCCTGGTGAGTATTCGCTGAAAGACACGCCTGAGGTTTTTTACTTGGGAATTCTTATTCATGCGATTTTATTGGGACTTGGTATTGCGGCTACGGTTTGGTTGCTTAAAGATAGGTTGACGTATTGCTTATCGCCACAAAAGTATATTAATCAAAAAATCAAAGATTTATATCAGGCTATTAAAGACGGTGACATTGATGTTTCATATAGGCTTTTTAAATCTTTGGAATCGCACTTTAAAATGCCAAACAGATACGGATCTGATGATAAATTTATTAAAGATTCAAATGGAACAGTCGTGGATATTGAATGGGGGGCATTTATAAAAGATTTTATGCGTATCCTTAATGAATATAAGAGACAAAGTTCTTCTGAAAGAGAAATGACCCAAGCAAATATAGAAGATATGATTAATGAATTAAATTCTCAATTAGAAGAACTGGGTTCAACGGATTGCCTTGCCTGTGGGGCTATTATTTATGCTCATGAACACCGTTGTTCTAAATGCGGATGGGAATGGACGTCGAGCTAAGTTGAAGCTTTGTTTTTGAAGTAAATATGGAGATTGAGCGTAGTAATACTACGGGACGGTGATAGGGAATTTCAACGTCAACTTTTCTGAAAAATGTGTTAAGATTATTGCCGTATTTTGGCTTTGGCGGCGATAAAAAAAGGAATGCGTATGCGCTTTAAAAATAGTCTTTTTGTTTTGTGCGGTTGTGCCGTTTTGATTTCCACATTTGTTGTATCGGGTTGCGGTTCGGATAAAAAGGGTGGTCATCCCGGCGGGGCGATGGGCGGTTTTGCGATGAATGTGGTGGCTGTACCCGTTAAGATTCAGAAGATCGAGGAAAAAATTTCCTTGGTGGGAAATTTGCAGGCCGATGAATCGATTGAAATCAAGAATCAAATTGCCGGCGTGATTGAAGAAATTGGTTTTTCCGAAGGACAAGCCGTTGAGCAAGGTCAAATGTTGTTTGTGATTGACGCGGGCAAACTCAAAGCATCTTTGGCGCAGGCTCAAGCGAGTTTGGGTTTGGCGCAAACAACTTTCGCGCGGCTGTCGACCCTCATAAAAGCCAATGCCATTTCTCAACAGGAGTTTGATCAGGCGACCTCTGATTTAGAGGCGTGCAAAGCGCAGATAGATTTGATTAATGCGCAGTTGAAAGAAACGCAGATTACCGCGAGTTTTGCCGGCATTACCGGTGACCGCAAGGTCAGCATTGGCCAATTTGTAAATCAAGGGACTTTGTTAACGACTTTGATCAAGCAAGATCCGATGAAAGCGGAGTTTCGTATTCCTGAACGTTTTTTGGGGCAACTCAAAGAGGGCCAAGGTATTGAAGTTACGGTCGCGGCGTATCCAGATGAAACCTTTAAAGGGGAAGTTTATTTTATTGATTCGCAGGTTGATGAATTGACTCGTACCGCTTTGATCAAAGCAAAACTGCCCAATGTCGACGGCCGATTGGTTCGCGGAATGTTCGCGAATTTGAATTTGATTGTGAGCATTCGTCAACAGGCTTTGGTGGTTCCGGAAACGGCGCTGATGATGAAAAGTGATGATGTTTTTGTTTTTGTGGTGGACAGTGAGAATAAAGCGCAAATGAAAAAAGTGAAAGTCGGTATTCGTATGGTCGGTCAAGTTGAGATTCTTGAAGGTTTAACTGCCGGTGAGAATGTGATTGTCGAAGGATATCAAAAAATTGGCCCGGGGTCTTTGGTCAAAATCAAAACAGATAAGAGTGATAAGCCGTCCGAAGAATCAAAACCTTAGGCGTGCTTTGGTCAGTGAATAAATGAAACTTTCCGAAATCAGTATTAAACGGCCGGTTTTGGCCACAATGATGAGCTTAGGGCTCATTTTGTTTGGCATCATCGGTATTTCCCGTCTGCCGGTGCGTGAACTTCCCGACATTGACCCGCCGATTATCAATATCACCACTGTTTATCCCGGTGCCAGCGCCAGTGTGGTTGAGACGCAGGTTACTGAAATCTTGGAAGAATCCATCACGTCGGTCGAGGGTATTAAAAATCTCACCAGCGAATCCCGTCAACAAGTCAGCTCGGTAACGGTTGAATTTGATCTTTCGCGTGATATTGATTTGGCCGCGCAGGATGTGCGTGACCGCGTGGCTCGGGTGCGGGGCCGTTTGCCGGATGATATCAAAGAACCGATTGTGGCCAAGCAGGATTCCAATGCTCAGCCGGTGTTGTGGGTGGCTTTGTTCAGTGATCGTTACTCGACGCTGGAGCTAACATCGATTGCGGAAACAACTTTTAAAGATCGTTTGCAAACCATCACGGGTGTCAGCTCGGTGATTTTGGGCGGAGAAAAACGTTTCGCGATTCGGTTGTGGTTAGACGCGCAAAAAATGGCCGCGCGCGGCGTGACGGTTTTGGATGTCGAACGGGCGCTTAAGACGCAAAATGTGGAATTGCCCAGCGGCTTGGTGGAAAGTTGGAGCCGGGTTTTATCCATTGAAACCCGCGGGGAAATGAAAACGCCCGCAGAATATAATAATTTGGTTATCAAACAAGACGGGGCGACCTTCATCCGTTTGTCGGATATCGGGCATGCCACAGTCGGTGTTGAGGATGAAAAAGCCATTGCCCGTTTTAATGGCAAACCGGCTTTGGGCATTGGCATTGTGCGTCAGTCTAAAGCCAATACCATTGACGTTACCCGTCGGGTTAAGGCCGAAGTGGCTAAAATTATCCCCACTTTGCCCAAAGGGATTGAAACGGCTTTTCCCTATGATGAATCCATTTATGTGGATCGCGCGATCAAAGAAGTTTGGGAAACGCTTTTTCTTGCTTTTGGTTTGGTTGTGCTTTCGATTTATCTTTTTTTGCATGATGGCCGGTCGACGCTGATTCCAGCTTTGACCATTCCGGTGTCTATTGTCGCGACCTTTGGCGTGTTGCAGTTATTTGGCTATTCTATCAATATTGTCAGCATGTTGGCTTTTGTTTTGGCGATTGGTTTGGTTGTGGACGACTCTATTATTGTTTTGGAAAATATTTATCGGCATATTGAGGACGGCATGGATCCGCGGGCGGCCGCGTTTAAGGGCATGCAGGAAATTGGTTTTGTCATTATCGCGACGACGATTGCCTTGATCGCCGTGTTTTTGCCGATGGCTTTTCAAACCAGTGTCACGGGCCGGTTGTTTGTGGAATTCTCTGTCGCTTTGTGCATGTCGGTGATCATTTCCTCATTTGTTGCTTTGACGTTAAGCCCAATGTTGTCTTCACGGATTTTAAAACCGATTGGGCATAGTCCCAAGGGAAGTTTTTTGGGCATGTTTGAACGGTTTTTGACCAAGATCAATGAGCGTTATGGCCGTGGTTTGCGCTGGGCACTGTCGCATCCTAAGCTGATGGCTTCAGTGGTTGTGGTGGCTATTGGCTTGACGGTGTTCTTTTTTACGCAATTGGAAAAAGAATTTCTGCCTGACGAAGATAAAGGGCGATTGTTGTGTTTTGCTTTGGCTCCGGAAGGTTCGACCAGCGAATACACGGATCGGATGATCAAAAAAATGGAAGGAATTATTTCGAAGGTGCCGGAGGTCGAAGGTTATTTTTCCGCGGTGGCTTTGTCGCGCGGCAGTCCGGGACAAACATCGCAAGGCTTGGCGTTTATTCGTTTGAAAGATAAACGCAAGCGGCATTTGCGCGATATTATTGGCGGCCCGACGGGCTTGGGAGCGCAGTTCTTTAATAATGTTGAGGGCGCTTTTGTGATTCCGATTATTCCTAAAGCGATTGGCCGTGGGTTTAGCCAGCCGTTTCAATTGGTTATTCAAAGCCAAGATTTGAACGCGCTCAATGATTACGCTCAAGATTTGACCAATAAATTACGACAAACCGGTTTTTTGTTGAATGTTCGCACGACCTTTGAAATGAATAAACCAGAACTGCGCATCGATGTGGATCGCAATCGGGCCGCGGCGGTTGGTGTTAATGTTGAAGATATTTCGCGGACGATGCAAATTTTGTTTGGCGGATTGGACCTTTCGAAGGTCAATATCAAGGGAAAAGAGTATGAGGTCATTGTTCAATTGGAACGCGCGTCGCGTTTGTTGCCGTCGGATTTGGAAAAGATTTATGTTCGTAATAATCGCGGCGAATTGATTGGTTTGAATAATGTGATTAACACGCAGACCGGGGCTGGACCCAGCGCGATTAATCATTATAATCGCTGGCGCAGCGCGACCATTGAAGCGACGCCAATGGGTATTCCTTTGGGCACTGCGGTTGATCAAGCGACGGCGCTTTTAAAGACAGATTTACCCGACGGATTTCGTTATGAATGGGCAGGAGAAGCGCGGGATCTCAATGAGTCGAATAAGGGTATTTATTTTGTCATGATTTTATCGATTTTGATTATTTATATGGTTTTGGCGGCGCAGTTTGAAAGCTTGGTTCATCCTTTGACGGTGATGTTCACTTTGCCATTGGCGACGTTTGGGGCTTTGGGGGGGTTGTGGTTGATGAATTTGATCAGCAAAACAGGAGTCGTGGGTGTTGTGGCGGGCATGAATATTAATTTGTACAGTCAGATTGGTATGATTCTCTTGTTTGGTTTGGTGACTAAGAACGGTATTCTTTTAGTGGAGTTTGCCAATCAAAAAATGGCTGAGGGCAAGACGGCCACCGAAGCGATTTTGGCGGCGGGCTTGATTCGGCTGCGCCCGATTTTGATGACAGCGACCGCTACCATCGTCGGTATTCTGCCCATTGCTATTGGTTTTGGTGCCAGCGGCGAGGCGCGCCGGCCGCTGGGTATTGCCGCGGTTTTTGGGATGTTGACCAGCACGTTTTTGACTTTATTTGTTATTCCGGTTGTATATGTGTTTTTTAGCAAGTTGGCGCAAAAGGAACAGAAGGATTTGAGTTTAAAAAATTCGACAACCGTAAGTATTATTGTTTTGTTTTTCTTTCTGACTTTAAATGGTTGCAGCGTCGGACCGCATTATCAAAAGCCGCCAATGGATCAAAAGCTCAGATGGAAAAATACGCAAGCGACGAATACAGGTTTGGCTGTGACATCGACGTGGTGGGAATTGTTTGGTGATGGCACATTAAATGATTTACAAAAAAAAGCTTTAGCGAACAATCAGGATTTGGTGATCGCGATGGCCAATGTGGACCGAGCGCGGGCTTTAGCGCGTGTTGATGGGGCTGCTCTTTGGCCAGAGATTGAGGCGCAGCCGTCGTTTGGGCGGACGCGTTCGGCGGCCAGCAGCCATTTCCCGGCGGCGATCAGTAATTCTTATCACTTGCCGTTGGATGTGAGTTATGAAATTGATATTTGGGGCAAGGTGCGCAAGGCATTTGCGGCAGGTCGGGCGGATGCGCAGGCGCAAGTGGCCGCGTATGGAACGGTGTATTTGACATTGACAGCGGATGTGGCACGGACGTATTTTCAAATTGGCGCGGTGGACGCGGAGATTATTGCTTTAGAAAAAGCAGTGGAATTGCGGCAGCGCGCGGTGGATATGCTCAAATTGCGTTTTCAGGAAGGGATGAACAGCGAATTAACTTTCTTTCAAGCGCAAACGCAATTGTCGCAAGCCCAAGCTGATTTGGTGGATGGCCGTCGGCGGCGGGAAAATTTGGTTAATGTCTTAGCGGTTTTGTGCGGGCAAAATGCCAGTGATTTTAGCTTGGCGCCGCTATTTTTGCAAAATATCACGCCAGAAATTCCGGTGAAGTTGCCATCGAGTGTTTTGATGGAGCGGCCGGATATTGTGGAGGCTGAACGTTTATTGTCAGCAGCCAGCGATCGGATAGGTGTGGCACAAGCGGCTTTTTTTCCAGCGGTGACATTGATGGGCAGCGCCGGATACTCGAGCATTTCGTCGGGTGATTTGCTCAATTGGGAAAGCCGGGTGTGGTCTATTAATCCGTCAATAACCCTGCCATTATTTAATGGCGGACGGTTAAATGCCAAAGTGAAAGTTCAGCAAGCGGAATATAAAAAAGCACAGGCGCAATATAAAAAGCGTGTTTTGACGGCTTTGAGCGAAGTGGAAAATGCTTTGGTAAATATTCGGTTGCGCAAAGAAGAATATGCTGCGCAAAGTGCTGTGCGTGATTCTGCCCAACAAGCGGCGGATCTTTCGATACAACGGTATAAGGAAGGGTTGGTGAGTTTCTTGGAGGTGATTGACGCCGAGCGTTCACGTTTGGATTCAGAGCGGGACGCGATTAAAATTCAGTCCGAAACTTTGATCGCCGCGGTGCAGTTGATTAAAGCGATTGGCGGCGGTTGGGTCAATACGAATCAAGCTCATTAACGGTATGGGAGAGTAAGGATTATTCATGAATATTTGGATTTATATTTTTGTCAGTGTTTTGATTGTGAGTTTGATTTCATTAATCGGTGTTTTTACTTTGGCGCTGAATAAAGAAGTTCTACGAAAGATGTTATTGTATTTGGTGAGCTTTGCCGTCGGCGGGCTTTTTGGGGACGCGCTGATTCATTTGATTCCGGAGTCATTTGCGGTGATTTCTCCGGCGCCGATTGCTTCTTTTTGTATTTTAGGCGGGATCCTGATCTTTTTTATTTTGGAAAAGTTTTTACGCTGGCAGCATTGCCACATTCCGGCATCCAGTGATCATGTGCATCCGGTGGTGGCGCTTAATATTGTGGGCGATGGGTTTCATAATATGATTGACGGAATGTTGATCGCGGCTAGCTTTTTGGCCAGTGTGCCGATTGGCATCACAACCACCGTTGCCGTGATTCTGCATGAAATTCCTCAGGAAATTGGGCATTTTGGCATTCTTGTTCATGGGGGGGTTCCGGTTCGACGAGCCTTGTTGTTAAATTTTTTCTCGGCGTTGACGTCTTTTTTGGGGGCATTTATTGTTTTTCTGGTCGGTTCGCAGGCGGCTCTCTTTAGTATTTATCTTTTGCCGATTACCGCGGGTGGATTTTTGTATATTGCCGGATCGGATCTTATTCCGGAATTGCATCATGGGCATGAAGTCAGTGTTCGCGCGGCGCTGGGGCAATTTACGTGTATTGTTTTGGGCATTGGCCTAATGGCGATTTTGTTGGTTATGGGTTAGTCAGTGGTGCCAGTCTTTGATGAAAAAAATCTCTCTTCTTAATCTGTTGGTTTTTCTTTCTGCTTTTCTTTTATTCCAAATTGAATTGATTGCCGCGAAAATTTTGTTGCCGCATTACGGCGGCAGCTATATGGTTTGGGGCGCCTGCATTGTGTTCTTTCAGGCGGTTTTATTTGCCGGCTATTTGTGTTCCCATCTATTTTTAAGTCGGGTGGGAATGTCGCGGTATCGAATTATTCATCTGGGGTTTTTGCTGATTCCTTTATTGTTTTTTCCTGGTCGGGATTTGACCGTTGGCAATGTGCAGATGAATGTTTTATTAGCGGTCGATGTTTTTCGTCAGTTGACGTTAACTATTGGCCCCGTTTTCTTTGTTTTATCGACGATCAGCATTGTCGCGCAAGTTTGGCTTTTGGAATCTGATTTGCCGCAACGCAAAAACCCCTATGCGCTTTATGCGTGGTCAAACTTGGGTTCTTTTGCTGCTTTGCTGACTTATCCTTTTGTTTTTGAATTCTTTTTTGATTTATCGTCGCAACTGTTAATGTGGCGGTTGAGTTATTTGGTTTTGATTGTGCTCAATGGATTGGTTTTTTGGTTGATTCCGGTCGGCCAGGTCACAATGATTCCAACAGAACAATCGGTTGCTTTAAAAAAGCAAGAGCTGTTGCGCTGGTTTTTCTTAAGTTCCGGTGCGGTTATTTTGTTTTTAGCGGTGACCAATATTGTGACGATGGCAATCGCGCCTTTTCCCTTGTTGTGGATCATTCCTTTGGGGATTTATCTTTTAGCTTTTGTTCTTAATTTTAAACAAAACCCATGGTGCCCGCGTTGGATCAGTCAGAGTATTCACCTGACAATTGGGATCGGTGTTGTGTTTTATTTATTATTGGAGCGGAGGATATTTCCGGTTATTTTTGAAATGTTAGTTTTGGTTGTTTTGCTTTTTATTGTGTGTATGTATTGTCAGAATCAATTGGTTCGCACTCGGCCGTCGGGAAGTAGAAATTTAACGGTGTTTTATTTATTGCTTTCTTTGGGTGGCTTTGTTGGCGGTTTGGCGGCAACTTGGATTGTGCCTTTGGTTTCAACTTCTATTTTGGAATATGTCTTGGGTTTGACCATTGTTGCTTTAGCTGTTATCCCGTGTTTTGGCCAGCAGAAAAAAGAATCCAGCTGGCTTTCTTTGGGGGCTATGGCGGTCTTGATTGTGTCTTTATTTATGTGGCCATTAGCCTTTAAAGAAAATAGTTGGTTGGGCTTGGGTCTGATTATTATTTTAACAATGATTTTGTTTAATCGATTAAATGCAACAAAGAATGCTTTTGCTTTAATGATGATTTTAACTTTGCTGTTAACGCCGCCTTTAGAAGCGCTTTGGAGTCCCAAAGTGTACTTGTATCAGAAACGAAATTACTATGGGATTTGTCGTGTTTTTGATTATGGCGGGGTGCGCTCTTTTATGCATGGGACAACTTTGCACGGGATGCAGCTTTTGGACAAACAGATGCAGCAGCAACCAACCAGCTATTTTGGTGAGCATTCGCCGGTGGGACAAGTTTTGGGTGAGGATTCTTTTGCGGCTCAGCGTATGGCGATTGTTGGTTTAGGGGCGGGAACGTTGGCCGCTTATGGGCGGGTTGGGCAAATCATTGATTTTTATGAATTGGATAAAGATGTGTATAAAATTGCGAATCAGTTTTTTTCATTCACAAAAGAATCTTTGGCGGATATTCAATATTTTATGGGTGACGCGCGTTTGATGTTGGAACATAATCAACAAGCTCAGTATGATGTTATTATTGTTGATGCTTTTAGTGGGGATTCTATTCCCGCGCACTTATTGACGGTTGAAATGATGGCGAAATATCGCGAGCGGCTTTCGAAAAACGGAATTATTTTATTTCATGTGACCAATCGGTATTTAAAAGCGGGCTTGGTTGTCGGGCGCAGCGCGCAAGCTTTGAACGCGCATTTTTGTTTTAAGTCAACACAGCAAGTCAATTCTTATGAGCTGGTTTCGGATTGGGCGGCGGTGACGTGGGATGAGCAGCGTTTTAAAGAATTGCTTTGGCGATTTCAATGGAGTCAAAAGGATACAGCGGCTGCGGCGGGTAATCGATTGTGGACAGATCAATATTCGAATATGCTAACGGTTGTTAAGTATGAGGAGCTTTTAAATTCTTTAAAAGATTTTGGGAGTTTTCATTAAGGCGTGAGGATGGGTTATGTTGGGATTTCGTTTTTTTCCTGGTTTTAATGGCAGAACATTATTTTTTGTTATTTGTGCTGGTTTGATGGCCTATTGGGTGTATTTGGCTTTTGTGACACAGCCGGTTTTGGTGAACGATGCTCAAGGGTATTACGATTTGGCGAGGATGATTACTCAACAGGGGTGGTTGACCTATTTTACTTCTGGCCCTAATCGAGAGCCGATTTATCCTTTTTTGGTCGCATTCTCTATGTGGTTGACCGCGCCGGAATCATTTTTAGCGGTTTTGAAAATCTTCCAGATTTTTTTATTAGGCACGACGACGTTTTTGGTATTCGCTTTTTTATCACGCTGCGGGGTTTCCCGTTGGCTTGCGTGTTTGGCCATGGTGTATATTGGCCTTTCTCCGGCGATGATCAATACAGCCTTGAGTGTTTATTCTGAAATCGCGGCCCATGCTTTTATTTTGGGAATTGCATGGTGGAGCAGTGAGGTTTTTTATTCTTTGCAAAGGCGCGAAGACAAGAATTTTTTCTGGAGCGGGTTTGTTTGGGCTGTTCTTTTTCTTTTGGCTATTTTGGTCAAATCAGCGTATGAAGTGATTTCTTTTTTGTGTTTGATTCCATTTGGCGTGTTGCTGTGGCGAGCGTGGCAACAGAAAGATGTCAGTGGTGTTAGAAAGGCAGCAGCCTTTTTATTAACCGCTATCGTCGTTGTGCAAATGGGTGTTGGCGGTTACAAGTATTTGAATTATAAATACAATGGACTTTATGTTATGACGGATCGTGCCGCGTGGGCCTTGTATGGCAGCGCTGCTCGACGTCAACAACCTTTAACACCGCGTGGTTTCGGGGCAGCGGCGGCATATAATCTTTTCGAAGACGAAGGTTGCCGAATTTTCTTTAGCGCGCAAGAATGCCGCGCATGGGATGTCGCTGCCTCGGATAAACTTGCGGAAGAAAAGAATTATCAGGTCAGCGCCAACTTCCCTCGGCAGCAGCAAAATCAGGAATTATTGCGTTTGTCATTGGCTAAGATTTTAGAGAATCCCTTTCAATACGTGGTGCTGATGGCTGTGGATTGGGTGCATTTGTTTTTTTGGGAATCCACACGCATTGGTTTTGTGGCTTATCCGGATTGGCTGGACAAAGTGTATGATCAGCCGATTTTGGCTCGCGGTTTGCGATTTCTTGCGGGTGCTGCGTCTTTAACAGCTTGGTTATGTTCGGGGATTGTTCTTTGGAGACGGCGTAAATTGCTGCGGGATAGTCGAAACCAAGAAGACAAAATTTTTGTTTCTATTTTGTTTGTGTCGTATATGATTCTTTGTCACACCTTGCTGCACGCTTTGTTTTTTACTGTGCCTCGGTTTTCGTTGCCGATTGCGGCATTGTTTATTGTTCTGATTGCTTTGATTGTTGAAGTTGGGTTTTTTAGAAAAGTTTTTAATTTTAAAAAAGGAGTTGAGGATGCAAGATAAAGTTGTGTATTTCGCGCATGGCAAGGAAAGCGGACCGTGGGGAACCAAAATTACACAGTTAGCCCAGATTGCTAAGTCTAAGGGTTTTCACGTCGAGAGTCCGGATTATTCCGGGATGGTGGATCCGGAAGCGCGGGTTGAGAAATTATTAGAATTAAAACCGGCTGCCGCGCAATGCTTGGTGTTGGTAGGCTCAAGCATGGGGGGATATGTTTCTACCGTGGCCTCTCAGGATTTAAAACCAGCCGGGCTTTTTTTATTGGCGCCTGCTTTTTTTCGTGCCGAGTATGATATGCAAAATCCGCAGCCGGTGGCCGGCATGACGATGATTGTGCACGGATGGGACGATGAATTGATTGCGGCGGATGATATTGTCCGTTATGCCAAAGAGCACAAAGTTCGTTTGGATCTGGTTGTGAGTGACCATCGGTTAATCAGTGCGATGCCTGCTATAGAAAAACTTTTTGCGGACTTCTTAGATGAGGTTGTTAAGAGTTAGGGTTGATATGGGCAATGTG
Organism: Candidatus Omnitrophota bacterium; assembly: GCA_020632555.1. Classification (GTDB taxonomy): domain Bacteria; phylum Omnitrophota; class Gorgyraeia; order Zapsychrales; family JANLHA01; genus JADLGJ01. The sequence goes on along the minus strand of JACKFI010000002.1, from coordinate 146,193 downwards.
GTATTTCCGGCAATTTCGGTTGATGCACAAGATCGGTCGTATACTCGACCGGTTTTGATAGTTATCCTTATCCTCGCCGCTGTTTTGCGATTTTCCTTTTTGATTGAATTGCAGGCTAATCCAATGCCGGCGATGGTCAGCCTTGACCCGGCTTTTGATCAATACAATTATGTCACCATGGCGCAGGATATTGTGCGTCATCAGTGGGTTGGTTCACAGCATCCGGGTCATTCTCCGGTGTATTCTTATGTGATTGCTTCGCTATTTAATATTTTTGGCAATGATATGAATGTTGTGTTTGCTTTTCAGATTGTTTTGGGAGTTTTGGCTGTTTATGTATTGTACCGTTGCGCGGTTTTGTTATTCCAAAACAAGAATTTAGCTCTGATGACGGCTGGTATGGCCGCGGTGTATTCGCCGTTTATTTTTTATGAATGCGCCTTATTGCGCGAATCGATGATTGCTTATGTGAATGTTATGGCTTTGTATTTTTTTTTATTGGCTTTGCGCAAAGGCAAAAGTAGAAATTACTTCTTTGCGGGCATGACCACGGCTTTATCGCTGATCTTGCGTGCTGGGATTTTACCGGTTTTTGTTTTGGGCTATCTTGTGGTTTTGGAAGAGCATTGGAAAAAGAAATGGAAGAGAGTGCTCTGGGTATTGGCGGGTATGGTCATTGTGATTGCGCCATTGACGATTCGTAATTATTGTTCAGGCTTTAAAGCTTTGACCGAAACATCTGGACCGACGCTATTCTGGTTGGGAAATAGTTTTGATTCTCCGGGCATTGGTTTAACTTATACGGATACACAAAAGAAATTAACGGCAGAAACTCAAGGCCGCATTGGGCCAATACTCAAAGTGTTGGGACGTGAGGTTTTTCTTCATCCTCTGGAGTATCTCGGTTTGTGGAGCCGGAAATTTAAAATGTTATTTAATGGTTTCGAAATTCCGGCGAATTTGAGTTATGACCTTTTTAAAGAACAATCGGTGATTTTGAAAATTGCTTTTCTCAATTTCACTTTGATTTCGCCCTTGGCTTTATTGGGATTGCTTTTGTTTTTTCGTAAATATCCTTTTATTGGTATCCTCTATAGTTTCGTCTTTGCTTTGACTGTTTTTGTTTTTATTTTTCATATTCAAAGTCGTTATCGTCTGGCATTTATTCCTTTTTATATCTTAGCCGCGGGTTATAGTTTGTTTTGGCTTGGCCAAATGCTGCAGAGAAAATTGTATCGCCCGCTGAGTTTGGCGTCTGCTTTATTGCTGCTTGTGTTTCTTTTCACGTTTCCTGACAAAGGCATTATGCAGCGTTATTTTAATGGGGGTGTTCGCGGGATTGATTATTCGAATATGGCCAGCGCGTATCTTTTTCGCATAGAAAATCAGAATTTGACCAAGACCCAGCGCAGACAGCATTTAGAGAAAGCCATTTTTTATTATGATAAAGCTTTGCCGCATTTGTTTAATCAGCAGAAGGTTGCTGTGTATATCACGCAAGCGATGGTGTATCTGGACTTGCGAATGAGGGTGCACGCATTGGACGCTTTGGCCAAAGCTTTAGAAATTGACCCGCAAAATCTGATTGCTCATAGGGAATATCAGCGTTTGGTTGCCAGCCGCTTTTGATGTTGTTTGACGGACCAGGATCTATGAATATAAATTTATTTTGTTATCTATACATTTTAAATAAGTTATGCTAATTTAATATCCAGATAAATAGCAGTATGGAAGTTGCCGCAATGATGAACAAATATTCTAAATTTATCGTTCTTACTAAATATTATATCCATAACATAGTTTGATCTCGGAGAAGGACCATGCGAAACATGATTCAAAAGGGGCGTTTGACCAAAAATATTGAAGAACATATTGCCGAAGGTGATTATCAAATCCCGCTGTTAAATCGTCATTTAACATCTGCACTTTTTTTTAGCAAGTTGAGTGCGGAACCGGCGCGAACAGTGCGTGAGAAATTTAATTTTGTTGTTGCCAGTCCTGCTCGCCGGGAACGTCTGCTTGCGGAATTAAAAGAAAATTTACAAAGTCAGCCTTAATGGCTTTTGCGACGCATTAAGTGCTTGTGAAGTTCCTGCCTTTTAAAGTCATCTTATGTCTGAAACTAATTCTTTAGGCTCTCGTGTTTTGCTCATTGGCGGTGCGGGTTATGTTGGCTCGCATATGCTGCGCAATTTGTTAACTTGTGGGATCACACCGATTGTTTTTGATAATTTGAGCAGTGGTTTTCGACGGTTCATTCCTAAGGGTGTCCCTTTTGTTAAAGGGGATCTTCGTCAGCTCGCGGATATTCGTAAGGTTTTAAAGAAATTTAAAATTGACTGTATTTTGCATTTTGCTAGCGCGATTGTTGTTTCTGAATCGGTCAGTGATCCGGGCCGATATTATGAAAACAATGTGCTATCTTTCATCAATCTGATTCAGGCAATGCGAGAGGCTGATGTTCAGCAAATGATTTTCTCTTCGTCGGCCGCGGTTTATGCTGCGCCTAAGAAACTTCCGATTGCCGAAGATGCTCTTTTGGGCCCCAATACTGCTTATGGACACAGCAAGCTGATGTGTGAACAAATTTTGCGTGATGTGGCGGCAGCACATAAAGACTTTTCATTTGTTGTATTTCGCTATTTTAATGTTGCCGGTGCTTATGATCAGGGCGGCATCGGTGAGAATCATGATCCGGAAACTCATTTGATTCCATTGATTTTGAAAGCCGCATTAGGCGAGAAGAAATCTGTGCAGGTTTTTGGTGATGATTATCCGACGGTTGATGGGACGTGTATTCGCGATTTTATTCATGTCGATGATGTGTGTGATGCTCATTTTTTGGCTTTAAAGAATTTGACAAAAAGCGCGCGCAATCAAACTTTTAATTTGGGAAATCAAAAAGGGTTTTCAGTTAAACAAGTGATTGATGCGGTTAAGAAAGTTACTGGGCAAGATTTTAAAGTCCAGATTTGTCCACCGCGAGCGGGAGACAACCCCAAATTGATTGCCGATTTTTGCAAAGCCAAGGAAATTTTGGGCTGGAAACCTCAGCGCAGTTTGGAAAAGATGATTGCTTCAGCGTGGGCGTGGGAGAAAAATCGAAAAGCTGGTTTGTTAGCTTGATGGTTTCGTTGATTTGGTTTATTCTGTTAAACGAAGTTTAAACGAAAGAATAAAGATGCCCTCTGATCTTCCTTATGACTTGAACGCTATTGCTCGTCAAGCGATGGCCAATTATGGCTTTACCGCCTCTTTTTCACCTGCCGTTTTACACGAAGCTCAATTCTTTAACAAATATGAAGTCAACCTTTCTGATACATCTATTCGGGATTTGCGGGATGTGCTGTGGTCGTCGATTGATAATGTCGATTCTCGCGATCTTGATCAAATTGAGTTTTGTCAGCGTGCGCCCAATCGGGAGATACGGGTTTGGGTGGCGATTGCCGATGTGGATCATTATGTCCACAAAGGCTGTTTGACGGATCAACATGCCGCTCATAATGGCGCGTCGGTGTACACGGGGGTAGAGACGTTTCCAATGTTGCCGGAGCGTTTGTGCACGGATATTTCTTCATTAAATCCTCATGAGGATCGGTTGGCGGTTGTAACGGAATTTTTTGTTTTGCGCGATGGGGACATTCGTCCGGGAGAAATTTTCCGCGCGATTGTTCATAATCAAGCCAAATTGGTTTATGAAGAAATCGGCGAATGGCTCTCCGGTGATCGGGATATGCCGTCGGAAGTTAAGCAGATAGAGGGGTTAGAAGCGCAATTGCGTTTGCAGGATGAAGCCGCTTGCCGTTTGCATGATTTTCGAATGGAACGGGGGGCTTTAGAGTTGGAAACCATTGAGCCGCGGACAGTGATGCAAGATGGTGCTATCAAGGATTTGGTTTTGGTGCACAAAAATCGCGCGCGTTATGTGATTGAAAACTTTATGATTGCCGCCAACGGCAGCATGGTGGCGTTTTTGACCAAGAATGGACGGTCGCATATTCATCGTATTGTCCGTCGACCAGAGCGTTGGCCGCAGATTCGTGAGATTGCCGCTTCTCTGGGTGATGATTTGCCGCTAGAGCCTGATGCGCCAGCTTTGGCGGAGTTTTTGGTTCGGCAAAGAAAAGCAGATCAAGACCGTTTTCCTGATCTGTGTTTGACCATTATCAAATTATTGGGTTCCGGGGAGTATGTCATGGCCCAGCCCGGGGGGATTGCTTATGGGCATTTTGGTTTGGCGGTGCAGGATTACACCCATTCGACAGCACCCAATCGCCGGTACGTGGATATTATTATTCAGCGTTTATTAAAAGCCATTTTAGCCAAAGAGTCGTCACCTTATGGCAATGGAGAATTAGAAAGCATCGCGTTTAATTGCACGCAACGGGACAAAGCCGCGAAAAAAGTTGAGCGGTATATGCGCAAAGTCGCGGCCGCGGTTCTGCTGAATGGGCGCATTGGTGAAGTTTTTGAAGGTATTGTGACTGGCGCGTCTTTTAAAGGAACGTATGTTCGTTTATTCCATCCGCCCGTCGAGGGTCGGGTGATTCGCGGGGAGGCAGGCTTGCAGGTTGGCTCCAAGGTGCGGGTGCGTTTGGCGGCCATGGATATTCAACAAGGGTTTATTGATTTTGAAGGCATTGGGCAAATGGCTCGCGATTATCGTTATCCGCGGCATAATAAAAAAAATAATCGTTCTGACCGATCTTAATATGAGTGTGCGGAAATTTATTATAAAAAGTATTTTGCTGTTTGCCGGTGTGAACGTGATGTTTGTTCTCTTGGCATCGGTCGGGCACGCCGCGGGTTCGCGTCTTCGTTTGTATATTGTCAGCAGTTACAGTGCCGATTATCTGTGGTCGCAGGACACGGCCAAAGGCGTTGGACAGGCGTTGCTGGACTTTAAATTTTTGGATAATCAAAAACAGGTCGAAGAATTAAACACAAGATTTTATATCGAAAGTTCCAGCGCGGTTATCAAAAAATCCTGGATGGATTCCAAACGCAAGCATTCTAAAATCCAAATTGCTGATACCATTGCGCGTATTGTCAATGATATCAAGATTTTTCGTCCGGATCTCATTGTTTTAGGGGATGATAGCGCGGTGAATTATATCGGCAATTACTTTGTGGATAGTGAGGTGCCGGTTGTTTTTTGGGGCATCAACGGTTTGCCTTTGAAATATGGCTTGATTGATTCGGTTGAGCGTCCGGGACACAATATCACCGGTGTTTATCAGGCGGGGTTTATCAAAGAAAGCCTTGAGTATTTGTTGGGGTTGGTGCCAACGATTAAAACGGTTGCGGTGCTTTCGGATGATTCACCGACGAGCCGGGCGAAAGTCAAGGGTTTGATGATTTTGGCAGCGCAAGGCAAACTGCCGGTCGATATCAATGATACCGTGATGACGAATTCTTATGAAGAGTGGCAACAGAAGGCTTTGCGTTTTGCCCAGCATAATGACGCTTTTGTTGTTTTTAATCACAATACTTTGAAAGATAGAAAAGGCCGCCTAATTGAACAAATGGAGGCGGGGTCGTGGTATTTGCAACATATTCAAAAGCCAGATTGTTCGGATGTGAAACAATTTGTGCTTGAGGGTATTCTCTTGGTTGTGGATGATTCGGGATATAAGCAAGGCTATGAAGCGATGCGTTATGCCAATGAAATCCTCAGGCGCAATAAGCCGCCGGGGCAAATGCCGGTGACCATGACCTCTCGCGGAGCGATTATCGTCAATCGGGTTCGGGCGGCGCAGTTGGGCATTGCGCTGGACCAAGTTAATTTTATTGAAGAGTTTGTGGATTATTCTTTAGCGTTGCAAGCCGGGGAATCTAAAAAATAAAATGAAAATACAACTGACTGTTTTTAAAAAGCTTTTGATTGCATTTTTGGGCGTCGGGATCGTGGCGGTTTTTTGTTCGGCCATTAGTCATTATGAATTATCCCGCACATGGGTTGAAAAGGATGTCAAAGGCCAGGTGGCGCATTCGTTTGGCAAGGCGATAGGGTATTTTGAAGAATTTTATAGCCAGACAATCAGCAATGATTTGGAGTTGATCACGACGACACCGCTGTTAAATAATTTTTTGATGTCGGAAAATAATGAAGTTTATCTGACCCAGCCTAATGCGGAAAAATTGTTTTTGCATTTTACAAAAAGTGCCGGCACCAAATATTTGTCCGCGCGTTTTATCAACAGCCAAGGCAAGGAAGAAATTGTTGTTGAAGGGAATCGGCGCATTCATCAGTATACTTCGATGCTCAGTCATCCTCCCAGTGAGTTTTATGACCGTTTGTATTCTTTGTTTAAACGGCTGGAACATATGCCCTCGGGGTTGATGCTTTTTGAAGGTCCGTTTCAAGATAAGAATAAGACAACATTCTTGATTGGTGTGTCCAAGCGCGATCCAGACGCCGGCGGTTTTGGCGGAGCGGTGATTTTTCATTGTGATTTGACCCCGTATTTTCGGTATCTTTCAACAATCCGATTCCGCGGGACGTCGATTTCTTCTGTTTATAGTGTTGATCGCAAGACCTTATTGTATTCGGGAAACAGTGAAGAGTCGCTTACGGTAACGGCAGCTGATGATTCGAAAGATGACGCAGCGCAGTGGTATTCGTTTGAACATGGGATGAATGTCGGCAAGGGCGGCGCGGTATTGTTTCATTTGACCATGCGTATTCCGCAGGTGCTTTTTGTCAAAGAATTGCAAATGACGCTGATGCATTCGATTTGGATTTCTTTGTTGATTTTGGGTAGTGTCATGATCAGCGCGTTTTTTGTGGCGCACAATATCACTCGCCCGATCAAACGTTTGGTCAATACCACCCGACGGGTTTCAGCAGGAGATTTGACGACCAAGGCAGAGATTTTTTCTGACGATGAAATCGGTCAATTGAGCCGCAGTTTTAATGAAATGATGGACAGTCTGCGCCAGTCTGAGGAACGGCTGCAGTATGAAGCGTTTCATGATGTTCTAACCGCTTTGCCTAATCGTTCGTTATTATTAGACCGTTTGGAACGTTTGATTGAACGCAATCGTCGTCATCATGAGCATCGATTCGCGGTGCTTTTTGTTGATTTGGATCGTTTTAAAAATGTCAATGACAGCCTCGGGCATGCCAAAGGCGATGAGCTTTTGGTGGCGATCAGTCATCGCTTGCAAATGTGCTTGCGCACGATGGATACCGTTGCCCGTTTGGGTGGCGATGAATTTATTATTTTGATGGATGAAATTACCGATGTCAGTGACGCGACCGAGTTGGCAGAGAGAATATTAAACGCATTAAAGCCGGTGTTTTTGATTGCCGGCCAAGAAATTTATATTTCCGCCAGCATCGGGATTGTTTTGAGCAATCCAACAGCCAATCAGCCGGCGGATTATTTGCGGGATACGGACACTGCGATGTATCGCGCCAAAGCTTTGGGAAAAGCGCGGTATCAAGTCTTTGACACGACCATGCATAAAAACGCGATGGCTTCTTTGCAAATGGAGGCGGAATTGCGCAATGCTTTGGAAAAGCAAGAATTTGTTATTTATTATCAACCCATTGTTTCTTTGGCAACCAAAAAAATTGTTCGTTTGGAAGCCCTGATGCGCTGGCATCATCCTCGTCGTGGACTTGTGACTCCCGCTGAATTTATTCCCTTGGCGGAAGAAGCGGGGTTGATTTCAACCATTGGCAATTGGGTGGTGGGCACGGTTTGTCAGCAGGTCAAGCTCTGGCGTGATCAGGGGCGAGCGGTTGTTCCCGTGGCGGTTAATTTTTCAGCCAAGCAGTTTGAGCAAAAGAATTTTGTGGGGACGATTAAAAACTTTCTGAAGGAAAGTCAAGGCGACGGCAATATGCTGGCGGTTGAAATCACTGAATCGATCGCGATGAAGGATGTTTCTTTGAGCATCGCGGTTCTCAATGAATTTCGTTCGATGGGCATCAAGATTTCGATTGATGATTTTGGCATTGGGTATTCTTCTTTGAACAGTTTGAAGCTTTTTCCGATTGATGAATTGAAAATTGACCGCAGTTTTATTCACGACATTATTGAGAATCCTGATAAAGCGGCGATTGTCAAAGCGATTATTGTGATGGCGCACAGTTTGGGGTATTCGGTGACCGGTGAGGGTATTGAAACACAAGCTCAGCTGGACTTTTTGACACGTTATGGCTGTGATGCCGGACAAGGGTTCTTTTTTTCAAAGGCGATTTCGGCGGAGGATATTCAAACACGCTTAGGGTGAGCGTGCTGTTGCGATTGGGGCAAAAAACCGCCACAAAAAATGAGGGAACGGTCAAGTGATCGTTACCCCCCTTCGAATGAGTAAGTGATAATTTCCAGTTGAGTAGTTTGTCGAGATCGACTGGAGGAACCATCAGTAAGCGTTTGTCCAAATCTGGTTTCTTTTCTTGGGCTAATTGCCAAGGTGTTTTGTGTTCTTTGTAAGAGTTTGTGCGATGCAGGTTGAAGAATAATTGATAGGACGTGGCTTTGTTAAAGAAGTCCGCCCTATTGATTCTTGAATTGTTCAATCTCAAAGAATTCCATCTCCATGAGATTGTGAATCGTCTCGACGTCAGATTGCATGCGATGTGCACCGGGAAAATTGTGTTGTGCCATTGGCCGGGCACAGATTCGATGGTCTTGGTGTAGGCAGAAGATTTTTTAGCATTCCAAGCGCCGATGAATTCGCTGCCATTATCAGTTTGTCGCATAGCCGATTTCGGCAGAGCGCTAAATTTCTTGAGGAAGTGGTTGATATAGACGGCAAATAATTGTGAATGTGTTAGCGAAAGATTATTGGCAAAGCCGGTAAAAAGAATTCCGCAGGAGACTTCCCGAAAAAGTATATTGCACTTTTGGCAGATTAAGCATTTTAGCTTGGAGATAGTATTCGGGGATATCCATGAGGTCTTTGGTGTCCTCCATGGATTGCTCGAATAATTTAAAGAGCATTTTTACGGCGCGCAGGTTGTTCTTTGTGACATGTTTCTTGGGTCTCTTTCTCGACGGGATACCCGCCTCTTTCCAGATTTTGCGCATGGTTTTAGGGGCATAAGTTAAACCTTCTAAGTTTCGAATGTGTTCTGCGCCCAAACGCTTATATTTGCCCTTTAGATCGATGATAAACTTTTTATAGGCTCGGGTGTGGCACCGGGAGAATAGTGGGGTTTGTGGGAGCGGTCGTTTAATCCAAGATAACCGTCAGTCTTAAAACGCTTGGACCATTTACGGACCACAGGCGCGCTGGTATTAAAAAGTCTGGCTGTGGGCTTGACGCCCAGCGCTAGAGCCTTTAGAACCATCTGGTAACGTAAGATTTTTTTATCTTTGCTTTGTCTCATAACATGATAATATTTGTACGGACACATAAGTTTTTTCACTCCTTTCATCCCGCCAAGGATTTTAGGAGCTATTATGTGTCCATTTTTATTTAATTCATAGATTTTTAATATTCAGAATCAGATCCATATTGGTTAAACCATTCGCTTAACGCGGCACCAGCGGCGATAATCACATTCGTTGAGGTAAATCGCTTTGCTGGGTTCATAATCCGAAAAATGTTTTTTCTTAAGGACGGGTTGTTTTTGTACTAATAAACTCTCCCCCCTAATGGGGCTAGGGTTCAACGATCTTTTGGGTAATCGACCTCTAAGGCCCTGGCAAAAGGCCTGGTAAGCCTCTTTAATATTTTTAAATGCTTCATCCGTAATACATAAAATTTTCATCGCCTCCGCTGGGATCAGGGGTAAGGATCAATGGTATCATTCCCATAGAATTAAGTGATCGACAGATCAGGCGGATTGTCCGACGGGTACGCAAGGAAGGAGAACGCGGAGTCATCCACCGATCGCGAGGATGCAAAGGACGGCGTAGTGTTGCCAAAGCGGTACGTGAAAGGATTTTGGGTTTGTACCGTGAGCGATACAAGGGATTTGGTCCACTTTTTAGCCAGCGAAAAAACTTTGGGAATTAGATCATATTAAGATTAGTGATGAGACATTGCGGCTGTGGCTGATAGCAGAAGGATTATGGCATGAGGGCAAGCGTCGAAAAGTTAAAGAGCGCAGTTGGCGAGCCCGTAAGGGAACGGTTTGGGCAAATGGTGCAGATGGACGGGAGTCATCATCTTTGGCTGGAAGACCGAGGACCGAAGTTGGTCTTGATGGGATTTATCGACGACGCAACGAGTAATTTTTGATGGGTTGTTCTTGAGTATGAGGGGACCAAACCGGCGATGGCGGGTTAAAGTCTTACGCCCAGAAGTATGGATTGCCGGTGCAATTGTATCTTGATAAGCATGCGACGTATAAAAAGCAATGCTAAAAAAAGATATCGCTATGCGAATTGGGATTTTGAGGACAAAGAAGAGCTGACGCAGTTTGAGCGAGCATGTAAGCAACTTGGGATCGAAGTTATTCATGCGCATAGTCCGCAGGCCAAGGGACGCATCGAGCGTGTTTTTAAGACATTGCAAGACCGGTTGGTTAAAGAGATGCGGTTGGCCGGGATTAAGAGTTGTGAAGAAGCCAACGCATTCTTAAAAACGTATTTGCCGAAGTTTAATAAGCGCTTTAGGTAGTAGCGCGGTTGTTGGGTGATATGCATCGGCCGATTGATAAGAGCGTTAAACTCGACGAGATATTGTCCGTACAGACAGGGCATGTGTTACGCAATGACCGAACCGTGTTGCATGAACGCCGGTTGTATCAGGTGACAGATAAAACGCGGGCTCGGCAGGTGGTAGTTTTTGAGTATTTAAATGGCCGGCTGGCGATCAAGTATGGGAAGCAGCCATTAGCGTTTAAACCGATAGACCAACGGCCGCAGCCAGAGGTTAAGGTTGCCGTTGTCAAAAAGGTCAAAAGATTGCCGCGATATGTGCCGCCTAGGGGGTCATATTGGCGCAACGGGTTTAAGCTCAAAGGGAGCTTACGAAACTTCTAAAATTAGGACATTTTTAATTTGGTTAAACTAGGACATTTTTAATTTGGCTGGACAGCCACAAAAAATGCTTATTGCTTTTTTAAGGGTATCCTGTATGATGCTTTTCTTTGAAGTTTCTAAAGGAGCAGGTTTTTAATATTATTTTGTAATTTTTCATATCCGAGAACTCATCACGACAATCAATCCAGATCTTCTCCATCGTTAAAATTTACTAAAGGCTGTCAAAGCCCTGTGTGATTTGCGTCAGGCAGGCAGTTGGTTTTCTAAAAATATTATTGGGCAAAAAGATTTATCAACGAAAGGACATAGACATGAGTCAGCAAGATCAGCAGAATGATGAGGTTGTTGAATCGGGATCACCGGCGGATGTGATTTTTTTATTAAAAAAGCTGCAGGAACAATTGACCTTTTGGAACGCAAAGTTGATATTTTGGTTAATCAATCCAAGGAAAAACCGTCTTTTAATAAGGAGAGGACTTTTTTCTAAGCCGTCTTTTCGTTCAGGGCCGTCCTCTTATGGCGCCGCACGTCATGGTAACCGGCCGGATAGCCGCGCAGAACGCAGTGGCCCGCCTCGCGAAAGAAGTTATGAAAGTGGTCATCGTGCGCCTTCCGGGGAGAGATCTTATAGGGATCGCGACAGCCGCGGCAGTCGAGGGTTTGCTGGTAAAAAGAAACCGTTTTTTTCTAAAAGCAGAGAACGATAAAATATTTCAGGGCGTTTTCATAAGAAACGCTAAAACCACAACAGGAGAATCACATGGCTTTTCAAGGTGGATATGACCGTGGACCGCGCGAAATGCATAAGGCTGTTTGCGCAGATTGTAAACAACAATGCGACGTTCCTTTTGCCGCGCGAAGACCGTCCCGTCTATTGTAAGGATTGTTTTTCCAAGCGTAAGGGCGATAGCCGATAAAGAAGTAAAATTGTCCCGGCTGGTTCGTATTTGCGAATCAGCCGGGTTTTTTTGTGAAAATTATTGACAATTAACCCCAAATTTTGCATTACACTATAGTACGTGACGATATGTTGCGCATAAAAAAGAGAAATGCAAAATTCGGGTTAAATTGTCAACAGGTTGGGATTCTGGAAAAAAGATTTTTTGAATTATTCTAATTATATTAAAATAATGTTTTTATTAGAGGTGTTGTTGAAGCGGTGAAAATATAAATGTATAAATTAGAGGTGTAATGAATTATGGCTCGACAAAATCAGCTCAATAAGAAGTTCTTGTTTCCGTCTGAGAATACTGCCCGGCGGCTCTTGGCCGCGCTGGATGCGTTTGTGGCATTGGAACCGTGGCGTTGGATGGGAGATCGGGAGGTTGTTGCTGTACGTGATCCGCAGTCAGAACAAATTGCTTATTGTATTGTGATGGGTGCTGAGGGTATTTGTTGCGGGCTTGACGCAATGTTGGGTGATCGGGGGCTTGTTGCTTATCATGAAGCCGTTTTAAATGATATTGAAGAGCCAGATATAGATTTTTTATATCAGAAAGACTCCTTGACGGTATTTCTAGAAAATAAAAACATGCTTAATCCAGAAGATTTAGCTTTTTGTAAAGCGGCAGGCGTGTCATATCCGACCTTACAGGGTTGGCCGCAGTTTCGTAGATTTGAGCCTGGATTTTTTCCGTGGTTATTTCAAGAAAATGATGCGGTGTTTATGAGTGTTTGTCTTGAGCAGGTTGTGGATGTTGCCCGTCGCGCGAAAGATAATCCGGATATTCTGGGCCCGGGCGATTATTATACTTTTTTAGCCCGCACGCCTGTTCAAACAACTCAAGGGACAATTTGGCAAGAGGCATTTATTTCACCTCAACCATTAAAACGTGTTATTCAAATTATTCCCAAATTTGATGAAGTTTTACTTGAACAGGTATTTAGCAAAGCTCAGAAAACTGAAATGGTTTGGGAGGCGGACTGTTTTATGGGGGAGATGCCTATTAGAAACTCAGACGAACGTCCACGGTTTCCTTTTTGTTATATGATGGCAGATCAAGAGTCTGGGTTTATTCTTCATATGAATTTGGCTGATGCTGTGGATCATGGTGCGGACTTTCTAAATCAAATATGTGAGGCTGTCAGAAAGAATCGGGTTTTTCCAAAAATGATCTGTATTCGGCAGGCGCATTTGGCATCTGTTTTTGCGCCATTGGCCGTTTTTGGTATTACAACCCAAGTGGTTCAAGAACTTCCCATGCTTGATTATGCGCGTGACGAGCTTAACAAGGCATTTAAAAAAGAAGGCGGTCCTTTCAAGGATTCTTCTAGCAAATCCAAACGTAAAGTGAAGAAATCAAAAGTTGTCAGTAAAAAGAATCCGTCGTTATTGGGGCAGAGTAAAGTGTTAGAGTTTAAGGTCGTCTTAAATAATATCCAACCTGCAATTTGGCGCAGGTTTCAGGTTAAAAGCGGCATCACTCTAAAGCGTTTGGCGGCGACACTGATTCTTGTGATGGAGTGGGATAATTGTCATTTGCATCAATTCTGTATAGGTAAGAAAAAGTATAGTATTCCTTGTGAAGATTATTCAGAGCTTGATGATTTTGAGGATGAGGGTGAGTTTCGTTTGGGTGATTTCTCTGTCGACGAGCTTCGGCAGTTTGTTTTTGAATATGATTTTGGTGATGGGTGGGAACATGCTGTCTTTTTGGAAAAAGTATTAGCCCCGCAGAAGGGCACCAGATATCCTTTGTGTCTTGCCGGTGAGCGCAGTTGCCCGCCTGATGATTGCGGCGGTCCTGGGGGGTATGAAAGATTTCTAGAGATTATCCGCGATCCCGACCATCCTGAATATGCAGAGAAGAGAGAGTGGCTTGGCGGAGATTTTGATCCAGAGCAATTCGATATAGATATTATTAACCGTGGATTGCGGCATGTTGCGAGTGAAGAGAGTTTTTTTGATGAAGGATAATTCTTGTTTCAGAAGATAACCTGTTTATGATATCCAAAAGTTTGCAAACAGCTAAATCCCCGTACACGATTCTTTTGACCCAAGTCCGCACGACATTAATGCAAGGCCAGCGACGCGTCGAACAAGCGAAGGTGCGCACCTATTGGCAGACAGGAACGGACATTGACAAACACATTTTGCAATATGCTAAACGTGCCGATTACGGCAGACAGGTGATCAATCGTTTGGCGCTGGATCTGAAAGTTGATAAAACGACTTTGCACGAATGTGTTAGTTTTGCAAAAGCGTATCCTAAGTTTCCAATTGTACACCGCGGTGTACAATTGGAATGGCGGCATTTTCGCGTTTTGGCAAGAATCCCCGACGATAAACTGCGCAAGCGTTTGGAAACGCAAGCCCAACGCAATGGCTGGACCAGCGATCAGCTGATGGCCCGCATCAAAGCGGAAAAAATAAAGTCTACGACACAAATTTACCCTGAGCCTATTCAACCGATTTCAAGAGAGCCGCTTAAACCTTTGCGGGGAGAATTGTATCATTACAAAATTATTCGTCGTCCGGATGCTCGTGCCAATAAAACAGACAGCGGTTTGCGATTGGATTTAGGATTTGGTAATCTTGAAAAATTATCGGTCAGAACAGCCGCACAATTTGTGGTCGGTGATATTGTGACTTCGTATCCCAAAGACGGAGGGTATCATTTTACAAAAGTCGTGGGTGCCGGCGACAGTATTCTTTTTACTTACGAGGCGATTGTCGAGAAGGTAATCGATGGTGACACCTTGAAAGTGCGTTTTGACCAAGGTTTTAATTTTGAACGCATTGAAACCTTGCGATTACGCGGCATTGATTGTCCGGAGATGAATACCAAGGAAGGTGTTGCGGCAAGAGATTTTGTTTTGTCCTATATTAAACAAGCCGACCGCATCATTGTGCGCAGCAGCCGCCCTGAGAAATACGCTCGTTATCTGGCGGATGTTTTTATTCCCACGCTTTTGTTAAAGAGCAGGCTAGGGAAAGATGAGGATAAAACAAAAGCTCTGCCCGACGAGGATATTTTCTTAAACAATTTGCTGCTGCAAACCGGCCACGCCGTGCGAATGTAGGGACAGCTTCTACTTTTTATAAAAAATGCTTTAAATAAGATTAAATAATATTTTTCACAGAACAGGATTGCGATGAAGGCGAGTTATCATATTGTTGTTTCGGCAGGAGTAGCGTTAGGATTACAGGCGATGCTGCACTCGTGGCCGGCTTCTTTGGGGTGTTTTGTCAGCGGGGTTCTCATTGATCTGGATCATTATTTGGAATATTACATTTCGAAGCGACGAATTCCTTTCCGGTATAAAGATTTGCTGGATTTTTGTACCTCGCACAAAGATAAGAAACTGTATTTATTCTTTCATGGGTATGAGTATTTGTTTATTTTATGGATTTTGATATATGTGTTTTACCTCAACAATATATTTATCGGCATCGCCCTCGGATTAACAATTCATTTGATTTGTGACCAATTCACCAACCCGACTAAACCGTTATTTTATTTCATTACGTATCGCCTGAAGAATCAATTTATAAAAACAAATATCCTGTCAGAAAGGTATTTCTTGCTTAATGCGCAAGAATATAATGAAGTAGGGACAGTTCCTACTTTTCGTTCTTCTCAATAAATTCTGCTGTTGCCGCGTCGAAGGCAAGTTTGTATTGATAATGCCCCTCAGGAATCGCATCCACACGAAGCAACTCTGCATCAGCTAGCCATTGCTCATCTAATGGAGTATTATCATTGCCCAAGAAATGAATATGTCGGATATTGCCCTGTAATATTTGACCGGGATCATTAAATCTTTTATTGTTTGGGTCATTATCAAAAGAGGGGAAGACAATTTCTTGAGTCTTATTATTTCTTAAGATATAAATTCCCTCTTTCCACTCGGATTTCTTTGAATAATAATCGGTGTGGTAATAGATTTTCTTTGTAGCGGAAAGGTCATATGTCAATACGCTATCTTTCTCGAGAATCGTTGCTATTGCTTTTTGTGGGGCTTTCTTAATATCTTTAACGATATATTGTTGTGCAAATAATGTGTTTTTGGCATTTTTCTTAAACGGAATGGTTGAGGTGATTCGAAAACGATAAATTTGCCAGAACATTTTATTTTTAAATTGCCAATCAGTTAAGGAATGCGTATGATTTTCAGTAAATTCATCAATCAAATGTTGATAATTTGGTCTTGAGTTTGATGTGTTCTTTACAGAGGGAATCAAGTCGTATCCTTCAAAAAGATTAATAAGGGAAATGATATAGGGCTCAGTCTCGACATAGTTGTTCCCTAGGGACAATGAACTTAAGCTGCTGGCGTGATTCCAAAATTTCGTTAGTCTGTTATATTGGTAATCTTCGCTAAATTTTGCGGCCAGAAATTGTGCGGGGTCGATATCAAGATAATAGTCGATTGTAATGGTAAACGGATTACTTTGCGCCGTGGATTCGGCAATCTTTGTTTGTGGCTGAGGATCGGTTTTATGCAAATGCAGTTGATATCGGATGTTCTTTTCATGTGACCAATCTTTGTCATAAGCCGTGTACGATTTTAAATAATCCCAAGACCAATGCCAGTTTGCAACAGGTACGATGAGTAAAATGAGAATGGACAATAAAATTGTTCTACGAGTTTTCCCAGTTAAATATTGATGGGTAATTAATAGTATTGATCCGAAGATGGTAATGATGTTGGTGATAATTAATTTGGAAATTTCAAGTGACCCTAAGGTGTAGTGAAAATTATGGTAGTCGGGGATATAGTTGCCAGAGAGTAGCGAGTTGACAGGAAGATTTAGTATGTTGTTGATGATAATGAGAACAACTCCGATGCTCAATAAAACAATTGCAAAGTGATTGAATCTTTGTGTCATCGACGCTAAAAGAAAGACGGGTAAAGCAATGCCGCCCCATGTTGAGAGAATTTGCGGCACAGCCAGCCAGAGATAATGCGCCGTAATACCATTCTCGGCTAAAGTCAAAAGCTCCGCCGTGGTTGGCAACACAATAAAGAAAGATAAAATAAAAATGGTTTTTGAAATCAACAAGGCTTTTCTAGATAAAGGTTTGCCCATCCAAAACGCCGTGGATCCAATCAAGCTGTCGTCGTGAACCAAGAGCGGGATCAGAACAAAGAGCATAAAGACCATCAATGAAAAAATCCATTGAGAGGACTGCAGCATGCGTGTTTGTGTTTCAATATTATCAAGGAAGAAACTTGAACTAATGACACAGCGCAGAGCGATGATGCCCACCCAGCACACCAAGAGCCAGCGCAATCTCAAAACGTCTTTTTTAAAGATAAGTTGAATAGTATTCATGGTAAGAGTCTCCTTTTTTTACTCCTCGGGAAGTTCGGTTGTTTCCGCATAGAATCCGTGAGTGTACAGATGTCGTCCTTCCGCAATGGCATCCACTCTGATCAACTCCGCATCCTTGAGCCAGTCATCATTTAGGGGAGCGTTGTCATTACCAAAGAAATGAATATATCTGACGCGGCCTTCTAATATGCGAAATGGACCACCAACGGATTTGTTTCTTTGATCAGAATCAAAAGAAGGAAAAACAATTTCCTGTGTTTGATTATTTCTTAAGAGGTAGATGGCATTATTCCATTGGATACTAGAATCATAGTCATCGATATTATTGATATCTCGTGTAGCTAATAAGTCATATTTAAGTACAGCTTGTTTTTCCAAGATGATTGCGGTTATCTCATCGGTTGATTTTTCGATGTTTTTAACGATAAATTGCTGAGAGAAGAATTTATCGTGAGCATTTTCTCTAAATGGGACAGTAGATGTGATTTGGTATCGATAAATTTGCCAAAACATTCTTGCGCCTAACTGTCGATGAGCCAGAGGATATTCAAAACTTTCCTCGCCGTCAATAGTGTATTGGTAACTTGGTTTTCTTTTCGAACTTTGTTCAATGGAGGGGATCACATGGTACCCCTTAAAAAGATTGATTAAGGAAATTAGATAGGGTTCTTTATTAACATAATCATTATTTTCGTTTGATTCCTTTCTCCAGTCGTAGGGAATAAGGCCAGCTGTTGAGTCAATTTGATAATGTTCATGGAATATGTTAACGACAAATTGATCCGGGGCAAGATCAAGATAATAGTTCACTTCTACGGTAAAAGGGTTACTGGCATTGGCGAATTTAACAATTTCTGGTTGAGACTGTTGATTAGTTGTTTGTAAAAGTAGTTGAATTTGTGTTTTGGGCGGTGAGGATAAAAGTTTATCGTGAGTTGAAAAGGTTTTCATAAAATCCCAACACCAGAAATAATTGACGATTATTAGAACGATTGAGAACATGATTGTTAAAGATGTTGTTTTGCGCGTATCGCCAGTTAAGTATTGATAGGTGATGAGCGTCAGGGCACTTAAACCGACAATGATTGCATTAACGATGCAGATAGTAATATTTATGGATTCAATGAAGAAGAAATAATTATCAGGTGTTTGTTCACCATGACTCATAATAAAATTAAAGGCATTTTTCTCTACAAGACTTGCGGCAATACAAAAAACACCGATTCCAAATAAAGCAATCGCAAAATGACTAAACTTTTTCGTCATCGACGCTAAAAGAAAGACGGGTAAAGCAATGCCGCCCCATGTTGAGAGAATTTGCGGCATAGCCAGCCAGAGATAATGCGCCGTAATACCATTCTCGGCTAAAGTCAAAAGCTCCGCCGTGGTTGGCAACACAATAAAGAAAGATAAAATAAAAATGGTTTTTGAAATCAACAAGGCTTTTCTCGATAAAGGTTTGCCCATCCAAAACGCCGTGGATCCGATCAAGCTGTCGTCGTGAACCAAGAGCGGGATCAGAACAAAGAGCATAAAGACCATCAATGAAAAAATCCATTGAGAGGACTGCAGCATGCGTGTTTGTGTTTCAATATTATCAAGGAAGAAACTTGAACTGATGACACAGCGCAGAGCGATGATTCCCACCCAGCACACCAAGAGCCAGCGCAATCTCAAAACGTCTTTTTTAAAGATAAGTTGAATGGTGTTCATATCAAACACCTCCTCGGCCACTGGTGAGTCGGTATTGCTTTGCTAAAACAATAAATATTTCGCGCAAAGTCATGCCCTGCACCTTGATATCGGTGGTTGTTGGGAACAAACATTTGATTTCTTCATCTGTGCGGCCGGGCTGATAAGCATCGTGGATTAATCGCAGCACACGGCCTTTTTGTTGACACGAGATAAAATTCTCGGGAAGCTTGGTGCTCTGAGTCGAATCATCGCCCAGCAAAATTTCGATGTGTTTAAAGCGGTTCTGCAAAGATTCAACACCTTCGGTGATCTTTTCTTCGCCAGCGTGGAGGATTCCCACCCAGTCGGCTAAACGTTCGACCTCATTGATATCGTGAGAAGAAACAAAAATCGTCCAACTCTCGCTGGATGTGATTTCTAATAATCCGTCGATGAGTTCTTCACGAACCAGAGGATCCAAACCGCTAAAAGGTTCGTCTAAGATCAAAAGTTGTGGTCGAAACGCCATCGCGCAGATTAAGGCAGCCTTCATTTTCATGCCGCGCGAAAAATGACGCAGTTTCTCTGTTAAAGGCAAATCAAATTGCTTAATCAAGGCTTGGCAAAAATTATCATCCCACGACGGATACATCGGCTTGCAATAATCGAGCAGTTGTTGACAGCTCATCCATTCGGGCAATTCTTGACTTTCAGAAACATAACCAATGCTTTGCAATTGGCTGGGAGATAATTGCAGCGAATCGACGCCGCAGACCGTCGCCCTGCCGCTGGTAGGAGCGATGATATTCATAATCATTTTGATGGTTGTGGTTTTACCGGCGCCATTGGCTCCCAAAAAGGCAAAGATAGACCCTTTGGGAACTTTCAGGTTTAGCTGATTCACTGCAGTTTTGCGTTTAAAGCATTTGGTTAATTGTTGTGTTTCAATCATATAGTCCATGGGTATTTCCTCCTAGGGTTCTATTTGCCAATTTTCTGAGATAGCATCGAAAAGCTCTTTCTTCTTTATAGATAAACGGCGGGCTTCGATGATTAAGCGCTCAACCTCAGTCTTTAGGATTTGATCACGTTGTTTTTGATTGGCTTGCGGTAGCTGAGTGATCACGCTGCCAATTCCGGGATGGATTTCGAGAATATTTTCTTGCACCAGCAGGTTGATGACTTTCAGGGCGGTGTTGGGGTTGACTTTAAGTTCGCGGCTTAATTCCCGCACGGAAGGAAAAGCTTCCCCAGGCTTTAGCTGGCCGGTGACGATAGCTTTTTTGACAGCATAAATAATCTGCTCGTAAATCGATGCCCCTGGTTTAAATGTGACCGAAAAACTCAACATGTGTGTGACCCTTTCTTGGCTGACGATCGATACCCCATGACTGTTATATATCACATAGAACACTGCGTGGCAAGGGGGTCCGTCGAAAATAATTAAAAAAACTTACAAAAGCGGGTAGAAAAGTTGGGATTGATCTGTTTTTTTAAAGAAACGGCATTGCTTATTTCCAGCTGGTGGTACAATAGCAAACGATGAGAAGGCGATTGGGCTTTCTTGCAACTATTTCTAACATAGGAGTTTCAAAATGGGCGATACCAACCCAAAGAACAAGGGCAAAAGCGGTAAGCAAAAAAAAGATAAGAAAAAGTAAATTAGAACAGGGACAGGCTGGAGTTTTTCTTAAGGTCTGTCCCTGCTTATTTTTGAGGAGTTTTTACCATTATGAGAAAGAAAATCAATGTCATTATTGTCCACGGGATAGGCAAGCCGTCGCCGGGGTATGCCCAGAAGCTGATTAAAGGTTTGACCGAAAAGTTTAATCTCGCTTTGCAGGAAAGATTAAGAACGACAGAAAACCAGAGCTATAATATTGTGATTCGCGAAATTATTTGGGATGATGTTTTGGCAGTCAATCAGGATAAATTGGCTGCGCTTTTAAAGAAAGGTTTTGTCGAGCATCGGCCCAAAGGTTTTCGCGCGTTTGCGTCCAAGATGTTTTCGTTTGTGACCCGTCCTATTTTTCGTTTGCGCACCGATTTCGCCGCCGAATCCATCAGCGATATTATTGGCTATAAAAATAGCGAGGCGTATCCTAAAATTCAAGAGCGAATTAAGAAGGTGCTCAGTTCGATGGAAGATTCCAGCGCGATGCCCGGCGAGAAACAATACATGTCGATTATCGCGCACAGTTTGGGGACGGTCATCGCTTCCGATTTTGTTTATGATCAGCTTAAAGCTCACCATATATTTCATAAATGGTTTCTTTTTAGCAATTTCTTTACATTAGGCTCGCCGATGGCCCTGTTTGCTTTGCAATATGGGGTCGAGCTTTTTAAAAGTCCCGTTCCGTTAGAATACAAACACGGCCAATGGATCAATATTTTTGATCTCGACGATCCGATTGCCTATCCGTTAAAAAACCTTAATGAAGCATATGACGCGGTGGTGCATGTTGACCAAGAAGTCAATACCGGCGGATTTGGCGTTTCTCACACGCGGTATTTTGACAATCAAGATGTTCAAAATATCATCGCTCAAAAACTGGCACTGGATTGCCTGCGCATCAATGGTCGGATTGAATAAAATTCTGGTAATAAAGAAGTAATTAGAAATTTGTCCTATGTTCTCTGCGAATTTAAAGGCTGCTTTTAGTAACAAAACCTTCCTTGGTGTTTTTCTGTTTATTTTAATTAATATTATCCTTTTCGCCTATGCCAATACGCGGCCGATTTCTTGGCTGCAGGATGAAATATCGTCGTATCGGTTTTTCTGGTGTATGGATGATGTCGAAAAATTGACTCTGCACACAGGGTTTACCGCAGCAGATTTTAAAAAACCATTGGTCAGCCGTTACACCGTAGGAGCTTTTCGTCCGCGGCAAGTTTCAAATTTATGCGAAATGATGACGTTTAAGATCGGACAAATGTGGGGCGCAGATTTTTTACGGGATTATTTCTTAATTTTTTTGCATTTGTTAAACGTGTTTTTGCTGGGGCTTTTGGTTTGGAGGCTGTCGGGTAATTTCTTGTTAGCGAGTATTGCCGCGATGTTGATGCTCAACGCGGGGGCGTCATTAGCGACGATGTTGTTTCCATTTCGCATTGCCAAAATTTTGGTCATCACATTTTTCTTGTCTGGCTTTAATATTTTGGCGGCCAGTAAGAATCGTTTTGATCAGGTTAAACTGTCTGTTTTGATTTTGTTTTGTCTGATTTTATTGTGTGGATTCTTTACGGATGAATCGGCTGTGTTCTTATTTCCCATTTATATTCTGTATTTGTGGTTTTATCAAGGACGAGAAATTGTGTTCAGCCAGAGATTGCGTAAATACACTTTAGCGACATTAGGGATTCTTTTGACATTGGGCACGATTTTTTATTTTTATTCACGGCAATTTGATGGGAACAATCATTGGCATCAGGCTTATTGGCACCATTATGCGCAATATTTTTCTAATTTATCGACGATTAAAGATCTTGTTCGTTCGTTTGGTTTTTTTGTTCAGCGCAATTTTGGCCATTGGGATTTGACTCTGCTGGGCAGTATGGCTTTAATCGCTTGTCTTGGCCTTTTGATTTTGGTGTTTCGAGGCAAACCCGCGGCCAAGAATAAATTGTTTGCCTTGACGATTCTGTTGGTGATTTTGAGCAAAGCTTTATTGTTGCCGCATATGAGAGTTCACCCGTATTTGATGCCGACGGATACGGTGTTTCCCAGTATGTTGTATTTTCCTTATTATTACGTTTATGTTGAAAGTGTTTTATTGATTTTAGTTTTAATGTTTTGGCTTTTTGCTTATCAGGACAATTGGCGGGTGCTGGCTTTGATTATGATTGCGGTGGTTGTGATCAGCGCTAGCAATGTTTCGCATGCGCCGCACAGCATCGACAGTGCTTTGCAATTTCATCAGCTGGAGACAGTGGAGCGCAAAAAGCTTTTTGCCAATATTCAGGAATTTAAAAAGGTTCTCGCGCAAAAAAAGCGTCAGCCGGTTTATGTCTCGTCACCTGTCGGCAATGATAATCCCGTTGATGGTCGCTTTGGTTTTGACGCAGAATGGTCGGTATATACCGCCTATCTTCTAACCATGTTCTTGCCACAACTTCAGCAGCAGCAAGTGATTACCTCTTTGGAAAATATACCGCTTGGGGGGACATTCTTTGATCAGAATGAACTGCTCAAAGCGAAGTCCTTTTATGATATTGTCACGCGTCAATCGGTTGATTTGAAGTTCTTGAAAGAACATTACGGGCTTGCTCAGAGTGCTGTTCATCTTGTTGCAGGAAAAAATTGGCAAGAGTTTTCACAAGATTTGGATGCGTTTAATGGTGGGGATTTGATTTTCTTTATCAAAGGGCAGTCCGACTTTATTTTGCAGTTTGGATCCAATTCGAGCACGATGGAGCAAACCTATGGTCAATCCTATCAATTGTTTTGGGTCAAGGTCGACCCGCAAAATTCAGATAAACCTTTGCCAATGCTTTTAAAAGTTCAGCCGCGTTTGCAAGAGCAATCCAGCATTGTTATTGGTCCGCTTTTTTTAAAGAAATAGCGGCTGGCTACTTTTTCGTAGGTTTTATAGCCTCGATTTTGTAAAGTGGACAAAATCAGTGATAGTGGTACAATTGCACAATCATCGCATGACCGAATGTTCCCAAAGACTATATTAGACAAGAGCTGTTTATGCCCAAAACCAAAATCGTGTGTACCCTAGGACCAGCCTCAGCCGGGCGGTCTGTTTTATTAAAAATGATGCGTGCCGGCATGGATGTGGTGCGGTTAAACTTTTCGCATGGCACATTAGCTGAACATCAAGAAAAGATTGACATTATCCGGGAGCTTAATCAAAAATATCGTCGGGATATTAAGATCTTAGGCGATTTGGAAGGTTATCGTGTGCGTATTGGTCAGCTCAAAGATCCGCAAGGGATTATGATCAAAAAAGGACAAGAAGTTTTGTTGACCAATAAAAATGTTGTTGGTCAGAGCAGCATTTTGCCTTTTGATTATGATGGCCCGTTGGGGCAGATTAAAAAGGGAAGTTATATCTTTATTGATGATGGCAATATTGCCTTGATTGTTCAGGGGCATAGCAAAAATACTTTACGCGCCAAGGTTTTTGTTGGCGGCGTGGTTAAACAGGGCAAGGGGATTAATATTCCAGATGTGCATTTGCAATTTAAGGGTTTTGCGGACAAAGATTTGATCAATTTGAAGTTTAGCTTGAAGAATAAAATTGATTTTGTGGCGCAATCGTTTGTGCGTAGCAAGAAAGATATTGCCAATTTAAAAAAGCATATCCCCAAGAATGGTCATCAACCTTTATTGATTGCGAAAGTTGAAGATCGTGAAGGTGTTCGCAATCTGACCTCCATTATGGATGCTTGCGCCGGAATTCTGATCGCGCGAGGGGATTTGGGTGTTTCTGTTCCTTTGTATGAGGTCCCCATTATTCAAAAACAAATTATTCGCCAATGCAATCGTTCTTGGAAAATTGTGATGACGGCCACACAAATGTTAGAAAGCATGACCGAGAATTTGCGGCCAACCCGCGCTGAAGTGTCAGATGTCGCCAATGCGATTCTAGACGGCACCAATTATGTGATGCTCTCTGGCGAGACGGCTGTCGGCGCGTATCCGGTTGAGTGCGTCGATATGATGAATAAAATCATCTGCTACGCAGAGCAACACCGCTAAGATTAAACAATAACATTTTTCCCATGGAAAAAAATAAAGATCCATTGCACGGCGTGACTTTGCTGATGATTTTAGAATTTTTGGTGCAACATTGCGGTTGGTCAGAAATGGGCCGCGCCGTAGACATTCGCTGTTTTAATCATGAACCCAGCATCAAATCAAGTTTGCATTTTTTGCGCCGGACTCCGTGGGCGCGCAAAGCGGTTGAAAAATTGTATGTGGTCACTTGGAGAGAAATGTAGAAATTATGAATGACGAATTGCAAAAAGAAATAGCCCGCCGGCGCACGTTTGCGATTATTTCACATCCTGATGCCGGTAAAACAACTTTAACCGAGAAATTGCTATTGTACGGCGGCGCTTTGGATTTGGCTGGTTCAGTGACTGCCAAAAAGAAACAGCGTGAAACAGCGTCCGACTGGATGGAGCTGGAAAAAAAGCGTGGGATTTCGATTTCCTCGACGGTTTTACAGTTTGATTATGAAAATTATCGCTTGAATTTATTGGACACTCCGGGACACAAAGATTTTTCCGAGGATACGTATCGTGTTTTGATGGCCGTTGACGCGGTTGTTATGGTTATTGATGCCGGCAAAGGGATTCAAAGCCAGACGCAGAAATTGTTTGAGATTTGCCGTAAACGGGCGATACCGATTTTTACGTTTATGAACAAAATGGATCGTCCGTCTAAGTCGCCTTTGGAGCTGATTGATGAGTTGGAGAAGGTCTTGAATTTGCACGCGTTTCCGATCAATTGGCCGCTGGGCAATGGTCAACAATTCAAAGGCATCTATGACCGGTTGAAAAAAGCGGTGCATTTGTTTGAGCGGGTTCCCGGGGGGGCGTATCGCGCGCCGGTATCCATTCACGACTTGAATGATCCTTTGGTTAAAGATATTCTCGATGAGCCAGTGTATGACGAGGTTATTGAAGAATTGGCGATGCTAGAAGGCGCGCACGGTGGATTTGATGCCGCGGCTGTTTTGGCTGGAACAACAACGCCGGTTTTTTTCGGCAGCGCGTCCAATAATTTTGGGGTCGAGCTTTTGCTCAAAGGATTTCTGGAATACTCTGTCCCGCCGTCGCCGCGCAAATCGACTGTGGGTGTGGTGCCTTTGGATTATCAGCATTTTTCGGCGTTCATTTTCAAAGTGCAAACCAATATGAATCCCTTGCATCGAGATCGCGTGGTTTTTGCCCGCGTTTGTTCTGGTCAGTTTTATCGGGACATGAGCGTGTATCACGCCCGCAGCCAGCGTCAGATTCGTTTGTCGGATTCGTTTAATCTTTTTGGACGCGATCGGGAAATTATGAATCAAGCGTATCCCGGCGACATTGTTGGTTTTGTTACAAAATTGGATTTTCGTATTGGCGATACGATCAGCACTGACGCCAAATTGACATATTCTGAAATTCCGCGTTTTGCGCCCGAATGTTTCGCGTATTTGCAAAATTCTTCATCGGCGACAGCCAAATCGTTTCGCAAAGGATTGGACCATCTTTTGGCGGAGGATATTGTGCAGTCGTTCTCATTGCACAACTCTCGTCAGAACACCCCCCTCTTAGGGGCGGTGGGACCTTTGCAATTTGAGGTTTTGCAGTATCGTTTGAAAGATGAATATGGATCGCCGACTGATTTGGATACGATGCCGTGGAAAATTCTGCGTTGGGTGCAGTCGTCTTTGAGCAATGAAGATTTATTGGCAACCTTGCCGCAAGGTTCGTCAGTGGCGGCGGATGATCAAGGTCGGCGCGTTGTGCTTTTTACCACGGAATGGTATTTTCGCTATTATGTCGGGAACCATCCTGAGATTAAGCTTGCGGATTCACCGTTTGTGCCATGAGAGTTAAAAAATATCAGCTGGGTATTGTGTTTTTAATGTGCTTGTATTTTGCTCAGAGTTCTTTGACTTGGGCAGAAGATGGGTCGAAACGCGCGTTGTTTGTGTCGGTGATTGAAGATCAGCAAGTTTTGTCCAGTGGCCAGGAAATTGACACCTTGATTGATTTTGCCAAGAAAACGCGCATCAATACTCTTTTTGTGCAGGTATATCGATCCAATCAAAGCTGGTTTCCGTCGCAAGTAGCGGATAGCCAACCGTATCAGCAGAATTTAAAGAGTGTTGGTCAGGATTCATTGGCTTTGTTGATTTCGAAAGCGCACGCCCAAGGGATACAGGTGCACGCGTGGATGAATCTATTAAGTTTAGGCATTAATACAGATGCCCCTATTCTGCAAAAATATGGGGCAGATGTTTTAACGCGTAACTTGGGTCGTAAGAAGGTCATTGAAGATTATAAGATTGATAGCCAGTATTTTCTAGAACCGGGCGATCCTCGGGTCCGTGCCGATTTGGCTGTGATTGTTGCAGATTTGGTTGGGGCTTATCCAGAGCTTGACGGCATTCAGTTCGATTATATTCGTTATCCCGATTGGCAGCCGCATTATGGGCAAACCGCTGTCAACCGACAACGTTTTAAAACAGCGTCGGGACTTAAAGAAATTGATGAAAATAGTTTTCAGTGGAAAGATTGGCAGCGCACGCAAGTCACTGAATTGCTGACGATGTTGATCAAAAAGGCGAGAGCAATACGACCGGATATTCAAATTTCGACCACCGGGTGCATGCCTTATTCACGGGCGTACGCGGAAGCTTTTCAAAGTTGGGCTGCGTGGATTGACAGCGGGCTCATTGATTTTGTGACGATCATGAATTACTCGCCGGATCCGGTGGAATTTGCGCAGTGGAATCAGGCGATTAAAAATCAAGTCAAAGATTTCAGCAAAGTTAAGATTGGCGTCGGAACGTATAAATTCGCGAATGCGCCGCAAGATTTTGAGAAAGAGTTTTTGAGTTGTGAAGTGTACGAAGGTACGTGCGCGATTTTTTATTATGGCAGTGTGCGGACAAATCCAACAATGGTGCGCTTTTTAGAAAAGGAGTAAATCATGAGGAGAACGGCACGGCTTTTAATGTGGCTGGCTATTGGCGCGATGAGTATCACGGGTTTGATTCACGGTATCGAAGCTCCTGATGGTTTTACAGAAGCGGCTTATAAAGGCTGGCTTTTTTATGCTAATGCTTTGGGCTCATTGTTGGCCGCCTGGGGTATTTTACAGCAGAAAGATTGGGGCTGGAACCTTGGAATGGTTATTGCCGTCGGATCACTGGCGGCCTA
The DNA here is from genome assembly GCA_020632555.1 of Candidatus Omnitrophota bacterium. Lineage (GTDB taxonomy): Bacteria > Omnitrophota > Gorgyraeia > Zapsychrales > JANLHA01 > JADLGJ01. Next base: position 118,404 of record JACKFI010000002.1, on the reverse strand, counting down.
TGCGGCCAGCCGCACCATCGGCTTGCCTTTGATTGCTCCGGAACCAGATGCGTGGTTAGAACCATTGGGCGTGGGGGCATTCGCGGCAGAGGCATTATTTGTTATCATTTATTTTTTACATAAAAAGAGAATGTCTTGATGGTTAAACCAGAACTTTTAATGCCCGGCGGGGATTTTCAAAAAGTGCAATTTGCTTGCGCTTTTGGCGCCGACGCGGTGTATTTGGGTATTCCCCGATTTTCATTGCGCTCCAGGGAGAATGGGTTTAAAAGTTTTGAGCAAGTCGCGCAAGCGGTCAACTATGTCCACGATCGAGGTAAGAAAGCTTACGTAACCGCTAATATTTTTCCTCATAATCACAAACTGCCGTCGTTTGCCAAATACATTGCTGAGCTTTTGGCGCTGTGTCGGCCGGACGCGTGGATTATGTCTGACCCGGGGCTGATTATGTTGATGATGGAAAGCTTTCCTGAGGAGACCATTCATATTTCTGTGCAAGCCAATACCATCAATTATGCGGCAGTCAAATTTTGGCAGAAAAATGGCGCTAAACGGATTATTGTCTCGCGCGAGATTAGTATTAAAGAAATGCAGGAGATTCATGAGGCTTGTCCAGAGATGGAATTGGAATCTTTTGTGCACGGCGCGATTTGTATGGCGTATTCAGGGCGCTGTTTGATTTCCAATTATTTGAGCAGCCGCGACGGTAATCAAGGTGCGTGCACCAATTCGTGCCGCTGGGAGTATAAAGTTTATAAAAAAGGCGAAGAACCTTCGGCGTGTTGTCAGGATGAAAAAGCTAAAAGTCTCGACGCAGCGCCGGAAACAAAATACACCGCGCCCGACGGGCAATATTATATTAAGGAGTCCGAGCGGCCGGATGAATTGTTTGAATTAGACGAAGATGAAAACGGCAGTTATTTGATGAACTCCAAAGATTTGTGCGCGATTGATTCTTTAGCGCAGTTGCGCGATGCCGGGGTCTGTTCGTTTAAAGTCGAGGGGCGATCCAAATCGGTTTATTATTTGTCGATGATTACCCGGGCTTATCGTCGGGCGATTGATGATTTGGCGGCAGGCCGACCATTTAATCCCCAGCATTTGCGCGATATTTTTGCGACGTCGAATCGTGGGTTTATCAGCGGATTTTTGCACGGCAATCCCGGTCAAGCCGGTCAGGAATACGATAGCAGTTGCTCGCAATACAGTGCGTATCGGTTTACTGGGTTAGTAGACGAGTACGATGTTTCTAAAAAGTCAGCTAGGATTTTGGCACGGAATTTGATTAAAGTCGGCGGGAAGTATGAAATGTGTTTGCCCGAGCAGACCATTGATGTAGAGGTTAAAAAATTGTTCGATAATAAGCGCCAACCAGTTGCGGAAATTCACGGTGGTTCCCAGTCGGGATGGGTTACGTTTTCCGATGAATTAGAAAACGATCCGGGTCCTTTTGCTTTATTGCGAGAAAAAGTCAATGAGTTTGACGCGGATAAAGTGATTCTTACCTGAAGGGTGATATGCACAACACAGAGCGGATAGCATTGCCTAAAGTTTCTCCGGAAGATGTCCAGAATTGTATTTTGACTTTGCGCTATCTGGCTGAAAATAGCGTTGAGTTGGCGCATTTGTCCAGCCAACAGAAAGTTGCCCTGTTGCGGGCGGCGGGTGAGATTTCCCGGCCGGATAAATACGAATTGCGCAAACGTCATCGTGATCGCGATCGGTTAAAACGGCAAAAGATTGACGATCATGAGCGCAATGCTCGCGCTTTAACCGGCATACGCAGTGCGCGCAAGGATGCGGTTTTTGTTGCCCCTTTGCAAATCACTCACGTCGCCGCCGAGGAAGCTTCGCAAGAGATGACCTTGGTCAATCCGCGGGCTTGTTATGTTTGTAAAGCGGAATTTACCCGCCTGCATTTCTTTTATGATGCGATGTGCCCAGCGTGCGCGGAGCTTAATTATGCCAAGCGTTTTCAAACCGCGTCTTTAAAAGGACAAGTGGCTTTGATTACCGGATCGCGCTTAAAGATCGGTTATCAATCCGCCTTGATGATGTTGCGCGCCGGGGCCACCGTGATTGCAACGACGAGATTCCCCGTTGACAGCGCCTTGAGGTATGAGCGCGAAAAAGATTTTTCTGATTGGAAAGATCGTTTGCATATTTATGGTTTGGACTTGCGGCATACGCCCAGCGTCGAGCTTTTTTGCCGCTACGTTGAACAAAAATATGATCGTTTGGATCTGTTGATTAATAATGCCGCGCAAACGGTTCGGCGCCCGCCGGGGTTTTATAGTCATTTGCTAACCAATGAAATGTTAAAGTTCTCTGAATTGTCGGCGTCTGTGCAGGCGCTATTGCGGCCTTTTGAAGAATGCAAAACCAAGTTATTGCCCAATGCTTCGGATTCGCGGGCTGATGAAACGATGCCGGCTCTGGGTTGGAATGGTGAAATGATTGGGATTGGGTTGAGCTCGTCGGCCAAATTATCACAAATTCCCTACACACACGATACGGCTTTGTCAGCAGAAACAATTTTTCCCCAAGGTCAATTGGATGCCGATTTGCAGCAAGTCGATTTGCGGGAAATGAACAGCTGGCGTTTGCGTTTGGGCGATATTCCCACTGCCGAGATGATTGAGTTGCAATTGGTCAATGCGATCGCGCCTTTTGTTTTGTGCAATAAATTATCCGTGATGATGAAGCGGGACAATACCGGCCAAAAGCATATCGTCAATGTCTCGGCGATGGAAGGCAAGTTTCATCGTTTTACCAAGACCGATCGTCATCCGCACACCAATATGGCCAAGGCGGCCTTGAATATGTTGACGCACACCTCCGCCAGCGATTTGGCGAAATATGGTATTTTTATGAACGCAGTGGATACCGGTTGGGTGACTGATGAAGATCCGCTGGTGCTGTCGCAACGCAAACAAAACATGCACGACTTTCAGCCGCCTTTGGATATTGTCGACGGAGCCGCGCGGGTGTGTGACCCGTTTTTTCACGGCATCTTAACCGGCAAACATTGGTGCGGCAAATTCCTTAAAGATTATTTCCCCGTAGATTGGTAAAGGGATGTGTTTTATAAGAAAAGCTTTTTCACTTTAATGAAAAAAATTCTGTGAGATAATTAACTCATACTTTTTTAGGAGAAATGATTTCGTGTTAATGCGATTATATCCAGCTGGAATCTTACGGGGCCTTTTGGGCGTAGCGATTTTGTCAGCCTTGGTGGTTTTGGGTTCCCGTAAATTGATTTATTTTGATGCCGCCTTGGTTCCCTACTTAATTGCGACTGTGTTCGCGGTTTTTGGCAGTGTGTATCGTTACTCCGTTTGGTTGTCCCGCCCGCCGACGCGCGTCTTGTGGCAGCGCAGTTTAGCCTTGGTGTTTAATAAAAACTTTTTTGCAAATACGGCTTTAGTTTTTAAGGCGGTTTTTGAAAATATGGTTTTACAAAAATTCATTGGCCGGCGCAGTGCCTATCGCTGGGTGATGCATTTTCTTTTGGCATGGGGCTGCGTGATGGGTTTTGCGATCACCTTCCCATTGGTTTTTGGCTGGTTGCATTTTGCTCATCCGACAGGCGATGCGTATATGTATCAATTGCACGTCTTTGGCTTTGCCACCATGATTTTTGATCCTTACGGTTTTATTGGCTATCTGTTTTTTAATTCGCTAAATTTCTGTTCTGTGATGATTATCGTCGGCTGCAGCATGGCTTTCGCGCGGCGCTTGATTCACCCGGGAGAAATGACCACACAAACATTTGCTAATGATATTCTGCCGTTGTTGATTCTGATGGCGGTGGCCCTTTCGGGTTTGTGTTTGACCTTTAGCACGCATTATTTGGGCGGCCAGCATTATCGGATTTTATCGACGGTGCATTGTTGGACAGTTGTTTCCTTCTTGGTGTATTTGCCGTTTGGAAAATTCTTTCATATTTTTCAACGAGCTTCGCAAATGGGCGCCCAACTGTATATTAAGGAAAAGCAAGAAGGCTCATTAGCCATTTGTCCGAAGACAGGTGAAGGTTTTACTAGTCAAGTTCAGAAAGGTGATGTGAAAACGATTTTGCGGGAATTGGGTTTTCAATTTGAACCAGATGATCAAAAGATTTCCGTCCAAGATCTAAGTCCAGCAGCTCGACGACAACTTTTGATGACCACGCAACACCAGCGTTTAAAGGGAAAATTTGATATCAGCGGCCAATAAGCCGCGCAAGGAGTTTTATGGCAAAATTACCGATCTCGGAAGAATTGATTATTGAACAATTTGGTCCGCATTCCAAGCATGTTCCCCCCGGCGGCTGGGATCAAACCGACAGTCAGCCGGATCGTCGGGTCAAAACTCATTGTTGTTTTTGCGGTCAGCAATGCGGCATTATTTTAAAAGTCAAAGACAATGCCATTATTGGTTTTGACCCGTGGGAAGCCTTTCCCTTTAATAAAGGCAAGCTGTGTCCCAAAGGAGTTAAACGTTACATGCAGGGCAGTCATCCTGACCGGCTGTTGCATCCGTTGGAAAATCGCCGTGGCAAAGGTTATGAACCGGTTTCGTGGGAGGCGGCTTATAGTCGGGTTACCTCCGAGATTGAGCGTATTCAAAGCCAATACGGCAAAGACAGTTTCGCGATGTTGTCTGGCGTCTCGTTGTCCAATGAAAAGTCTTATCTGGTCGGGAAATTTGCTCGAGTTGCTCTTCAAACCGCGAACTTGGATTATAACGGCCGGCTGTGTATGGTCTCGGCGGGCGCGGGCAATAAAAAAGCGTTTGGCATTGATCGTGCCGCCAATTCGTGGGCGGATATTTTGGAAACTGATGTGATTTTATGCGCCGGCACCAATGTTAGCGAATGCGCGCCCATCACCACCGATTACATTTGGAAGGCTCGGGATACTCGTGGAGCCAAATTGATTGTGGTGGATCCGCGTATCACCCCTATTGCGCGTACCGCGGATTTGATTTTACCGGTTCGCCCGGGAACAGATTCCTTTTTGTTTAATACTCTTTTAAATTTGATGATTCAGGCAGGTGATATTGACCAAGCGTTTATTGATGCGCATACGGTCGGTTTTGAAGAAGTCAAAAAAACGGTGGCAGGTTATACCGTCGATGAATGTGAGAAGGTGACCGGAGTTCCGGCGCAAAGCATTAAGACCGCCGCGCTGTGGTGGGGCAAGGCCAAGCGGAGTTTTCTTCTTCATGCTCGCGGGATTGAACATCACACCAAGGGTGTGGATAATGTGCTTTCGTGCATCAATATGGTTTTAGCGACGGGAAGAATCGGCAAAGTCGGCTGTGGTTACGCGACCATCACCGGTCAGGGCAATGGGCAGGGCGGCCGTGAGCACGGGCACAAATGCGATCAACTGCCCGGCAACCGCGACATCACCAATCCCGAGCATCGTCAGTATATTTCAAAAGTTTGGGGCATCGACGAGAAAGATTTGCCCGGCAAAGGATTGTCCGCGCAGGAAATTATGAATGAAATTCACGCCGGCAAAATCAGGGGGTTGTTGAGCATTTGTTTTAATCCGCTGGTCAGTTTGCCGGATAGTGGTTTTACCCGCGAGGCTTTAGAAAAGTTAGAGTTTTACGCCAATATTGATTTTTTTATGAGCGAGACAGCCCGTTACGCGGATGTGATTTTGCCCGGTTCTTTGCATGAAGAAGATGAGGGAACGTCCACCTCCGCTGAGGGGCGGGTGATTCGGCTGCAAAAGTCTGTTAATCCTCCAGCAGAAGCGAAAGTTGATTGGGAAATTCTTTTGGAGATCGCCCGACGGTTGGGCAAAGAAAAATATTTTGATTTTAAGGATTCCGAATCGATGTTTGAAGAATTGCGCGTGGCTTCCAAGGGTGGAACCGCGGATTATTATGGTATCACCTATGACCGTATTGAAAAAGAAATGGGTGTGTTTTGGCCGTGCCCTGAGATTGGGCATCCGGGAACACCACGTTTGTTTGAAGGCGGGAAGTTTTATTATCCCGACGGGAAGGCGCGTTTTAATGTGGTTACGTATAAACCTTCAGCGGATGCGATTAATGAAGAGTATCCCATTTATTTAACAACCGGGCGGGTGATTTATCATTATCTTTCGGGCACACAAACCCGCCGTATTGGGTTTTTAAATGATCAATGTCCTAAACCGTATCTGGAAATTCATCCGCTTTTGGCCGAGAAATATGGCATTGCCGAAGGCGATTTGGTTAAGATCACGTCGCGTCGAGATTCTGTACAGCTTAAAGCGCGGGTGGTCAAGACCATTCGGCCTGACACGGTTTTTGTTCCTTATCATTGGGCGGGCAAACAATCCATTAATCGTCTGACACAGCGGGCGTTGGATCCGGTTTCAAAAATTCCGGAATTCAAAATGAGCGCGGTACGAATTGAAAAGGTAGTCGAGAAGAATTTATGAGCACATGGTTGGAAGAAAACGATTTATTTATTGACCCACAGCGCTGCATTGGTTGTCGCGCCTGCGAAGCGGCGTGCGCTGAATGCGGCACTCATCGGGGGGTGGCGATGATTCATTTGGAACCTTTGAATCGCCCGGATTCCGTTAAGACCGGACCGACCTTGTGCATGCATTGTGATGATCCGGCGTGTGCCGCGGTATGTCCGGCAGATGCGATCAAACGCACCGATGATGGCGTGGTGCAATCGTCGTTAAAGCCGCGGTGTATCGGTTGTTCAAATTGTCAAATTGCCTGTCCGTTTGGTGTTCCCAAAATTTATCCAGAGCGCGCGCAAATGAATAAATGCGATATGTGTTATGACCGGACGGCCATTGGCTTAAAACCGATGTGCGCCACCGTTTGTCCATCGGAAGCGATTTTTTTTGGGCCCAAGTCGGTGATTGAATCCCAACGCAAGAATAAAGCGAATAATCATTTTATTTTTGGCCGTCAAACCATTAGAACCAAGGTTCACTTGATGGTGGATACTGAGCAAAAACCGGTGGAGATGGATATTGTGAATTTTATCAGCACCACCATTGAAGACAGCCAACCGTGGGTGATTTAAAAGGTGGGACAGCTCCTATTTATTGATAAAGACATACCTGTCGTGTCATTGCGAACGAAGTGAAGCAATCTCAGATCAACAAGATTGCCGCGCCCCTACGGGGCTCGCAAAGACACTCTGAATGGATCCCCGACAGAAGCTACTCGGGGATGACAGAGTAGAAAGGTGGGACAGCTCCTATTTATTGATAAAGACATACCTGTCGTGTCATTGCGAACGAAGTGAAGCAATCTCAGATCAACAAGATTGTCGCGCCCCTACGGGGTTCGCAAAGACACTATGAATGGATCCCCGATAGAAGCTACTCGGGGATGATAGGGTTGGCAAAGAATTTAGGGATGACAGGGTTGGTAGCGACACAGTGAAGAAAGACTTTTGACAGTACGGATTTAAAGAAAAGGACAGGTTATGACAGATCCGATTGAAAAACGATTAAAGGATCAATATCGGCAAGTTCCCAAGTGGGCGGAAGATTTTCCGCTGGATCAGAATCGGGATACTCATGTTTCTCGCCGGGATTTTATTCGTTATTTGAGTTTGGTGTCTCTGGGTTTTTTTGCGGGAACAGCTGGCGTGTGGGTTAAATCGTGGGTTAAATCTCAGCAGATACATCATTACGCACCAATGAAAATTGTTGATCAGGAAGACTTGCAAATTGGCGAAGCCTATGTTTTTGAAATTCCGCATCTTCGCGAGCCGGCGATTTTGCTGCGTTTGGGACCAGAAGAGTTTGTTGCGTTTGGGCAAAAGTGTACACATTTGCAATGTCCGGTGATTTGGAAGAAAACAGAAAAAATCCTTTTTTGTCCCTGTCACAAAGGTGCTTTTGATGGCACCACAGGCAATGTTTTGTACGGGCCGCCGGAACGCGCTTTGCCCAAATTAAAAATTGAGCTGCGATCCGACGGAGTTTATTTTGTTGGTATGGAACGAGGAGATTTGGTATGAGATTTTCGAATAAAAAGGAAGAATTTGTCAATATGGTCGAGGGGGTGGCTTTAGTGATCAGTTTGGGCGCGGTGTTTTTGCAGATTTGGGTCTTAATCTCGGCGCTGGAAATGTATTTTGAAAAAGAATATGACCATTTGCTGCCCAGCGTGATTTTAAGTGCCGCGGCTTTATTAGCGTGCGGCGTAAGTGTTTATCTGACAAAAATAAAATTTTTAAAAGGTGCCGCGGATGGCCGCAGCGAGACTTACCAAAACAAAACTTCTTAACTAATCATTTTCAGGATTTTTTATGCAAGAACAAGCGACGGCAGCTTCTCATCGAGTTCTCTTCCTTAATACTTTAGCCTTCACCATTTGTTTTGCGGCGTGGATGCTTAATGGTGTCTTGGTGACGTTTTTAGCAACCAATCAAATTTTTGATTGGGGACCTGTCGAGATTGGTTGGTTGTTGGGCATTCCGGTTTTGACTGGTTCTGTGTTTCGTTTGCCTGCTGGCATGCTGACCGATAAATTCGGCGGCAAGCCGGTTTTTGGAACTTTGTTAATATTGTGCGCGATTCCAATGTATTTTTTGTCGAGGGCCAACAATTTCTTTGAATTTGCTTTGTGCAGTTTTGGTTTTGGATTAGTGGGGGTGAGTTTTTCCATCGGCATTGCATTCTCATCGGTGTGGTATCCGAAAAAATTTCAGGGTACAGCTTTGGGGATTTTTGGAGCTGGCAATGCGGGCGCCGCTTTGACCACATTGTGCGCGCCAAAACTTTTAAATATGTTTACGGCTCACGGGGCGTATCCGCAAGGTTGGCGAATGTTGCCTAAGTATTACGCGGCGATGTTGGTGGTCATGGGCGCGATTATGTTTATTTTCTCGGTTAATAAAAAACCTTTGTCCAGCGGCAAAAGTTGGGGTGCTATGCTGCGGCCTTTAGAAGATATTCGCGTGTGGCGTTTGGGTTTGTATTATTTTCTGGTGTTCGGTTGTTTTGTCGCTTTTTCACAATGGTTGGTGCCGTATTTCGTCAGCGCGTATTATATGCCTTTGGTTACCGCCGGGATTTTGGCGTCTTGCTTTAGTTTTCCGTCGGGCGTGATTCGTGCCGTCGGCGGATGGATGTCGGACCATTGGGGCGCGCGCAAAGTGATGTATTGGGTTTTGGGTTTATCGGTGGTGGTCAGCTTTATGTTGATTATTCCCAAGATGGATATTTATTCTCCCGGGCAAGGCATTATGGCGCAAAAGCCGGGTATTGTGACCGCGGTGGACGCGCATAGCATTGTGGTGGGCAATAAATCATACATTTTGATTGAAAAAAGCGCGCAGCTCAAAAACTTTGATGAAAAACTTTTAGTGTTTCCGTCGAAAGAAATTTGGCAGGAACCAGTGGTCAAAGTCGGACAAAAAGTTGGGCAAAAAGAATTATTAGCTAAAGGGGTCACACGTATTTTCTTTCAGGCGAATGTTTGGATTTTCGCGTTTTTAGTTTTTGTGTTGGGCGCGGTCTGGGGCATCGGGAAAGCCGCGGTGTACAAACATATCGCGGATTATTTTCCGGAAGAAGTGGGCGTAGTTGGCGGTATGGTCGGGGTTTTAGGCGGCTTGGGCGGTTTTGTTTGTCCGATTCTTTTTGGGTATTTGCTCAAAGGCACCGGCTTGTGGACCAGCTGTTGGATGTTGATGTTTGTTTTATCGGCGGGATGTTTATGGTGGATGCATACTGTGATTGTTCACATGATGCGAGCCAAACATCCAGAGTCAGCTCAGCTGATTGATCACTGAGTTAAATTTAAAAAACACTTAAGATTAAGGACCAAAAATGACACAGATTAATATTCAAAGCTGGAATGTTGAAGACATGAAGTTCTGGGATCAGAGCGGTAAAGGTGTGGCTTTTCGCAATCTGTGGATATCAATATCATCGCTTTTGCAATCCTTCTCGATTTGGATTATGTGGGGCATGATTATCGTACAGATGAAAAAGCTGGGATTTACTCTCGGGGTGCCGCATCAGTCGCCGGAAGATCTAAAAATTTATAATGAATTATTATGGACTTTGCCGGCGATTGCCGGTTTGGCGGGGGCGACGCTGCGTATTCCCAATTCTTTTTTGATTGCCATTGGCGGCGGACGAAATGTTATTTTTCTTTCAACCTTATTATTGTTGATTCCGGCGGTTGGCGCGGGGATGGCTTTGCAAAATATAACAACGTCTTATGCGGTGTTCGCGATTTTGGCGGTTTTGTCAGGGTTTGGCGGCGGTAATTTTGCTTCGTCGATGTCTAATATTTCGTTCTTCTTTCCCAAGCGTATGCAAGGAACAGCGCTGGGTTTAAACGCGGGCTTGGGGAATTTGGGTGTCAGTGTCATGCAGTTTGTGATTCCGGTTGTGATCACGTTTGGATTATTTGGAAGTTTTGCCGGTGCCGGTTTGCCTTTGGTGGAAGCTGATGGTGCTAAGGCCGTCGGGACGCTGGTATTTATTCAAAACGCCGGTTGGGTGTGGGTGCCGTTTTTACTGATTTCTGCGCTAGCTGCTTTTTTCGGGATGAATAATTTAAAAACGGCGACGCCGGAATTAGGGAATTCTTTGGTGGAGTTTGCCAAAATTGCTTTATTGTTGTTGTTTGGTTTGATTGCCGCTGGAATTGGGGCTTATTTGTTGACTGTTTTAAAATTGAATATATGGATTGTTTTACCGGTAACGATTTTAACCGCTTTGTTTTTGATGAACACATTTTCGCCGCAAGCGGTTAAGCAAAACTTGCAACGGCAATTTGTGATTTTTAAGAATCATCACAACTGGGTGATGACCATTTTGTACGTGATGACTTTTGGTTCGTATATTGGGTATTGCGCGTCCTTTCCGAAATTGATTCAGGATGTTTTTGGATATTTGCCCGGTGGCGTGGTTAATCCCAATGCGCCCAATCCAATGGTGTGGGCTTTTATTGGTCCAATGGTTGGCGCTTTGATTCGCCCCGTCGGCGGCTGGTTGGCTGATAAAATTAATAGTGGGTCGAAGGTGACAGCGTGGAGTACGTTGGCTCAGGTGGTGGCTGCTTTGGGGGTGGCGTATTTTATTGTGAAAGCCAAATCGTTGGGAACGCCGGAAGTGTATTGGTGGCCGTTTTTCGCGCTGTTTATGATTTTGTTTTTAGCGACGGGTGTCGGCAATGGTTCGACTTTTCGCAGCGTCGCGTATATTTTTCCCAAAGAGCAGGCGGGTCCGGTTCTCGGCTGGATTTCGGCGATTGCCGCTTACGGCGCTTTTATTATTCCTATTGTTTTTGGTCAGCAGATTAAGGCTGGGCATGCCGAATACGCACTGTATGGATTTACCGTCTATTATGTGATTTGTTTGGTTTTGAATTGGTATTATTATGATCGGAAAAATTCCGGCATTCAATGTTAAAGATTAGGAAAGAGTCAAATGAAAGATGTTGCGCGTATTGTTTCGATTAATATTTCTGATGGTGGCATTCCCAAACGACCGATACCTTTTGTTGAGTTGACGGTTAACGGTTTAGTCGGTGATGGGCATAATCATGAAAAACACAATTCGCCGATTCAAGCGGTGTGTTTGCAGGATATTGAAAAATTGCAAGAACTCAATGAGGTTGGTTACACTTTGGGGCCGGGAGATGCCGGTGAGAATTTAACTGTCGAGAATTTGAATGTCAACAGTTTGCCTTTGGGGACGCAGCTGAAACTGTCTGGCGGTGTTGTTTTAGAAATTTCCAAAGTGCGCAAACCTTGTTACGTGATGGACGCGATTTCACCGCAATTAAAAACCGACGCGCTCAACCGGCATGGAATGTATGCCAAAGTGATTCGGGAGGGGATTTTGAAAGTTGGAGAGAATATTACAATTGCCTAGCCTCCTTTTCGCATATTCCTAGAATTTGCCAATTTCAGGGATCTTAATTCCCTATAATCGTACAATTTCAGGGAGTGCCTCTCCCCAAAATTGACTTATTTTAGGGATTATGATATTATTTACTCATGCAAATTCCTCGTTTTTATCAAAATCTCGCATTGTATCTTAAGCCTAATAAAGCCTTAATTATTTATGGTCCGCGGCAGGCGGGCAAAACGACTCTTGTTAAAAACTTTTTGGCCACTTATCAAGGTAAATACAAATTTGATACGGGCGATAATATTAGTATTCAGTCAATTTTAAGTTCGCAAGATCTTGCGGCGCTTAAAGAATATGCTCAAGGTTATGATTTGCTCGTTATCGATGAGGCGCAGAAAATCCAAAACATCGGCCAAACGATCAAGCTTTTGATTGATAATATTCCCAATCTTAAAGTGATTGCCACAGGTTCTTCGTCTTTTGATCTAGCCGGACAAATTGGTGAACCGTTAACAGGTCGCAAGGTGACGTTAACTTTATATCCGGTGGCTCAGTTGGAGTTGCAAAAACTTTATAATCCGTATGAATTAAAAAATCGATTGGAACATTCTTTGATTTTTGGTGGTTATCCGGAGATTGTGGCAACGGATGTTTCTGCGGAGAAAATTCGTTGGCTCGAGGAGCTTGCACAGGCTTATTTACTGAAAGATATTCTGGAATTTGACCGTGTTAAAAGTGCTAAGCTTATCATGGATTTATTGCGATTGTTAGCTTTTCAAATTGGGAAGGAAGTGTCCCTCGCTGAGTTAGGTCAACAGGTTGGGATTGATCATAAAACGGTTGGTCGATACTTGGATCTTTTTGAAAAGACATTTGTTATTTATTCTGTCCGGGGGTTTAGCCGTAATCTTCGATCAGAAATAGCCAAAAAAGGAAAATATTATTTTTATGATGTCGGTATTCGTAATGCTGTGATTTCAAACTTTAATTCTTTGCGACTGCGTAATGATGTTGGGGAGTTGTGGGAGAATTTTCTTTTTATGGAACGGCTTAAAAAACGTGCGTATCAAAGTCTTTACGCGAATGTTTACTTTTGGCGGACTTGGGAGAAGCAAGAAATTGATTTGATTGAAGAGCGGGAAGGGAAATTATTTGCCTATGAATTTAAGTGGGGTCAAACTCAAGCCAAGTCTCCCAAACAATGGCAACAAACATATCCAGATGCTTTTTTTGAAACGATCAATCAAGATAATTATCTTAATTTTATTGCAGATTAAACGATGGCTTTGAGGGTGGTGCCCTTAGAAATATAATTGTGAAGTGAGTTGTTTATGAATCATTCAAAGACACAGTGCCCGGTTGTTTTACAGACGGGATTTCGCATTTTCTTTTTGGGCGCGGCGGTTTATACCGTCGTGTCGATGGTGTTTTGGCTGATCTTTTATGTTTTAGCCGCAAACATTTTTGTCGCGATGCCGTTGACTGTCTGGCATGGGCATGAAATGATTTTTGGTTTTACAATGGCGGTGGTTGCTGGATTCTTATTAACCGCGGTGATGAATTGGACAGGCCAGCCGACATTAAGTAGTACACCACTGTTGATTTTATTTATACTTTGGGCGCTGGCGCGGGGTTTGGCGTTTATGCCGGCGTCTTTTCCGTTGTGGCCCTTGATTGTGTGCGACAGTGCTTTTTTGGTTTTTTTATCTTTTGCCGTGATTCGGCCGATTGCCGCGGTCAAGCAGTGGAAACAATCCGCCGTATTCTCCAAATTGATCATGCTTTTGCTCAGCGGCGGTGTGTTTTATGCCGCGTTGTTGCACGCGAATTTGATCATCGAGCGAAAAGCTTTGCGCTTTTCGCTGTATATGATTGTGAGTTTGATTTTGACAGTTGGCCGACGGGTGATGCCTTTTTTTATTGAACGCGGCGTGGGTTATGCGGTGACTTTGCGCAATAGCCGATTTTTGGATATGGCCAGCTTGGTTCTCATATTAGCGTTTTCGATCATTGATGTGTTTTGTTCTTGGCCGATGGTGGTCGCGATAATTTGTGCTTTATTAGTTATTGTACACAGCTTGCGTTTGGCGGGTTGGTACACGGCGGGAATTTGGAAAAAACCTCTTTTGTGGATTCTTTTCATGGGATATGGGTTTATTATTTTGGGATTCTTGTTGAAAATTTTTTCGGTTTTAAATAATTATCCAGATGATGCGGCTTTGCATGCGTGGACGGCTGGTGGCATCGGTGCTTTTACGCTGGGCATGATGGCGCGTGTGGCGTGGGGACATACCGGTCGCAGCATAGCCGAGCCGCCGGCTATTTTACCACTGATGTTTCTGCCTATTATTCTTAGCGCTATGCTTCGCGTTGGTTCGCCGCTGTTGCCCGGTGCGTGGTTTGCAGTGGCCATTGGCATCAGCCAGATTTTATGGATGATCGCTTTTGGGCTGTATTTAACCGCTTATTTTAAGGTCCTCATTTCACCCCGCCCGGATGGCAAATGGGGGTAAGAAATTTTTGCCTTTCTCCCCGATAAATGGTATTATTGTTCTGTGTTCTTGCCATAATAGTTTATTCATCAAAACGTTCTCAATTCTTAAAATTTTTGTATTTTGGACCCGCCAACTGGGGGAGCGTTCTTTAAGCGTCTGCTTGAGAAGCTTTTCTGTATGTCGGGGATTGACGGTTAACTTTACTTATGAAAAAGATTAAAAAATCCCATTTTCGCAAAACAACCAGCCTATTGATTCTGCTGTGTTTTTTAACCGGTCAGATTTGGACGCCGTCTTTGGCTGGGGCACAAAGTGTTGCCGGGCTTAGCCTTCCGATACCAGGTGCCATGGTGGGCATCAGTCCCAGCTATGTACCGTTGGCAATTAAAGGGCTAAAAGTCTATCCGGACAATCCGTTTCGTTTTGATTTCATTCTCGATACCGGCAATTCGCAGTTGCAAGGTCAAAAACTGCAGGATGAGACCAGTCTTTTGATCAAGTATTTTCTCGCCGCTTTAACCGTTCCCGATGATGATCAATGGGTCAATTTGTCGCCGTATGAAAAAGACCGCGTGATCCCGCAGGAATTTGGTGTGACTGAAATGGGGCGCGATCTTTTGGCGCAGGATTACTTGCTCAAGCAATTGACCGCATCGCTGATTTATCCTGAGCAGGAATTGGGAAAAAAGTTTTGGCAGCGCGTGCACAAAAAAGCCTATGAAAAATACGGCAATGTCGATATTCCGGTCAGCACGTTTAATAAAGTTTGGATTATGCCCGATCATGCCAAAGTGTATGAAAGCGGAACGATGGCGTTTATTACCGAAAGCCATTTGAAAGTGATGTTGGCAGAAGATTACGTTGCTTTACAAAAAAATAGTGTCATTGCGAGGAGCCCGCAGGGCGACGCGGCAATCTCGAGAACAAAGATTGCTTCGTCGCCTTCGGCTCCTCGCAATGACATAAGTTCTTCTAGTCCGCCTCGTCCGGATGGCCTCGGCATGACTGAGTCCGCGGAATTTGCGGGAGCTTTCAAGCGGACGAGGAAATACAGCGAGCTAGAGCGAAGCCGTATTCCTTCGGACATTGCGTCCTCTAGTCCGCCTCGTCCGGATGGCCTCGGCATTCCTTCGGACATTGCGTCCTCTAGTCCGCCTCGTCCGGATGGCCTCGGCATTCCTTCGGACATTGCGTCCTCAGTCATCCGCGAGATCGTCCTGCCTGAAATCGAAAAAGAAGTCAATGAAGGCAAGAATTTTGCCAAGTTGCGGCAAGTCTATCACGCCATGATTATGGCCACCTGGTTTAAGCGCAAATTAAAGAATGGCATGTTAGACAAAATTTATGTGGGCGCCAATAAAGTCGCCGGAGTCGAATACACTGCCTCTGTTATTGACAAAAGTTCGACAACCCCGCAGCTTCGTAATGACAAAGAATTGATCTACCAACAGTATCTTGCCGCGTTTAAGAAAGGCGTTTATAACTACATTAAAGAAGAATTCGACGAAAAAACACAAGAAACAGTCCCCCGCAAATACTTCTCCGGCGGGGTGATGGGCGGGAAAGCGGTTGCGTCTTCGACTGTATTTGCCGTCGCCAGTACACCTGCCCAATTATCTAGAGATGTTACCAGTAGTAAGGTTGGTAAATTAGTCACTGTTTCATCAGCTTTAGCACCAGTAAATATATCAGGAGTACCCGAAAATCAGTCGAAGTCCGGCAGTGCCCCGGTTAGTAAGTATGATTTCTTTATTAGAAATGAAATTGAAACGAATCAAATGCTTTTTGGTTTTGTGGATGAGACGCACCCGGTTTTTATAGAGGTTAATCAAATTTTTCAGAAAGTTAGAAAAGCAACGGGGCGGGAGGACATTCTTACTTTACGAATCATAAACAGTGATAATATCGATGCTTATTGGATGACTGACAGTGGGGAATTTTTTATTACAACAGGCATCATTAAAGCGTTAAAGAATTTTTTAGAGTCTAAGGGTAAGAAATTAACGCAAGATCATATTGCTTGGATTATCGGTCACGAGCAGCGCCATCGCGAGCAACATCTTCAAGGCAAAGATAAAATCACAGAAGATGAATCCAAAAACGAAAGAACGATTCGTCAAAATATGGAATACGATGCGGATACGGGCGGATTATTCCTTTCCGCTGTTGCTGGTTTTAATCCTAGAGCCGCGGTAGATGTTTTGGAGTTTTTGGATAATCTCGGCGATATTCCTTTTATGGGATCGCATCCTAAATCTGACAATCGGATAGGCGAAGTTCAGCAAATTCTTCAAAGTCCTGATGTCGCCGTGCCAAACATCAATAAATCTTATCAGGACTTTAGCCAACCGTTTCTAGCTGATCGACTTATGAATAATGCGACACAATCAACAACTTTTCATGAACAAATGCTTGAGGCTGATAGTTTAGATGCGTTGATGGCACAGTTAGACGCCATTGATGATCCGGTCAAATTAGAGGAATTCTTAACGCATTATTATTTTAGGATGCTTTACGATTTCTCGGCGGGAGTAGCGCAGTCGGCAGATTTTCAGAAATATTTTTCCTTTGCCTTAACAGCTAATAACATCGCTGTTTATATCGAGGATTGGCGACATAGCAGCAGTTTACCTGGCACAACAATCGGGACATTTGCAGGTCAGTGGGGAATACCGCTGACAATTAGCAAATTATTCCAATATTTTTATCAACAGGGGGGGAAGGGGGCGGCGATTGCTGAGATATCAGTCTTGGGAAGTGAGATTGGATTATCGCGCAAGGAAATTATGGATGGTTTATTAAAGGAAATTGATGATGCCTTAGATCAAATACGTAATGGTAGAGGGATACAAAACAAAGATAGAGAGCAAATTATTAGTGCTTTGCAATTTATGAAGCAGAACATGTCAAATTTGTTGCAGAGATCTCAAGATCTGCCGATCAATCGTACTCAAAATTTGAATGGGGAGGCTAATTTTATTCAAAGACAGGTATTCCCTTCGTTGGAAGCGGCAGAAGGAAAAGTCGGCAAAGATATGATCATCAATTCTCAAAAGAATCCCAACGGCAGTTATTTGGTTGAATATATAGACGGCGAACAATTTTTGCAAAATATGGAGAAATTTTGGGAATTTTTTTACTTTGAATACGATCGGTCGCTCAATGGGCGTAAAGAGGATCAGCTCCGCGCTGCGACACGGTTCGCTATGCTGGGACTGAAAGATTGGATGAAAAAGCGTCGTTATGGAAAATTAGAGTTGCCGCCTATTCTTGCAGACATTAAATCAGATAGTCAGGGAGATATAGAGGATGTACAAAAGAAACAAGAAATTGAACAAGGGAGGTCTGAATTTTTGCCGCTTTATCTGCGCGCTTTAGCTTTTTATTTCTTAAACAACAATGTCGGGGCTTTTGGTAGTTCCATAAATAAGTCCTTCCCTATGAATGAGAGTCATTTGACCCGTCTAAAGTCGAAATTCATGCAAATGACACGAAATCAATTTGCAAATAAGAATCTTGATGAAGACCAGATCGAATTGTTGGCCATGGTGCGTTATATGTCCTTCTTTCGCGGCTTTAATGCCAATATTGATGGCCAGATCGAGGCTTTGATCCAGAGGTTAGGTCAAAAGCAACTTGAGGCAGTTATGGCTATCATGCTTGAATCACCTTCGCTTTATATGACAAGCATGCCGGATAATATTCAAAGCATGTTAAAGTTTGGAGAGTTTAATAAAACTGTACAAGAGAATTACGCAAAATATTCTTATCAAATTTTATCTCGGATGCTTAAAAAGAAAACGGAAAGTGCAAAAATAGATTTATCTGACCTGGATAAAGTGATGCAGTTAAAACAAGTTCTGGAAGTCCGTCTAGAGAATGAAAGCAACTCAGACCAGTTTAATGAACTTGTTGGATTTATTATTTCCCAACTTGCTCAAGAAAGATCACCGGAGGTTTTGAAATCAATCTATATCGCCGTGGAAGGGTTTCACGATGAAGACTTAACTCATGCGGCTTTAAATTATTTTATTAACACCTATTTTGCTAATAACGATGACCAGGCAAAAATTGACGTTGTTGCACGTCTTATGCCAAAAGCCAGTAAAGCACGTAATAAAATATTGTATCAACTCTTTAAATTGGTTGATTATGCGGGGATGAATGATGCGTCTAAGAAAGTTTTTCTTGAGGGGATTCTTCCCTTCTTTTTAACGGATAAAGTCTATTTGTCGGGGATAAACCAAAATGAGCAATCGCTTCATCAAACTTTATCACGTGATTATATGCAACTGCTTAAAGCGACTGGAATACGATTGCCGGAATTAGTGAAGAAAATGGATGAAGTCGGCGCCGTTGTTACTCAGTTTGATCTTATCGTGGATAATCAGAATGAATGGAAAGAAGCGACGTTGGACGATATGAGAGCGATTATGAGAGTTGTTAAGAATTCTCAGAAAGGATACCAGGAATACCATTTTGCATTGGGGACAATCGCCCTTTCAAAATTGAGAAACGGCACCCCTACTTTTATGTTAGCTAATTTTAGCACAAACAATAATTATTATAGGGACGATGGAAAAGGCCAGAGAGGGACAATATCTGTTAATCCTTATCAAGAAGCTATGCACGACGCAACAGATTTCACAAAATATTTTTCTGCCTTTCTCAAAGGCGAACAATCCATCTTCAATGGATTGAGTTTTGAGGAAAGTATTTCTCTCGTGTTTGAATTTTTGCCAAAGTCAAAAGAGAGAGATAAAATCATTCAAGATTTATTACCCATAAGTTTGCCAGAGACGCAAGTGGCGGCTTTGCTCGAGGGATTTACAGAAATCGAAGATGACGGAGAACTGCCTAAATTGGTGGATTTTTTCGGGTTCACATATCCAACTATTGATATGGAATATATTGCGGGATTTATGGAAATAAAAATTGATAGTTATGGTCGTGATGAAAATAGTGAACCATATTCAAATCATCCGGAAAAAATTATTAATGCATTAATGGGGCATTTACCGGCGCATGTTAAAAGCAATCCTGCGCTTTTCGCTGCCATTGACCAACTCAGAGCCGATATTGCCAAGGGCCAGCTTGAGAATGCTTTGATGAATTTTGTTGATAAGTATTTGGTGCCGAATAATTCTCTATTTGATTATTTCAACACGAGAAATTTTACGCAAGGCAAGGGCAGACACAAAAAAGTAGATATGAAACTTGCCATTGCATGGAGGACTTACCGACAACTCAAGCAATATCTATCTAATGAAACGGTTCCTTTTGCAGACAAGGTCTCGAAGGTTATCGCATTTTTCCCTGATAAAACATCATTGCGCGATAATGAATTAGATAAGCTTATTGCAAGGCAAGAAGCTCAGCTATTAGGAATAACACCTTCAATTATTACCCAATTTGTTAATTGTTTTGGCTGGGATTATGAGCCTTACGAAGTTGTGGTTAACCATAAGATTGATATTAATAAACTCACTTATGAGCAAGCAAAGTACCTGATTGGATTATATAAAAGTTTGATTCCCTTGATGACGGATGGAACACACCAAATAGTCTTGGGCCGCAAAATATTTGAAATGCAAAAAGTATTCTTCCCCGAGGTGTATTCCGATTTTGAACAAGGCCTTAAAGAGATTCTTGCAAATTTTCCAAAATTCAGTGTGGCCAGAGATAGCGTTTTAAGTGAGTTTATTAACATGGGGACGGTAAGAACTTATCCGCAATTATTGCAAGTCAACCGTTATATTCTGGAACTTCAACGGCTGTCAAGAGAAAGTGAAATTGTTAAGGACGCCATGCTCAATGAATTATGGAATACAATTAACAAATTTCCATCACGCAAGGAAAAGGCTGATTTTATTTTATGGTTATTGTCCCCCAAAAGCCGCCCGATGCCGGAATCAATGCAAAAGATGGCTACCCATCATCATATAAATTTTGATTCCTTGCCAGGCATGATTTTTAGTTTGACAAAAGGGGAGAGGGACAAATTCTTTTATGATTTTTTAAGAGGGTATAACGGTTTATTTGATGTGCATACATTTACAGCCGAAGAAGTCAGGACAATCATTGCTAAAATAATTTCTCGCCGGGCCGAAACCATTCAAGAGATTTTAACGGGCAATAACAAAGCTGAACAGAGCAAACTGCAATCTGCTTTTGACGATTTGGCGGCTGATCAAAGTTTAGAAAATTTGGCTAAACTTTTTGCTGTCATCGAGCAACAAGGAGGCTCAAAAGGTAAACAAACAGCAAAGAAAATGATAGGGTTAGGCGCATTCATGCCGTTGATCTCCAAACTTTCTACGCTTGATATCAGCACGATCCTGGAAAGTCAAGATACGGTGATTTCAGCAATTTCCGATCTTCAGAGCTTGCAGGACACATTGCAGGATATAAGAAAATTATTATCCATAAGTTCAAAAGTCGGATTAGGGCGAACACTTAATAGCAATATTGAGCGATTACAGGGCCTCGCCGATAATTTTGTCGAACTTCGGCCTTTAATTAACGACATTATCCAGGCTTTCGAAGGTTTAAAAGACACAGACTTATCAAACTTAGACAGAATTATTGCGCAAATTGGAGAATTAAAAACCCATCTTGAAGCAATACGTCAAATCAAATCAAAAGCTGAGGCGGAATCTGAGCGCATTAAAACTGTTTATGAGCAAATGAAATTAATTGTCCAAGACATATCAGCGATGCGCTCGGAGCTGGACACTTTGATAAGTCTAAGCAGGGCGGTTGAAAAAATTGGCCTATTTTCAGGAACAGCAGAAAAATTTGAACAGGTTGATCGGCTGTTAAGTCTGGCTGAGGATGAACAAATAAAAGCTGTCGTGCAACAGATTAAGTTTTTTGCCGAACAAAATTTTAACGGGAATAATATGTCCCCATTGGAATATATTCAAAATATTGAGGCTGATATCCAAAATAATTATCAACTGGGAAGTTTTGTTTCACAGCTTTTTGGGAATGTATTTGCGCCTGGAGAATTGGGAAATGCACAAGGTGTTATGAGGGACATTTTTGAAGGCATATTCCAAGGGTATTCTGTGGAAAGACGGATTTTTTTGTTCAATTCTTTATTGGATATCTTTTCTAATGAAAAATCGCGCGGTGAAAACCGTGGGAAGAAAGTGCGGGCCATTCTTGAACAATTAGGCGTCGTCGGTGTAAAAATAGCGCAATATTTGAGCGAACAGCCTCAGCTTTTTGTTGGGGCAGAAGATATTCTCATTGAATTAAAGAATCTCAAAAAAGATGCCACGCCATTTCACAATAAGGCATTGTTCCAACTGGCGCAGGAAGAAGAATTATGGGATGTCATAGCCGAAATTCTGGAGCGCATGCAGAAAGGATCAGTTAAACAAGTCAATCGTGTTTTGTTGCAATCCGGGGACAAAGCCGCTGGTAAGTTTTTGCAGCCATCCGCAGAAAAGTTTTTAAAAGAAGACTTATTTGTTGTCGAGCAGACGTTAAGAATGCTTAACGCTAAACATCCTGATATTGGTTTGCCCGTTAATATGAGAGAAGATTTGGAAAAGATGATTTTGGATGAATTAAAATTCGAGTTGGAAGCAGCTAATGTTCAACGTTACCGCGAAAATCTAGCTAACCGTCCGACGACACAAAGAAACGGATTTACTTTAAAAGCCCCAGAGATTTTTCATCAATCCGCCAATGTGATTATCGAAGAATTGGTGCATGGGGTCACTCTGGACGATTTAATATTGCTTAAAACTGATGATTCTGCTTTGACAGGACAAGAACTTGAAAAAAAGAAGGGCCTTGAACAAAAATTAGAAAAGAATTTTACCGCATCAGAGAGAGCTGAATTGTTAAGTTATGACGTTGATCAGATTAAAGATGCAATCATCAGAGAATTTTTTGAGCAAGCTTATGGCGAAGGGTTTTATCATGCGGATCTGCATTACGGGAATACGATGATCACCCCAAAGAAGGAGTTATATCTTATTGATTTTGGCTCTGCTGGAAGTATCGACCAGGAGGATGTTCAACCCTTATTAAATTTGTTAATTTCAATAGAGTCGAAAGATGCCAACGGCGCGGTGACATTATTAAATCGTTTTTTGGATGTAAAAATAATCGGGAAGAATGAAATTAAACAAGAGCTGGAACAAGAAATCGCCTCCGACCACACGATTGAAATAAAGTTAAAAAATATTTTAAGAATTATTAAGCAAAGTCAATTGAAGCCTAATGAAGAACTGCTGATGTATTTGAAGGGATTAAGCGCCGTATCCCCGACCTTTGCTGTTTTATCTGATGCTGATCGAAAAGATTTGGTTGCTTCTTATATGACTTTGCGTTCCAAAGCAAGATTTGGCGCAAGATCGTTGTTGAGGACGCTTACCCCTTCTCTGAGAAGCAGCAGTTCAATCACCGCGCAACCAGCCGCCTCCGCCCCAACGCAAGTGGATGCGGGCAGACCCGAGGACGTCGGTGGTATCGACATGAATTCCAAGGCTTTGGATTTGCAAACCAGCGGGCAGGACATCAAATTTGACATGCCCTTTGATCCGGCGCAATTGCAGAATATTCAAATCGACGGCTTCTCGCCGGTGATTTTACAAATTGTCCCCACCAACCTTCCTCTGTTCATCGGCGTTAAAGAAGTAGAGAAAGACTTGCAGTTGAGTCAATTGCAATAAGGTCCTTGTTTTGAAATTTCCCGCGTGCTATAGTCTTATTAGTAAGATAATCTTACTAGTTAGATTAACGTAAGAGGAGGCTACCCCATGGTTACATTTTCAACAACACGCTTAACTTCTAAAGGACAGATTGTCATCCCGGAAGATATTCGCAATCGTTTGGGACTTAAAAAAGGGACACAGTTTATTATTATGGGCGAAGGGGATTCCATTATTTTGAAAACGATTGCTGCTCCTTCGATGGAAGATTTTGGCCAGATATTAGAAAAAGTTTCGCAATCGGTTCAAGAATCAGGAATAAAGGCCGCGGATGTCAGTGCCTCAATTAAGCGTTATCGCAGTACAAACAAAAAATAAAGAGAATTATTTTAGATACAAATGTTTTTATATCCGGCGTATTCTTTCCTTACGGGCCTCCAAGGCAAATTCTTCAGGGATGGAAAACGGGTAAGTTGACACTTGTAGTTTCGCCGCAAATCTTGGAAGAATATAGCGGTACTTTTAATGACCTAAGAAATAAATATCCGGCTGTTGATGCAACCGATGTCATGGATTTAGTTCTTGTCAATTCTGAAATATATCAATCGAAAAGTCTTGTTGAGTCTGTTTGTGAAGATGCTGATGACGATATGTTTATTGCTTGTGCAATGACAGTCGGGGTTAAGATTATTATTAGTGGTGATAAGCATCTTCTTAGGGTCTCTGGGTACGAGGATATTCAAGTATTAAAGCCGCGTGATTTTGTAGAACGATATCTTGTTAGATAATTTGCTAAAAGTTTTTCAATTTATTATTGTTAATTTACCAGTCTTCATCGGCATTAAACAAACGGAAAAACAACTGCAGGTTAGCAGCTTAAATTAATTCAAAAATTCTTTTAATCACATTGACAGTGAGTATAAATGATGGTATTCTCTCACTGCAAATGAGAACTTAAGGGAATTGTATGCAAAAGTCTGTTCTAAAAGAAGTTGTGCTTGAGCAAGAACATGACCGACAAGGTCTTGATTCTGGAATCCCGCGCAATGTTTTAGATGCGGTCGTAAAGTATGCCTCTTTACCTCATGCCATTGTTGTTTCAGGAATACGCCGATGCGGAAAGTCAACATTGTTGCGCCAAGTTCTTAGTAAACATTACAAGACCGGCGTATACTCTTTTAATTTTGAAGATGAGCGCTTGGTGGATTTTTCTGCAGAAGATTTTAATAGTCTTTATGAAGTTTTTCTTGAGTTGTATGGTGAGAGGAAAGTGTTTTTCTTCGATGAGGTCCAAAACGTCCCTCAGTGGGAAACTTTTGTCCGTCGGATGCAGGAAAAGGGTTGCAAGTTTTTCTTGACTGGATCCAACGCTTCCTTATTAAGCAGAGAATTGGGAACAAAGCTGACTGGTAGAAATATCAATATCGAATTATTCCCTTTTTCCTTTGACGAATTTTTGGCGTTTCAAGGCTTTGAGTTATCTAAAAACTTTATGTCTTTGACTTTAGAACGAGCTTCTTTGAAGAAGTACTTTGCCCAATATCTTGAGCATGGGGGAATGCCGGAATATTTGAAATATCAAGAGCCGTTGCTTTTAAAGCGTGTTTATGAAGATATTCTTTACCGTGATATTGTCGCCAGATACGGAATTAAGCAAGTCAAGCCCCTGCGCGAACTTGGACTGTATTTGTTAAGCAATCTTGGCACCACATTTTCGTATAATAACCTAAAGAAGGTTTTGGGTTTGGGAAGTATGAATACCATCAAGCGTTACGCGGATTTTTTTGAAAATAGTTATTTGATATTTCTCGTCGGAAAGTTTTCGTATTCTCTTAAAAGTCAGTTTGTTGGGCTTAAGAAAATTTATTGTATTGATAACGGCCTTGCGCAATCCGTGGCGTTCGCGTTTTCTAGAAACAAGGGGAAGTTTTTAGAAAATCTTGTTTTTCTTGAGCTTCGCAGGAAGTTTCCGGAAATTTATTACTATAAAACTTCCAATAATCTGGAGGTCGATTTTTTGATTAGGTCGGGCAAAAAGAATTTAAGCCTTATCCAAGTGACGGATAATCTTGATCATGAAAAGACACGCAATCGAGAGATCAATGCTCTTTTAAAGGCTATGAACGAGTTGCAATTAAAGACCGCTCTTATTTTAACGGATGATACACAAGAAGAAATTTTGCAAGACGGTAAATCCATTGTGGTTAAGCCTGTCTATCAATGGCTTTTGCAGAATTCTTTTGTATGATCTCTCTAGAATAATTTCTGACAAGATATTGTAAGCCCTAATTCCTGTCAATTTTTATCCAGAGAGGTTGCGTTAAGCGCTGTGACGATAAGTCACTATTTGGACATTCTCGAACATACGTATGTGAATTATCGTGTTTATAGCTTTTCGCGAAACCTTGGGAATGAATTGAGAAAATATTGCAAGACTTCAAGGTTTAAAAAAGTTCTTGCTCCGGTATCCTTCGACCTCTTTAGCTTATGTGATCAATGAGAATCAAACAGCGATTGTGCAATTTAATCAGACAGAATTGAAGTTCATTACTTTTAAGGACTTTGCTCTGTGAAAGTCAGCAAGATTCTTGACAGTATGTTGGAATAGTGAGATTTGACTTTCATAAACAAGTGGTTTATATTAGTCACACGTATGATTAAGCGACTTATTACCAATAGTTTACAAAACGAAATTAACCAACCAGAAATCATTATTTTGCTGGGGCCGCGGCAGGTGGGCAAAACGACCATTCTCAAATCGCTTTTTGATTATGCCCAAGCTCAAGGTAAAAAATGTGCTTTTTTTGATCTGGAGCAACCACAGGTATTAGCAGAATTTAATCGCAGTGATAAAGATATCACCGCGATGATTCGCAATGCGGGTCAGATAGTTTTTATTGATGAATTCCAATATCTTAAGAATATTTCTAAGATTTTTAAGGGTATTTATGATTCAAAAGCTAAGACCAAAATATTTTGCACAGGTTCATCTTCGCTGCAAATTCATCAACATCTTAAAGAAAGCTTAGCAGGGCGAAAGTTTTTATATCGGATTTATCCTTTGAGTTTTGAGGAGATTTCGCAAACAGAAGTTTTGGCTGAACTAGAAGAGTATTTGTGTTTTGGTGGTATGCCCGCGTTGACACAAACTGTTCTGGCGGAACGTAAAAAACAAATTCTTAGTGAATTGATCTCAAGTTATATTCTTAAAGATATACGTTCGTTGGTCAAAGAAGAAAATATCCGGGCATTTAATCATTTACTTTATCTTTTGGCAGAGCGGCAGGGTTCGGTGATATCCATCCAATCTTTAGCCAGAGAGGTTGCGTTAAGTGCTGTGACGATAAGTCACTATTTGGACATTCTCGAACATACGTATGTGAATTATCGCGTTTATAGCTTTTCGCGAAATCTTGGGAATGAATTGAAAAAATCTTGCAAGACATATTTATATGATATTGGTATTCGTAATGCACTTTTGAAGGATTTTTCAATGTTGTCGCAGAGGCCCGATAAAGGGGCGATAGAAGAGACTTTCGTTTTTCTGAAATTACTTTATATGGTCGGCCCGGACATTGAGATAAAATTCTGGCGCACAAAAGGTGGCGATGAGGTGGACTTCATTCTTTTAAAAAATCGAAACCCGATCCCGATTGAAGTCAAAAGTCAGTTAGGCAAACCTCAAATACCTCAAGGTTTAAAAAAGTTCTTGCTCCGGTATCCTTCGACCCCTTTAGCTTATGTGATCAATGAGAATCAAACAGCGATTGTGCAATTTAATCAGACAGAATTGAAGTTCATTACTTTTAAGGACTTTGCTCTGAATTTTAAAGTTTAAGCTAATTTGGCAATCTTTTGTTATGTCTGATCATGATGTTGTTACTTTAGTATAGACGGATAAGCCCGCCACAAAGCATCGGCGGACAAGCCCGCCACAAAGCATCGGCGGACAAGCCCGCCACAAAGCATTGGCGGACAAATCTTGTGCTCAGTAAGCTAGCAAAAATGTCTATTTTATAGTAATGTACTGACTGGATTAGGACTTCACTTTTGGTGAAGTTAATTATTAAACCGATGGAAGGAGCTTCACAATGTCAAAATTCAAATTGTTTGGTCTTGCTGCATTGATCGTTGGATTTGCTGCCGCTTGCGCGCATACAGGTCGAGTTGCTGAGAGCACAAAATCAGTTGTTGGTATCAATGAAATGACCAAACAATTGAATTTGTCGCAGGCCGAGGTTGAAAAAGTTATCGTCGCGATGGACGAGTTAGCAGTAGCCCATGATTTGCAGATGGCCTTCAAGAATTATACAAAGAGCGTTAATAGCGTTCAGGCGGCCCGCCGAAGAGACAAAGCTCAACGGGACAGTTTGCAGGCTAATAATCGTCAGTATATGGCCAAGTGGCAAATGGAATTGGAAACAATTCAAGATGAAGATGTCAAGGCGGCTTTAGAACAACGCAAAGAAAAAGTTATCGCTTCCTTTGAGAATATCCGCTCGGTATTGGACGACTTACGTGAAGCGTATCAGCCATTACTAACTAATGTCTTGGAAATTCGCAAAGCTTTAGCATTGGATTTAAACTCTTTAGGAGTGCAGTCTTTGGCTTCATCCATGAACAAAGCCAAAGGGCAGGCGGAAGTTGTTAAACAAAAGATTGCCAAAGCTCGTCAAGAATTAGACCAGCTTGCGGATTCTTTGTCGCCGACAGCCGAAATGAAATAATCCTTGGCACTCATTAGTCTTCAAGAAATCACACTCGCTTTTGGCGGGCCTTTGTTGTTTGATCAGTTGAGCTTGCAGGTTGAACCCAACGAGCGCATCGCTTTGCTGGGTCGCAATGGAACCGGCAAGACGACCTTGATGAAAGTCATGGCTGGTCAGGTTGAGATCGACGGGGGCGAGATGATTTTGCAAAAAGGTGTGCGCGTGACACACTTGCCGCAGGAAGTTCCGAACAATTTATCAGGAACAGTTTTTGATATTGTCTTTTCCGGTTTGGGAGAGCGCGCGAAAGTTTTGAGTGATTATCATCACGTTACGCATCGGATGCATACCGATCATTCGGATGAAATTATGCGCGAGCTTGACCGCGTCCAGACCGAATTAGACAAAATCAACGCTTGGGATTTAAATTCCGAAGTTGAAAATGTTCTGACGCAAATGCATTTAGACGGAGAAGCGGATTTTGAAACTCTCTCCGGCGGGCAGAAGCGCCGTGCGCTTTTGGCCAAAGCATTGATTCTCAAACCCGATATACTTCTTTTGGATGAACCGACTAATCATTTGGATATCGACACCATCAATTGGCTCGAAGGTTTTCTCAAAAATTATCCCGGCACCTTATTTTTTGTCACGCATGACCGGATGTTCATGTCAAATTTATCGACGCGCATTTTAGAACTTGATCGCGGTAAATTGTTCAGTTGGGCGTGTGATTATCCGACGTTTTTACAGCGCAAGCAAATGGCTTTAGAAAATGAAGCGGCCCAAAGGTTAGATTTTGCTAAAAAATTGGCTGAAGAAGAAGTTTGGATTCGCAAAGGGGTCAAAGCTCGTCGGACACGCAATGAAGGCCGTGTTAAGGCGCTTGAGCGCATGCGTCAGGAAAAAATGGCCCAGCGTCAGCAGATTGGTAAAGCGCGGATTGTCTCGCATGAGGCTGAGGCGTCGGGGCATTTGGTGATCAAGGCTTCGAATCTTGGCTTTAGCTACGGCGACAAATGTCTGGTACGGGATTTTTCAACGCAAATCATGCGCGGGGATAGAATTGGGGTCATTGGCGCCAATGGGTCGGGAAAAACAACGCTATTGCGTATTTTATTGGGTCAATTGCCGCCGGATAAAGGTAAGATCCGGCTGGGGACGAATTTGGAAATCGCTTATTATGATCAAATGCGTCAGCAGTTGGATGAAGAAAAGACCGTCATTGAAAATATTACCAAAGGCGGTGATACAATTGTGATCAATGGTAAGCCGCGGCACGTGATTGGGTATTTGCAGGACTTTCTCTTTACGCCGGATCGGGCGCGGACGCCGGTGAAAGTGCTCTCCGGCGGGGAACGCAATCGGATTTTTTTAGCGCGGCTTTTTACCATGCCGTCAAATTTTTTGGTTATGGATGAGCCGACCAATGATTTGGATATTGAAACACAAGAATTGTTGGAAGAATTATTGATGGACTATTCCGGTACTTTGATTTTGGTAAGCCATGACCGTTCGTTCTTAAATAATGTGGTGACATCAACCATTGTTTTAGACGGCACGGGAGATATTTATGAATATGCCGGTGGTTATGATGATTGGCTAGCCCAGCGTCAACCGCAAGAAAAAAAGACGGCGGTGAAGCTGAAAGCCGACCGGCCTGTCGCGCAGGAGAAGCCGATTATTGTGCGCAAGCTTTCTTATAAGGAGCAGCGCGAGTTAGAACTTCTTCCTTCGCAGATTCAAAAGCTTGAGACCGAGCAAGAAAATCTTTACGCGCAGTTGGCTGATATTTCTTTTTATCAAAAAGATCCCAAAGAGGTAGCTCAGGCACAAACGCGTGCTGATGAAATTAGTGAAGAGTTGTTAAAGCTTTACGAGCGTTGGGAATATCTGGAAGCATCACAAGAGTCTGTTGAGTAAATTGATTCAAAATTCATTGGTGCATTGCTGACAAGGCAAGGGCATGATGTTACAATACCCGCATGAAATTTCTTAAGAATTCTATTCG
Source organism: Candidatus Omnitrophota bacterium (assembly GCA_020632555.1). Lineage (GTDB taxonomy): Bacteria > Omnitrophota > Gorgyraeia > Zapsychrales > JANLHA01 > JADLGJ01. The sequence continues at coordinate 88,686 of JACKFI010000002.1, read as the reverse complement.
TTTTTTGGCTTTCATCTTGTTGAGCGCCATGGCTTTATATCTTTTTTGTGCCTTGGTTGCCGTTCCTATGCTTTTGCCGACGGTGTTAAGCCGGCAAGGTTCAAAGATCTTTAAGCATCCTGTTAAAATCCGTATGATTGTTTTTAATCCCTTTCTGTGGCAAATGACTGTTCGGGGATTAGAAATTATAAATGCTTCTGATCAGCCAATCATTTCGTTTGAACGTTTGAGTGTTGATGTGAGTTTTCTAAGTTTACTGAAAAAGAAATATCATGTTGAGTCGATTGATCTGGAGCAACCGCAGGTGCATGTGTCGCTTATGGAAAATGGGCGTATAGATCTGTTGGATTTTTTGCCGGCATCATCTACTGCCGCGCCAGAGCAAGTTGCTGTTACCGCTTCATCTGTTAAGCCCGGCGCTGTGCCTCAGTTTTCTATTGACCGGGTCATGATACAAAAGGGACAGGTGCGGTTTGATGATGATACTGTTAAGCCGCCGTTTAAAACAGTGATTAGTGATATTGATGTGACAGTTACAAATTTCTCGACACAACCGTCAGAGATGATGAGCTTGACTTTAAAAGCTGTTATTGATGAGCGTGGCATAATGCAAGCGTCGGCGAAAGGACAACCGTGTGTGCAACCTTTGGATTTGGATTTAACCTTAAGTTTGGATCATTACGCTTTGGCGACGATTGGTCCATATACGGGAAAATACGTCGGGCGAAATGTTCGTGATGGAAAATTAGATTTTTCAGTGACGTATCAAATTGTCAATAATCAATTGAAAGCATCGCATAATGTTCTGATTCAGCGCTTTATGTTTGGGGAAAAAGTGGAAAGTAAAGACGCAGTGAATTTTCCGGTTGGTTTTGCCCTGGCTTTATTAGAGGACTCGCAAGGTCGCATTAAGATTTCTTTACCGGTTGTTGGCGATATTGGTAACCCCGAATTTCATTACACGCATTTGATTTGGAAAACCGTGCGAGGTTTTTTTACCAAACTTGTGACCAAGCCTTTTTCAATGTTGGGTTCGATTTTGGCTTCAGACGCCGGCACTGAAGAATTAGGCTCTGTGAAGTTCTTGCCGGGTCAAGCAGAGTTGTCATCGGAGGAACACAAAAAGTTGACAGTGTTGGCACAAAGTCTTAAAGATCGCGTGAAATTATTGCTGGAGATCAACGGCAGTTATGATTTAACAGCGGATTGGAAAGCGATCAAGTCTGCGAGTTTTCTAAAAGAGTACGCGGCGATTAAGCAAGAAAGCAGCCGGACGGAATATTGGATTTTGCAAACATTGTATCAGCGTCGTTTTGGGCTCAGAGAATTGTGGAAATTGACCCGGCAGTTTCGTGTCAAGGGCGGGTATGATTATGAACGGCTTAATCCGCAAATGCGCCGGCAGCTGGGCGAAGATGCTTTTCCTGATAAACAAGCTTTGAATAATCTGGCAGATCAGCGGGCGAAAGTGGTTTATGACGCTATTTTGAAAGAAAGATTGGATCCGCGCCGGGTGTATATTGGCCGCAATCAACAAGTGCAAGCCAGTCAAGGTTTTGTCCCGATGGCCTTTACTTTAACTGTCTACGATCATCCGGCCGATGAGACATTAGAAGATCTCAATGATCAGTTAGATCAGGCAACTGTACCCAAGCAATAGAGGTTTGTATGAAAAACATTTTACGTCGCTGTCCTTGGCCTATTGCCGACGATGAGCTTTATGTGAAATATCATGATGAAGAATGGGGCGTGCCGGTTTATGAAGATCGCAAGATTTTTGAATTTTTAATTCTGGAATCTTTTCAGGCGGGTTTGTCGTGGCGTACGGTTCTGCATAAACGGGAGAATTTTCGTCACGCATTTATTGGGTTTGATTATCGCAAAGTCGCGCGCTTTACAGCCGCTGATCAAGCACGATTGATTTTGGATGCTGGCATTATTCGCAATCGAGCCAAGATTCAGGCTGCGATTATTAACGCGCAATGTTTTTTACAGGTGCAAAAAGAATTCGGAACGTTTTCTAAATACATGTGGTCATGGGTTGATGGAAAGCCCCGAATCAATAAGTTTAAATCCAGTCGGGATTATGTCGCCACCAGTGATGAGGCTATCGCGTGGGCTAAAGATTTGAAGCAGCGCGGTTTTAAGTTTTTAGGCCCGACGGTTGTGTACGCGCATATGCAGGCAGTGGGGATGGTCAATGATCACACGATGGATTGTTTTCGTTATCGGCAGGTTAATAACTGCGGGTAAATTCTGAAAGAAAGGTGATTTTTGTTATGAAAAAGTTTTTTAAGATAATAGGAATTTCGCTTTTCGTTATTTTTGTTTTGATGGTTATTGTGTTGTTTAGCGGGTTTATTTTCCTCAAAAATTTTGATATCAAAAAATATAAGCCGCAAATTGTTGAGGCGGTCAGCCATGCTTTGGATCGGGTTGTTGATTTTGAGAATGTTGAACTGGGTGTTTCAATGGATCAAGGCATACAACTGCATGTCACGGGATTGTCTGTTGCGGAAAATCCTGCATTTGGTGTGGAACAATTCGCGAATGTTCAAGCAATTGATGCAAGGGTTGATATTCTGGCTTTTGTGACAAAACGACAGATCTTAATTCCCAACGTTAGTATTCGTTCACCGCAGATTAGGATTGTTCGCAATCTGGATGGTCAATTTAATGTGCAAACTATTGGATCCAAGGCAGATTCGTCGGGGACAGCTGTTTCTGTTGGTGCTTCCGCCGGAGCGTTGTCGGCTCTTTTTATTAACTCTTTTAAGATTGAAAACGCGCAGATTACCTATCTTGACCAATCTGTTGTGCCGTCGGCGAAGTTCTCGATTTCGCAATTGACTGTGGATGTTAAGAAATTTTCATTGAATCAATCGTTTGTTGTTTCTCTGGAAGCCGCGATTCTCGCCGCAGAAAAAAATTTTAGTTTAAGCGCCACGATTCAGCCGGTATTGTCAGACTTTGGCATTAAAGTTACCGACGCTGATATTGTTTTGAATTTAGGGCAGTTGCCGATAGCAGAATTAAAAACTTTGCCTGAGTTAACAGCCGTTGCTTTACCGCGGATTTTGGATGGGCAGTTGAAAGTCAAGATTCATCAAGCTCAGGTTTCAAGTCGAGGCGTGGACAACTTGAATTTGGATATCGCTTTAAACAATGCCAAGGTTGTTGTGGAAAATATTGCTCCGGGAATTTCTTTAGAAGCTCGGCGTTTGGATTTGAATTTGGAAAACTGTACTTTGGATTCAACGCAGGCGGCACAGCTTATGGTCAAGGCGGCATTGTATCAAGATGATATCAATGTTGATTTGAAGACAAAGGTTTTCCTTGATTTGAAAAAAGCGCAAGCGCGAATTGCCGGTGGAGAATTTGTGACCGATCTGGCATTGTGGCCGATAGCCAAGCTTAAGGAAGATATCGCGCCGCTTAAGGATTTATCGCTGCCAGAGAATTTGTCCGGTAAAGTACAAACAACAATTAAAGAAGCTATTGTCTCTGATGCTGGTTTACAAACATTGCTTTTGGATGCGAAATTAAACGATGGAGCTGTTGTCCTTGATGATATGATTCCGGGTGTTTCTTTGGCTTTAGCTAAAACCGATATGGAAATCAGCAATTTTTCATTAGGCAAACAATTTGCCGTATCTTTTAAAACAGCTTATTTGAGCGCAATACAAAATATCTCTTTTGGTGGAGCCATTGCTTTTGATCCGAAGACACAAACGGTTGCCATTCAAAATGGATTGGCCGATATAAATTTGAATGGTTTTGATTTAAAACAATTTCAGCGTTCTGGTTTGGTGCCGGAAGGTGTTGTTTTGCCGCAAGAGTTGTCTGGTGTTTTTCAAATTCAAATGGATGAATTGACGGCTTCACCGCAAGGTTTGGGTGACATGAAAGTTGACGTTAAATGGAAAAACGGCAGGATTGTTTTTGTTGATATTGTGCCCGGCGTTTCGCTGGCGGCTGATCGGATTAATCTTAAGGTTAAAGATTTTTCTTTGACCAAGTCTTTTGCTTTTGATGCTTCCTTGGGGTATGAAAGTGAGGAGCCAAATCTTTCTTTTGCTGGCCAGATGATGTTGGATTTAGCGGCACAGAAATTATTTTTAAATGATACTGTGATCAAAGCAGATCTGGCGAAGTTGTCATTAGCAAGAATTAGAACTAAAATCGCGGCACTTAAAGAGATTTCTTTGCCTGAATATTTAAAAGGGGATTTCAATGGGACCATTGCTAAGGCTAGCGTCGGGGCAGCTGGTCTTTTATCTTTAGACAGTGATCTTGTGTTAAAAGATTGGGACGTTAAACTTAAAGAGTTGGCTGTTCCCATTCGAGGAGTGGCTGCTAATTTCAAGGTCACTGAAAAACAAGTGTCAGCCGAGCAATTCGCGGTGAATTTGGGAAAAGGGCAAATTGTCTCAGATATAAAAGTTGATGATTATTTGCAACGTCAGCAGTTTCTTTTATCAGCACAAATCAAAGACTTGGATTTGGCTGAAATTCTGGATCAAAGTCAAGCTCCGGTTAAAATTGCCGGTTTGTTGGGCGCTGGTCTTAAGATCAAAGGACAAGGTGCTGATTTCAAATCGATTGTCGGTGACGGCAATTTTGAAGTGAAAGACGCGAAGTTAAAAGACTTCAATGTTCTTAAAACTATTTTGGATAAGATTTCGTTGATTCCCAATTTTTCGTCAAGTATCGCGGCGAATTTATCAGAGAAGTATCAGGCAAAACTCAATAGTCCCGACACCGCGATTAACAAAGTTTCTGGCACTTTTACTTTGATTGGCGGTAATATCGGCATTGATCCCGTCAACGTGGAGAGTGATGAATTTGTTTTTAGTGGGAAAGCTCAAACGAATCTTGAACAGTCCTACGCGATTGATGGTGCGTTTAAAATTACCGCCGAGCTTTCGGCAATCATGCGCCAGGCTTTAGAAGAAGTGGCTTATTTATATGATGCGAATAACAATATCAGTTTGCCAGTACATATGAGTGGTCAGGGCAGTCAAAAACCTGTTATAGCGGTCAAGCAATCGGTTGTGGATTTGGGTCAAAATGCGGTTCGTAATGAGGGTAAAAAACAGTTGGGGCACATTCTGGATAAAGCTTTGGGAATTCCGCAGGAGGATTCATCTTCAACGAAGAAGCAAGAGACAACAACGTCAGGATCGGTGGGTGAACAAATTATAGGTGGGATTTTGGATAAAGTTCTCAAATAATAATATCGAGACAATATGGACCGCAAAGAGTTAATAGAAATCTTAAGAGTTGGACTGCAAGCGGCTTCGCCCTATAATCTGCAGCCCTGGCAATTTGAATTTAAAAATGAAAGACTTTTAATATTTGCGAAATATGGTGAGACTGGATTCTTTCATCATTTCCAGGAGTGTGTTTTATATTCTTTGGGTGCTTTGCTGGAGAATTTGTCGCAAGGAGCCAAGCATTATCATTATGAAATGACGTATCGTTTATTAGCGGATAAAAGCTTTGATAAAACAAAACCTTTGTGTGAGGTATCTTTTCAAAAAACAACAGATGTTCAAGATTATGATATTAAACATGTGTTAACGCGATATACCAACCGAAAGGTTTATTCTAAAAAGAATGTCGACCCAAGCGTTTTAGCAAAAATCAATACTCTTTTTCAAGGCAATACCCGCCGAGTTCGGGCTATTACAAATAATCATACGATTATTGACAATTGTTCTGCGCTGGAGAAAATTCGTGCTGCGAATTTTGAATTAAACAGTGAATTTATAGAGTGTATTTCTTTTGGTTCATCTCAGGATCCAGGGTGTCGGCAAGGGTTTGATGCTCGAGTTTTAGGCGTGCCATTGTGGCAACTTAGCTTTTTATGGTTGGAGAAGAACAAGTATTTTAGACAGATCGTTGGCGGAAGTTATTTAAGTCAATTTGTTACCAAAAGTATTTATGTCAATTGGTTTCGGCAGACTCCTTTGTTGTTAGCTTTTGAAGAAGAGGATTCAACCTCAGAATCTTTGGTTCGTGATTGGATGGATATTCAGAGAATTATCAATGATTTGCATCGAGAGGGATTGAGTTCTCATTTGATTGCCAGCGGCGTTGACTTGACCAAAATGGATCCTGCATTTTTTAGCGCAAAAGAAAACACAATCTTAGATTTGGCGCAGAGCAATGTTCAAAACAAAATGGGAATTTCCTTAAAGAAAATACTAACTTTATTGCGCGTCGGTTATGCAAAAGAATGTCTGGTTAAGTCTCTGCGGATGAATCCGGAAGATTTGTTGTTACCGGAAAATAAGTGAAGCCCACCAGACCTGTCAGGATCAGCATGCTTTCGGTAATGAGTGCCGTATAATAAATGAAGTGTATTGCAGAAAAAAGTCCTCCCGCTAAAATAATACAAATCAAAATAAGGATGGTCCCTAGTTCATTTTTGCTTTGAGGTTTATCTTGAAGAATACGCAAAAATTGCAGGCAAAGGTTTGAACTTAGGATGAGTGCGGCAAGTGTGCTTAGGGATATGTGGACTTGCAGTAAGCTAAGAAATCCTAGCGTTAAGGATAAGATAACAAAAAATAGGAAATAAAGAGCTCTTCTCTCTTGTGCTAAATGAGTCTTCCCCGTCGAGATATAGAGAATAATAAAGAATATTAGACCTATTATTTTGATCGATTTTGCAAGTTCCTCATTAAGAATAGCTTCTAATCCTGCCGATCCACCAATAATTTCTAAAGATAATAAAGTGTTTGAGGCTTGTAAGTTTTTGATTGTTTGGTAGATTTCTGCCAGTGTCGCGGGGGGATAATTATTTAAAAAGATTGTGACGGGCATAAGGGAACATTCATTATTGAGTAAGCCGCTAGCTAGGGGGATAACATTGGTGGTGGCAATCAAAGTTTGTTTTTCTCGAGGGATAGATTGCCATTTGATATTGTTTTCATGAAAGAAAGCATTCAATTTCTTGACCGCATCGGCAAGGCTCCAAATAGATTTGATCGAAGGCAATGCAGTTAAAGACCAATGGAATCTTTCAAGAGCACTAACTGTGGCGGGATCAGTGCAGTTTTTGTCGGGAGAAATAGCTAAGACTAAAATGGAGTTTAAGGAGAAAGCAAAGTGGTTTGTTGCTAATTGTTGTTTGTTCCAATAAGAAAAGTTCTCTTTAAGCATAGATGGCCCAACTGCCGGATTTCCAATGGAAATAGTGGAAGCACAAAGGAGTCCAGATAATAGCAAAATCATAAGGAGCACGTTTTTTATCCAAAGGGGGCAGGAGAATATTGGCCAAATCCAAGATGCGTGTTGGCGCTTTGGTAGCAATGCGGCAATTTCTAAAAAAAGGTGATGAGTTATTACTAATGAAATTGCACCTGCTAATGCCAGTCCTGTCATTTGAAAACTTACCAGTGATCCCAAGAAACAGAGGCTTATTGTGGACAGCAGTATTGTCCAAGGGGGTATTGGGATATTGCTGTTTGGAGTGTTTAAAATGATCCAAGTGGTGTCGAAGATCGACAAGATGAATGTAAAAATAATAATGCTAAAAATTTGAGGATGAATGGGAAAGGTCCCGAGGCTGATGAGCGCAGTTTGTAAGACGATGGTTATCAAAGGGACAAACAAAAAAATAAGAAAAATCGTTAATCTTCGGGTCAGGATGAAGAGAAAAACTGCGCCAATCAACCAGGATAAAAATAATGCGATCAATGATCGTTTGAATTCGTTGTGTAATTGTATTAGAAAAGGGGCTTGTCCCAAAACTAAAGAATGAATCTCATTATTATTTGGCACAAGGCTTTGGATCTGTTGTGTTAATTTAAGACCGTCTTTTGTATTGATGAAAGGAACAGAAATAACGGCACTTTTATAATCATAAGAAACCAGTTTTCCAAGGTAGGGAGATTTTAAAACATTTTTTTTGACTTGAGCGCATTCAGCATCGGTATAGGAAAAATCTTTAGGGATTAGGACTGCGCCTTCAAAGCCATCTTCAATGACATCACGAAAAAGAGTATTGTTTGTAAAGAGAGAGGTGATATTGGCGCGGTCGACTCCCGGCAGATAAAAAATGTCTACAGTTAACTTCTGCAAAACTTTCATAAAATCGGGATTGAAAATATCGGTTTGAGAGCTTGTTAGGATGATAGAAATTTTTTTCTGATGGTTAAAGTTTTTATATTGGATAAATTTTTCGCGAATATTCTTTGCGGAAATTAATGCGGCGGGGTTTTCTTCAATCTGTAATGGACAAAAATACAGGATGATGACACAGACAAGGAGCAGAAGAGATGGGGGAAGAAATTTTTTAAACATTTAAAGTTCCAAGTCGGTTTTAAGGATATGAATAATACCAAATTCTCCTACAAAAATAAGTGCGTCAGACACTTCAATCAGCGAGGATATATCTTGTTCGGGCGGTATTTTGGAAGCACGAAATAACCATTGATTTGCTGGCGTACTTAAGATTCGTCCTCTTTGACCGGCCAAAATGATTTGTCCGTTTTTTAATTGTAGTGCACTTAAGATGTTTTCATCGCTGACGATGTGAGTTTCAATGAGCCCTGAAGAATTCCATACAGAGAATCGTCCTCGCAGTCCGCAGGTAATGACTTTGTCAGACAGGGGAATTACTTTAAAGAATGAGGTTAGGAAAGGGGGTTGTATTTTTTTCCAAGTGAGACCCAGATCATGGCTTAAAAAAAGTGCATGATTATCACCTGCTACCCAAAGTGTGCCGTCATTGGTTTCAACCAGTGAATAGAGGTGGGTTTGAATATCTAATTTGAATAGATTCCAATTGATTCCACCGTCGATAGTACGGTAGATGAGGCTATCAGCTCCAACAGCAAGTCCAGTCATTTCATTTTTAAACCAAATTGAAAAAAGCGGAGGATTGAGCAAGGATGGGTTTTTCAGAATTTCCCAGTTTGCCCCGCCATCGACGGTTTTCAAAATAACTCCGTCGTAACCTGCAGCCCACCCCAAATTGTCATTGAGAAGATAAACACTGGTCAGCGATAAATCAATGGGTGTTTCCCCCTTGCTCCAGGTTTTTCCTTCATTGCGTGAGTAAAAAACTTGCCCATGTTCGCCGACGGCGACAATGGTTTTCTCTGTTTTTGTAATATCAAAGAAAGTGCCGCGGGGTAATTGAGTACGCGTATTTGAATTCTTCAGGGATTGAAAGTCTGTTTTTTGGAGGTCGTTGTGGGGATTCCAAAGCAAGAAAGTTGTTGTTAGAAAAATAATACTGCCACAGAACGAGAGGGAGAGAAAGTTATTAGTAATCGTTTTAGTGGGGTGATGATTTTTACCCATGAAAATATGTGTTACCGTATTCCTTCTCGTCGGATAGCTGCGGGAGCAAAATCATCAACGGTCAATTTTGTGGAAAACTTGGTCGGTTCGATTTGCCATTCCACCAGATATCGGTTTGACTTGAAATCATAACGGACCTCTGCTGTAGGTATTATTGCGGGAACTTCATAATAATTAATCACATGGGCTTCTGAAAACCGCCAGAGGTCTTGGCGACCGTCGTATTCTTCGGAAACAAGTATTTGCCAGCTATCTTCATCAAGATAAAACACTCTGCGGGGATAAATATGATGTTTGTTTTCTTTGAGTTTTGCGGTGACTTTCCAAACGCGATGCAGCTCATAGCGGGTATAATCTGGGTTTAGAAAAGAAGGCCCGAGGATATCTTTTCTATCCAGTTTTTTATTTGCTAATTGGTACGTATTATACGGGACATAAAGTTCTTTTTTGCCTTCCAGAGTCCATTCATAATAATCAGGCGCTCCGTTAAACATGTCAAATTGATCGTATGTCCTAAGCCCTTCGCTTGATTGCGCGTAGGTGTCGTAGGCAATAAAGGGAGCCCGGTTAACTCGTCTTTGGCCGGGATTATAGAGCCATGACTGGCGATTTTCTTTGAATTTATCTAACATTTCATGGACTAAGAGAAGTGTCCCAGCTGAACGTGGTGGCGTGGAAATTTTTTGTTTAAAATAGACAAGAGTTTTTTCCGATGAATCAAAGCTGCTTTGGGGGAAGCTTAAAGGAAATAAAATAGAACTATGTGCTGTTGTGACAATGAAATGGTTTGGAGGAGTGATAGCCACGGCTTCTTCTAACCGCTCCAGGGTTTGCCCTCGGTATCTAAGCAAATGATTCCAAATAGCTTCAAGTCCATTAGCGGGGACTGGAAACGGACTAGCGATGCGACCGCCAATGATGGTATTGCCATCGTGAGTTAATTGGGCGGTTGTTGCATTTTGCGCAATAGCTTTATATACAAAATCAGGATAGGAGGCACTGCGTCGGGTTGGATAGACCGGTATTTGATAATCCGGATATTTTTGAAACATCAGTTGATGTGCGTCTGATAATTTGTCTTTGTACTGCGTCCAGTTTTCAGACGTGATTGTAAATAAAGGTTTATCATCAGCGAAAGGATCAGGATGAAATCCGCCTGTTTTATAACTGGCGGGGGGTGTTGTTATGCCTTGACTCCATGCAGGGATAGTCCCGGAATTGTTTCCTGCTTGTTCGGCTCCAACACTGGTTAATGAATCACTTAAGGCATCGCCAGCTAGAGCAGGAAACGGTGAAAGAAAAATAGCAGCAATGAGCAAAGTTACGAACTTTTGCACGGAAGTCCTCCTTATTTAAAACCAATGTTTAACGGTCACACTGGCAAAATCACGGTCTTGAAAACTGTTTCTAATAGAAGCGCCACAGTAGTTTGTGTAGCTTAAGTCAACTGACCAAGCTTGGGAATAAAGCGCGGTTAAAGATAAATTAAAACTTAAGCGTTCTTTGACAAATTGACTTAACGGAGCCGGTGTTGTTCCGTTGACATTATGTGAAAAAGCAAAACGGGGAATAAGGTCGATGTTTTTAAGAACCTGATTGTAGGTCCAGGATGATCCGATAACATATCCCCAAGAAAAACGGTCAGCCCAACCAGATCTTTGTATTTCTGGAGAACTTAAACCACTATAAGCTGGAAAATCGGTTCCAGGCGCTTCAAAACGCAAATCATTTTTTTCTGGGAAATGGGAAATATAAATCATAGCCGCTTCTGTAGAAATAATCCACTCATCAGCGAAAAAAGGATTTTCGCGTCCAAAGGCTTTTGTCACAGTCCCTTGGAGTTGATTGACTGGCATTTCATGCCAACCTTTAATTATATCTCCCGGCGCGGTAGCTGCGGAGACTTGCGCAGAGGGGAAATATTGCGCGGCAGCAAAAACTTCAGTTGTTTCGATTTGAAAAGGATAGTCCGGACGGTAAGTATATTCACCTTGCAGCGCCAAACCTGCAAAATCTGTGCTGGCCGTGAAGCCAAGAACTTGCAGGTTTTCTGGGTACTCAACTCTGAACGAAGGTAATTTCCCGGGGGTTGAAGCAATGGCAGAACCTACACCAACGCGGCTATGATAATTGATAAAATAAAAACCAAATTCAGAATTATTTAATTCTTCGGATAAATATCGAACAGCCGCTCCGTATTGACCGCTGTTTGAAGGCTCTTTATCTGGGACACGGGCAATGATTAGACTGGGTGTTCCTTCGGGATAAAGTCCATATCCAGAGGTGAGATAACCATTTCCGCCTTCGCAGGTTGAATCACTGGTAGAAAAAAATGTACCGCAGACGTCGGATTTACTGCGGTCGTACTTGAAAAGATAAAAGTTTGAAAGACTAAGTTTATTAGTCAATTGTAAAGAGTCAGAAATCATGGGTGTTGGAACAAAAGCTTCGCGGATTTCTGATCCCGGCCGACGCAGGTCAGCAATGTTTATGGCATTGATGACGCTTAAGCCGCCGGGAATAAAAGTGCTTTCTCCCCAATTTAAAACTTGTTTTCCTACGCGGATATTTAAATCTTTGTCAATCGGTTTAAATTTTCCCTCAATGTAGGCGTCGAGAAGATTAAACCCTCGACCAGAAAGGTCACGTTGGTAGGGCGTCAGTTCTTTTTTGTATCGATTGACTGGGTCAAAGAAATAAGACATGCGAACAAAGGTGCTGAAATTTTGATAAGATGCGCCTATGTCATGGGTCATTTTATTGGTTGAAGAAATCAGCGTCCCTTTAGAGAAGTTGCGATCTCCATCATCGCCATTAACAGAGTAGGCTGTTCCGCCATTGGCGCGTCCAATAAATCTTGGATCTCTTTCTTCTAGTCGTATGGACGTCCCGGATGAAATGGTTGAATCCACAAAACCAGAAATCTCTTTGTATTGAAATTGAAAAGCAGCTGCATTGACCGCTAATAAAGAGAAAGTAAATGTTGCAAGAATAATCGCAGGGAAGAATTTTAATAAAGTTGGGAAAGAGAATTTCATATTTAGTTTATTTTACAATAGTAGGTATTAAATGGAATAGAAATTTTAAATTTTTTCAAAGCAGTGGAAATGTTCGGGTTTGGGGTCAAAAATTTTTTAAAAAGGATTGATTTTTTGATGGGCACAATAAATCATTTCGCGTATATTTCGGCGTATCGTTGGAGGATTTGATTTGTCTGAGTATCCCGCGCGTATAACATAAGCGATGCGTTGGTTATCGATGTGCAAGAGTTCGTTCATTTTATTATGGGAATCAAGAATGGTTTTCTTTTCTTTGGAAGAGAGAATCTCACTGTTTTCATTGAGCACATCGTAAAGATATAATCCGCTGAGCAAAGGCATAGAAGCCAGCTCATGTTCCGCTAATTTATTTGCTATGGCTTGAACAAGCATGCCGAGTTTGATGTAATTTTGATAGGAACGTTTGTAAATGACAAAGGATATTAAGGCTCCATTATTATTTAGAATATTTCTTTGTCTCTGGGAAATTGGGTTTGCTGCTCCAGCTATTTGCAGAATCCCGAACAACCATGAAAATTTATGAATGGTTTTGAAAATAAGAATTTCTTTGGAGCCTATTCCTATGCTGGATGCTTCTAAACCGTTGCCATGCATTTCGTTTTGTATTTGTCCCATGCGAATATATTCGGTGGCCTCTAAGGCCAAACGTTTATTATTAATGCGAATTTTATCTAAATCGAGCAAGATATCTGCGAGTTTATATTTTTCTTCGTCTTCGCTAAAATGAATTTTTATGTTTGAATCATCGCAAAGACTGAGCAATTCTTCTTTTAACTGTGTACTTAATTTTTGGTTTGAATAATTATAGCGATTGGTCGTACGGTTTAAGACATGGGAAATGCTTTCTGGGGGGTTATTGTTTTTGTGAAAATTCAATTTAACGCAAGGAATATCTAAGCTCAATTCTTCTGAAAGGATTTCGTAAGTGACGGTGTAACTTTTTGCCTTGGCGCCTTCTAGAATATTTGCCAGAAGATGACCGAGCGTAATATAATTAACGCCTTCTAATTTGAGGAAAAAGTTTTTGTGACGAATCAAATGAATAAATATTTGATCCCCATTGACACGGAATCGCCAAGGTTGAAGATTATAGGCACTCATGGCTCGCATCCCGATATTTAAAATATCCAAAATGTCACTATTGATTTGGTTAAAATAGGGTTGCTCAAGGTTAGCATAACTATGTGCGGCAGCTTGTCGGGCAGGTTCTTGTTGATTTCCTTTTGCCAGCGGTAAAACAGAGAAACTCATTTTTAGCATATGATAATCTATTTTCTGCCATAAATACGAGAGGTTAGCGACTCGAGAAGCTTGAGGCTTATCGGTTTGTGAAATATAAAAAGCTTGAAACATATTCATAAAAGCAGGTTCAATGTGATGAACATTTTTTAAATGAGAACGCTTTAGAATATCTTCGACTTCTTGAAAACTAAAAGCAGCTTTATAAGAGTCAAGACTATCTTGATAATACCAATTACCTTGGGTACGGTTATAGGTATCAGCCATCATTAAGGCCAAAGCGCTGGTCTTGGGACGGTTGATATCAAAAACGAACAGTGTTCCATTGGGTTTTAAGAGTTGAGGGATTTGATTTAAAACACGCAAGACGGCTTCTTGGTCATTGCAATGATGCATGGCCATGTGCCATGTAATCAGGTCATAGGGTGGTTCAATAAAGTCGTTTAATTTGTACATGTCGGCTTGTTTAAAAGTGAGGTTTTTAAGTCCATATTGATCGCGGTGTTCTTGGGCATATTCGAGCATGTTTTGGGAAAGATCAACTCCTAGAAATTGCATTTGCGGCATAGCACTGGCTAATTTGCATAAAAGCGATGCTGAGCCGCAACAAATATCCAAAGCTTTTCCAGTTGGGGGGGATAAGCGGAGTATTGCATTTATAATTAAATCTCCGATAATAGCGAGACTGCCAGTTTCTCCGTCTCGTGTGTATTGTTCATTCTGCGAGCGGTCTAGCATCAAAATGTCCATTTCAGGTTGACGCGCAAGTGTTTGTTTGGAAAATTTTTGCAGGAATGCTAGCAGTAGTCTGGTCATGAAATATCTTCAGTTATGAAGGTGTGGTTCTTGTCATTTGAAATACTTTAATAACAGGTATTAATTTTCTCAACGTATGATACACCTTGGAAATTAATTATAAAACAAATGCTTTATTTTTTTTGTTTTGATTCTGCAATTAGAAAGCCATGAGAATGCCGACATAAATTTCTCGGGGTTTGCCTTTGGGCAGGCGCAGATTAATTTTGTTGGGGTAATACCCGTCTTTGTCTGCCGCGACGGAAACATCAAATCCCTCATCATTGTCGCCTTCATAAACTTTGGGGTCATGGCGTACGTTTGATGGCCAAACGATATGCAGATCAGGTGAGGGTGTTGCCGTCACAACAGGAGCAAGATCGTTGGTATTTTTTTTCTTAGATTTTTCGGGGTCAATAAAGAAAAACAAACAGAAAGATTTCTTGGGTGTTCTTATCCTGCCATACTCAAGCGGAAGTGTGCTTTTAGGACGACCGACCGCTTCCGCCCAGGTAATAAAGTTATTCGCTGGCCGATCATTGATTTGATTTAAGAAATTTTCAGCTTTGGCCACATTTTCAACGATAATTGGAGTATTTTGATTTCCGTACCATGTTTCTTGCGATAATTTCCATTGCCCATCTTCTTTCGCCAGTGATAAGGTCCCCCAAAAATCTTCTCCGTTCATTTTTCCTCTAGCCAGTACAGTAGCTGTTTTGTCGTTGAGTTGTGTTTGAATAACAGTAATATCTTCCGGGATTGATGACTTTAATAATTGTAATATCAATAATTCTTTTGATCCTGCGTTACGTTTGTTAACGAGCTCTTGGTAGGCTTGTGTGGTTAAAAATGGACGAATATCTTCTAGTCTTAAAGCTGTTCGTAAAGCTTCATGAGCGCGCAGGCCAAAGGTCAAAATATTTTGATCAACGGGGGTAGGTGAGGCATGCGCTTCAGTTGCAAATAAAGCATCAGGAACAATTTGTAAGTTTTCTTTTTGTGGCAAAGCTAATTTCTTTACTGCTGCGGAAGTATAATTGATTTTAACGATTCCGTATTGAAAATTATTTGCAGTTTCGGCTGGGTTGATATGTTCTGTTTGCATGGTTTGTCCGTTGACAAACTCAAGCGTATCGGCCAATGCCTTAGGATTCATCCAAAGCATTAAAACGATAATTAGAAAATATCTTCTTGTGCGTATGTTTTTCATATTCCTATAGGCGGCTCCTTGGCAGCCTGATGCGTATTGGAACACCACTCCCTAGCTAAGTATGCCACATATTTAGGGCCAAATGTTGCGGTAGTTGTTCTTGGCCGGAAAGGGCTTTCTTAGACTTATTATTAAGCCGCGCAATGAGTTAGGAGCGAGATAAGGCTTGAGATGCAATGAAAATAAGAAAATATAATTTTTTATGCTAAAATTCAAACTTGCTAAGTTAATGAAATAATTTTGAAAAAATTTTTCTTTTTGGTTGTGATCACGGGCGTGATGGATAATTTCAATTTTTTGTGAAATTTTAAAATTATCGTTTATACTGTCAATCTAGGTAATGCTTTTTGGTAAGGAATGTTAGAATTTGAATATTTCGCAATGGTTTAATTCGATGGTTCATATTGCATTAATTGGGGAAGCTAAGGTGTTTAAGAAATATTTTACATTGAGTGAAGCTCGACAGCAATTGACTCTGGTTAAAACGATTGTTGACGATATTCTAATGCGTGGTCAAATGATGAAACAGCTTATCGCGGCGCATTCGGGTAAAGATATTCCGATCGCGGCACGGCGGATTTTTGAAGAAATAGAAACATTAATCGTGGAACTTGAGCGCATGGGGTGCTATTACAAAGATTGGCAGTTTGAGTATGGCTTGGTTGATTTTCCGGCGATTGTTGATGGTCAGAATGTTTTATTGTGTTGGCGCAGCGATGAAAGTGATATCAATTGGTATCATAGTATTGATGATGGATATCAAAATCGCAAACCATTACCTGTGGAGTGGTTGATCAGTTAAAGAAGGTATTAACATATATTAAAAAGGAGATGAGCAGATGCGTACAGGAAATCCCGTATTTAGTGAAAAAGCTTTTGGTAATGTCGCAATTTATGATGCCAGTAATGCCATGACCGTTCAAGGCACGACCAATAAAGCGTTTGCGCTTTTTGGTTTGATTTTATTGAGCGCGTCATGGGTTTGGAGTGATCC
Source organism: Candidatus Omnitrophota bacterium (assembly GCA_020632555.1). GTDB lineage: Bacteria > Omnitrophota > Gorgyraeia > Zapsychrales > JANLHA01 > JADLGJ01. The sequence continues at coordinate 72,071 of JACKFI010000002.1, read as the reverse complement.
CGCAAAGTTAGCGATGTATTATATGCCGGCTTTGATTGTGGGTTTGATTGTTGGCATGGTGACGATATTTAAAAAGGAATGGGCAATGTTTACGGCGCCGGTTTATGCCTTGATTCAGGGCGTGGTTTTAGGCGGCCTTAGCGCGATGTTTGAAAAAACCTATCCAGGCATTGTGATGCAAGCGGTGGGTTTGACTTTTGGAACAATGTTTGCCTTATTGGCAGCATATAAAGCGGGGCTCATTAAAGTGACAGAGCGGTTTCGTTCTTGTATTATTGCCGCGACGGGCGGAGTTTTTGTGTTTTATATGGTGACGATGGTTCTGGGGTTTTTTGGTGTTAATGTTGGTATTATCAGTAGCAATAGTTTGCTGGGAATTGGATTTAGTTTGATTATTGTTGGAATTGCTGCTTTTAACTTGATTCTTGATTTTGATTTTATTGAAAACGCCACCAGATCCGGAGCGCCCAAATACATGGAATGGTATGCGGCTTTTGGTTTGATGGTGACCTTGATCTGGTTGTATATGGAAATTTTACGATTATTATCTAAATTGCGCAGCAAATGATCGGAGTGTTTTGTGGCAAGAATGAAAAATTTGATTGAATGGGATTATTTGGGTTCGCATTATAGTGTTTATGTGAAACATTACATCGACGATGATGGGCACAAAGGCATGACCTTGATCTTTGAAGATGTGACACATGAAAAAGTGACGGAAATGGTGGTTCCTGCTCGAATATTTCCAGCTTTTTTACAAGCAGTGAATGGTGCCCCTGATCGGTATCGGCCAAACATTTAAGGCAAGGGAGATTTTCCTGACGCAAGCTTGGGTTTTTTTATTTTGTGGTTTCGGGTTTTTGGCTATCGGAGCTGAAATTTTGGTTCGTGGAGCGTCGAAGCTGGCGAGAGCTTGGGGTGTTTCACCATTAGCGATTGGTTTGACCATTGTTGCTTTTGGGACCAGTGCTCCGGAGTTATTGGTTAATGCACAAGCGATCATGGTTGGCAAAGATGATATTGCTTTAGGAAATATCATTGGCAGCAATATTTTGAATGTTTTATTTATTCTCGGGATTTGTGCTGTGATTTTGCCTTTGAAAGTTGTGCCCAAGTTGGTGAAATTGGATGTCCCGGTCATGATTTTTGCTTCAGGGTTGATGTATGTTTTTTGTTTAGATTTAAAAATTTCCCGGGTTGAAGGATTGATTTTTCTTTCTTTGATTTTACTATATGTGTATTATTCTTTTGTTCTTGGGAAAACTGAGCCTAAGGTGGTCATTGAGGAATATGATCAAGAGTTTGGCGGCGATATCAAGACTTTGCGCAAACCACTGCTGATGATGATTCATGGTTTAATGATTGTGGCGGGACTAGGATTATTGAGTTTTGGTGCAAAGTGGTTAGTCGAGTCTGGGGTTGTGATTGCTCGAGCTTGGGGTATGAGCGAAATGGTCATCGGTGTTACGATTATTGCGGTTGGCACATCTTTGCCAGAAATGGCCACTTCAATTAGCGCGACTTTAAAAGGTGAACGGGACATTGCCATTGGCAATGTTGTCGGCAGCAATATTTACAATATCTTATTGGTCGGCGGTGTTTTGGGGATTATTCCCGCGCGCGGGTTTTTGATTAGTCCATCTGCTTTAGTTTTTGATATTCCTTTTATGTGTGTTGTGGCATTGATGTGTTATCCAGTTTTTCGTTCTCAAAATAGAATTTCACGTTGGGAAGGGACTTTCATGTTCATGACTTATATTGGTTATATGATTTTTCTAATTCAAAAGGGTTAATGTTCTTTCTACAAAGGAGACTTCATGACCACTAAACGCTGTTCACGCTGTCGTAATCGAAAGCCGCTGGAGCAATTTGTTAAAAATAATAAAAGTCGTGACGGTTTAAATCATTATTGCCGCCCTTGCAAACGTAAGATTATGCAGGAGTATTTCGCGACCAAAGAAGGTATTGCTGCTAAGAAACGTATGGCAGAGAATTTAAGATTACGTCGAAAAGCGGCGAGTAAGAAACGAAAATAATCAATAGGTGTTAACGAAAGGGAGATGGCATGGCCAGAGCAAGCGCGCGGCATATTCTTGTCGCAACAGAAGCAGAATGCAAGACATTAAAAGGTGAAATTGAAGGCGGCAAAGATTTTGCAGAGATTGCTAAGAAACATTCAAAATGTCCGTCGGGCAAACAAGGCGGCGCTTTGGGAGAATTTGGCCCAGGACAAATGGTGCCGGAATTTGATACTGTGGTTTTTAATAATGAAGTTGGCAAGGTTCATGGCCCGATTAAGACACAATTTGGATATCATTTGGTTGAAGTGACCAATCGTGTTGATTAAACAGCATTTTGGTCTTGGGCGGGGTTTTATGCCCGCCCAAGATTTCTCCCCTAACATTGTCCGAACAGACATCGATAATTAACGATTTATAAGCTTAGTAAAATAAGTGTTTATGCGCTTTGATTTTTTTGTGCCTTGAGTAAAATGCAAAGGGCAAGTTCATAAAAATGATTGCTCTTCTTGTAAAATGAGAAAAGAACGTTTATACCAATCTTTGATTTATTCCGCTGTCGCTGGTGTTGCCCTGCTGTTTTTCTGGATTCTTTTTCTCTCTCCCCAAATCCTGAAATTGCCGCAAGATTTTGCTTTTGAAGCAGATGTTCAATCGACCGATAATATTTTTAATGAAATAACGGGTGAATTTACCGGGGATATGCCGTCCAAAACAAAATTTTGGTATGCTGCCGACGGCTATAGGAATGGTGTCTTGCAAGTTTGGAATTATTTTGACGTACGGAAATTAAATGGGGAGCGAATTTTCAAAGTTCAACGTTTGTATGCGATTGATCCTGTCACGGGTCGTCATGTCAAAGGGGTAGACGGTTCAAATCGCAATGGATATTTATTTGCTCCGCGCAATTTGGACAAAAAGGATTTTGTTTATTGGCATGTTAATTATGATGCTCCCGCCTTGATGAAATACCGCGGTCAGGAGAAATTGGCTGGTTTGAATCTGTATCGGTATGATTGTTATTACACGGTGGACCAAACAGATAACTTAACTTATTTACCTGGTGTTCCTAAAGAACGAGGCGTGAAAGTTGATGTTTATTTGACGCTTTGGGTGGAGCCAGTCAGCGGCAGGATGGTTAATTATAATGATGAATCATTGGCGTATTTTTATAATAAAGAAACAGGAGAGAAATTAAATCCGTGGAATCGTTTTAGCAATGTTTTGACCGATGTGAGTGTGGCCTATCAGGTTGAATTGGCAAAATATGAGAAATATAAAATCCTATTGATTCAGCGAGTTATTCCCGTCGTTATTTTGTTAATGGTGTTGTTATTGTTGTGGTTTGCGCGCTGTGTTAAAAAGGGGCAACAAAAGGATTCAAAGCAGTTGTTGGCAGGATACGATCAACGATTATCTCCGACAGGTGGGAATGATTTATTGAAATTCAGATCGTTAGCTTTGCCAATAGTTATTTTCCTTTTAGTGGGGATGATTGCAACGGGGGCATGGCGACATTTTCAGTCCAATCTTGAATTGCGAATTCGCAATAGATTTGAAGTCATCGCGAATAATTTGCAAAGTGATATTGTTAATCGTTTAGCAATTTATTTGAATGTTTTAAGGTCAGGCCGAGGGTTATTTGCGGCTTCTGAAGATGTGAGCCGTAGTGAGTGGGAAAAATTTGTTGCAGCGATCAAGCTGGACAAAAATTATTCAGGAATACAAGGTTTTGGGTTTGCCAAATATGTGCTTGACAAGGAAAAACAATGGCTGATCGACTATGTCCGCCAAGAGGGATTTGTCGATTTTAAAATTTTCCCGGAAGGCAAAAGAGAGGCGTATGTTCCTATCATTTACATTGAGCCATTTTCGGGCAAAAATCTTCGTGCTTTTGGTTATGATATGTTTTCTGAACATGTTCGCCGTCAGGCGATGATGGCGGCTCGGGACAGCGGTCGTGTTCAGCTTTCTGGAAAGGTGACCTTGGTTCAGGAAACTGATGAAGAAGTCAAACAGGCGGGTATTTTGATTTATGCTCCTATTTACGACAAAGGAATGATGCCTTCGTCCATTGAGGAAAGACAAAAGACAATTAAAGGTTTTGTGTTTAGTCCTTTTCGTATGAACGATCTGATGGCGGGGATATTGGGGAATAAGGATTCTGGGGTTGATTTTATTATTTTTGATGGAATCGAAAGGGATATGAATGAACAAACACAATTATTTGATAGCGGTGGTCATGGGGTGGACATTCTTAAAAATGCGTCCAGAAATAAAGCATGGTTAACAAAAATAAAAACGTCGGCTATTGCTAATCATTCATGGACATTTTATTTTTATAGTCGTCCGGAATTGGCAATTGGCCCCTTTGAGGCGCGATTTCCTCCGCTGGTGCTTTGGGGAGGCTGGATGTTTGGCTTTTTGTTGGCACTGGTTGTTTATTTCTTGGGTATTTCCCGTTTTCAGGCGATAGCCATTGCCCAAGAAATGACTCATGATTTGCGGCAACGGACGGAAGAAAATGAAGGGATCAGCAAACAATTAGAATTGACTTTAGCTGATGTTCAGGCGCAGCAGGCGGTGGCCAGGATTTTGACGGAACGCATTGAGTTGGCTACTCAAGCGGCCAAGATGGGTGTTTGGGACTGGGATGTGGTCAATGATGTTTTGTTGTGGGATGAACAGATGTATCGGATTTATGGTGTTAAAAAAGAAAGTTTTTTTCGTGTTTTTGAAACGTGGATACAAATACTTCATCCTAAAGATCGCCAAAGAGTAAATTTAGAGATTGATATGGCGCTTAAGGGTGTCAGAGATTTTGATACTGAATTTAAGATCATTTGGCCGAATAAAACAGTTCGTTATATTAAGGCGCGGGCTTTGGTGCAGCGGGATGATGCTGGCAAAGCTTTACGAATGATTGGCGTGAGTTGGGACACAACGGAAAGACGTCAGGTTGAACAGCGTGCTTTAGACCAGCAGTATGCCTTGGATCAGAGTTCGATTGTTGCGATGACAGATGTCCAAGGTAATATCACGTATGTCAATGATGCTTTCTGTCAAATTTCACAATATACTCGCGGGGAGTTGATAGGACAGAATCATCGCATGATTAAGTCGGATGAACATTCTCCGGAGTTCTTTCGTGAATTGTGGCGAACCATTGCGCAAGGAAAAGTTTGGAAAGGTGAAATTAAAAATAAAGCCAAAGATGGAACATTTTACTGGGTTGATGCCACCATTATTCCATTTCTCAATGATGAAGAAAAGCCCTATCAGTATATGGCGCTTCGTTTTGATATTACGGCGCGCAAAATAGCAGAAGCTAATTTAAAAGAATCTCAGCGTCAGTTGATTAATGCGATGGAAGCTAAATCAAAATTTGTTTCTATTGTTTCGCATGAATTGCGTACACCGATGGCGGCAATTCAAGAGGGAATCAATTTGGTGATTGATGGATCTTTGGGGGAGATTAATGTTAAGCAAAAACAATTTTTGGATTTGTCGAGACGAAATGTTGAGCGATTGAGCCGTTTGATTAATGATGTTTTGGACTTTCAAAGAATGCAAAGCGATACTTTGGAAATGAATTTTAGCCGGTATGATATGAATGAAGTTATTCGTGATGTTTATGGTACAATGACAAGTTTTGTGGCTAAGAAATCTTTAGTTTTTGATTTAGACTTGCAGTCTGACATTCCTGCCATTATGATGGATCGTGATAAAATTGTGCAGGTTTTAACCAATTTGGTTAATAATGCGGTGAGAAATACCGATCAGGGTTCCATTACGATATCGTCGGCATTGAAAGATAATTGTATTCATGTTCAAGTTAGAGATACCGGGATAGGGATTCAAGCTGAGAATATGAGTCGTTTGTTTATGAGTTTTCAGCAATTGGGTGATGAAAGTCGGCGTATTGGCGGCACCGGTTTAGGGTTGGTGATTTGTAAGGAAATTATCGAACAACATAAAGGCAAGATTTGGGCTCAATCGCAGTGGGGGCAAGGGTCAAATTTTCAATTTGATTTACCAGTGGGGTGATTTCAATTATGAATTTATCGGACAAAGTTAATAAAAAAATATTATTGGTTGAGGATGAACCGGATTTGCAAATTTCTTATATTGTTCGTCTGAAGATTATGGGGTTTCATGTTGAATCCGTTGGTGATGGTCAGACGGCGTTGAATTTAGTGAAGAAAAATATTCCTGATTTGGTTTTATTAGATATGATGATTCCGCGGTTTAATGGTTTTAAAGTATGTGCCTTGCTTAAAGAATCACAAAAAACTCAACATATTCCAATTATTGCTGTGAGCGCATTAAAGGAATCTGTTTTTAGGCAAAAAGCCATCGATTGTGGAGCAGATGCTTTTTTTGTAAAGCCATTGGACTGGGCACAGGTTAATAGAAAAATGAAGATATTGTTGCAGTTACCTTAAAGTGAACAAGGAGGAACTGGTGAAAAAGATACTGATTGTTGAAGACGAACCAGATTTGTTAAAAGTTTTAAGTCAGCATTTAGAAAATTATCATTATCAGGTTTTAGAGGCTGGCGATGGTGAACAAGGTCTCAAGCAAGTCGCAGAAGGCAAGCCTGATTTGATTATTCTTGATATTAAGATGCCCAAGATTGATGGTTACACATTTGTTCAAGAATTACAGTCGCAAAAGGAATATGCCAAGATTCCCGTGATTATGTTGACAGCCAATGAGAATTTGGATTCTTTATTTAAAGTGGCGGGAGTGTCAGATTATTTTACCAAACCTTATCAAATTGAAAAGATTGTTGCCGCTATTGAAAAAGCATTGTCAACATAAGGTTTTATGATTTTCAGGCGCGATCAGAAAACGGAGAATACGGAGAATGATGTAACCCCAAAATGATAATGTCCTAATTGACCAAAATAAAAATGTCCTAATCTGATAACCTACCATAACGCAATAAAGGAGGCGTTATGGTTCACAGAGAGGACATGATGATGGTAAGGTCAAAGGAGATAAAGCGTTATCAAATTATTGGGAAGGTCTTTGACAAAAGTATTAACCAGCAGGAAGCGTCCGAGATCTTAGAATTAAGTGATCGACAGATTAGGCGGATTGTCCGACGGGTACGCAAGGAAGGAGAACGCGGAGTCATCCACCGATCGCGAGGATGCAAAGGACGGCGTAGTGTTGCCAAAGCGGTACGTGAAAGGATTTTGGGTTTGTACCGTGAGCGATACAAGGGATTTGGTCCACTTTTAGCCAGCGAGAAACTTTGGGAATTAGATCATATTAAGATTAGTGATGAGACATTGCGGCTGTGGCTGATAGCAGAAGGATTATGGCATGAGGGCAAGCGTCGAAAAGTTAAAGAGCGCAGTTGGCGAGCCCGTAAGGAACGGTTTGGGCAAATGGTGCAGATGGACGGGAGTCATCATCTTTGGCTGGAAGACCGAGGACCGAAGTTGGTCTTGATGGGATTTATCGACGACGCAACGAGTAATTTTGATGGGTTGTTCTTTGAGTATGAGGGGACCAAACCGGCGATGGGCGGGTTAAAGTCTTACGCCCAGAAGTATGGATTGCCGGTGCAATTGTATCTTGATAAGCATGCGACGTATAAAAGCAATGCTAAGAAAAGATATCGCTATGCGAATTGGGATTTTGAGGACAAAGAAGAGCTGACGCAGTTTGAGCGAGCATGCAAGCAACTTGGGATCGAAGTTATTCATGCGCATAGTCCGCAGGCCAAGGGACGCATCGAGCGTGTTTTTAAGACATTGCAAGACCGGTTGGTTAAAGAGATGCGGTTGGCCGGGATTAAGAGTTGTGAAGAAGCCAACGCATTCTTAAAAACGTATTTGCCGAAGTTTAATAAGCGCTTTAGGGTAGTAGCGCGGTTGTTGGGTGATATGCATCGGCCGATTGATAAGAGCGTTAAACTCGACGAGATATTGTCCGTACAGACAGGGCATGTGTTACGCAATGACCGAACCGTGTTGCATGAACGCCGGTTGTATCAGGTGACAGATAAAACGCGGGCTCGGCAGGTGGTAGTTTTTGAGTATTTAAATGGCCGGCTGGCGATCAAGTATGGGAAGCAGCCATTAGCGTTTAAACCGATAGACCAACGGCCGCAGCCAGAGGTTAAGGTTGCCGTTGTCAAAAAGGTCAAAAGATTGCCGCGATATGTGCCGCCTAGGGGGTCATATTGGCGCAACGGGTTTAAGCTCAAAGGGAGCTTACGAAACTTCTAAAATTAGGACATTTTTAATTTGGTTAAACTAGGACATTTTTAATTTGGCTGGACAGAATACGGAGAATGATTTGCACCCTAGGAGCATTGTGGTATAATCCCTAATCTTAATCAGCAAAATTTCGTTTAATAGATAATTTTTTATTCAAACATATGCCAGAATTACGAAAAGATCCAGTTATTGGGCGTTGGGTTATTATCGCCACCGAAAGGGCCAGACGGCCTGGTGTTTTTTTTGATTCACAAAAAAACATTTTTGATTCGGGCGATTGTTCCTTTTGTCATAATCAGGATCCACAGATTCTTTCTTATCCGCAAGGTGATTTAGCTCATCGAGTTAAGGTTGTGCAAAGTGGGACACCGCTTTTGTTAAACGATGGTAAATTTCATCGTAAAGGGCATGGGTTGTATGATGTGGTTAATGATTATGGGACGCATGAGGTGGTTATTGAAACGCCGGACCATATTGCGAATATGGCAGATTTGAGTCAAGATCAGATCCGTTTGGTTTTTGAGACGTATGCTATTCGTTACAATGAATTGGCGAAAGATCCGAGTTTTCAATATGTGATCGCGTATAAGAATTATGGTTGGGCCGCTGGTTCTCGTCGTATCGGACATTCTCGTTCGCAAATTATTGCGACTTCTGTCAATCCGTTTAGCGCTAAACAAAAACTTGATGGGGCCAAGAAATATTATAATTATCGGGAGCGATGTTTGTATTGCGATATGATTCAGCAAGAACTCGAGGCCAAAGTTCGAATCATTGCCGAAACTGAGCATTTTGTCGCGATGTCTCCGTTTGCTCCGCGTTTTGTTTTTGAGATTTGGATTTTGCCTAAAAAGCATGATTGCGATTTTGCTAAAGGGGTTGTTGGACAAGAGCATGATTTGGCTAAAATGATGAAAATTGTTTTGACTAAGTTAAAAGTGGGATTGGATGATCCGGCGTATAATTATGTGATTCAATCGGCGCCGTTTCGTCATGGTAACACGGGAACAAAGTGGAAAACCCTGGCTGACGATTATCATTGGCATATAGAAGTTTCGCCTCGCTTGACCAGAGTCGCGGGATTCGAAAAAGGTTCTGGATTTTATATTTCATCGATTCCGCCGGAAAATGTCGCGGAGTTTTTGCGGGAGGTTCAAATCTAATGGCTCAAGTCAGACGTGATCCGGTTATTGGCCGTTGGGTGATTGTGGAACAAAGAGATAAATCTTTAGGGCCGGCGGATTATGAAAAAGAATCGCACCTTACTAAAAAGGGAGCATTTTGTCAATTTTGTAATGGACGGGAAGGGCAAACTCCGCCGGAAGTTGATGCGATTCGTCCGGGAGCTTATGCCCCGAACGCGCCAGGGTGGTTATCGCGTGTTGTTCCCAATAAATTTCCGGCTTTGCGTATTGAAGGCGCGTTGGATCGTCGCGGAGTGGGCCTTTATGATATGACCAATGGGGTTGGAGCGCATGAAGTTTTGATCGAAACGCCGGATCATCATAAGAATTTTGCGGATTATTCAATTGAAGAAGTGGTTAATGTTATTAAGCTTTATCAGAATCGTTCGATGAGTTTAGCGCGGGATAAGCGTTTTAAATATATCATGATCTTTAAGAATTATGGGCAGTCTGCGGGGGCTTCGCTGGAGCATGCTCATAGTCAGATTATTGCTTTGCCCATGGTGCCCAAATATGTGGCTGAAGAATTAGATGGCGCGCAAAAGTATTATGATTTTCGCGGACGTTGCGTGTTTTGTGATATGATTCAACAAGAATATCAAGACCAGCGTCGGATGATTACCAGCAATGACGATTTCTTAAGTTTTTGTCCGTTTGTGCCGCGATTTCCGTTTGAGAGTTGGATTTTTCCCAAAGAGCATGGAATTGATTTTGTTACCATGCAGGATACGCAACGTTATCAATTGGCGCAGATTCTTAAAGATGTTTTATTGCGGATGAAGATATGTTTGTCAGATCCGTCATATAATTTTTATCTGCACGTGGCTCCGGTGAATTATGAAAATCCGCAGAGCTATCATTGGCATATTGAAATTGTTCCGCAACTGACCCGTGTGGCTGGGTTTGAGTGGGGAACAGGGTTTTATGTTGTTCGTACCGCCCCTTCGGTTGCCGCTGAATGTTTGCGCGGCGCGGTTACGTGATTTTGCACGTGTTTAAACACACGGGGCAAAACGTCGTCTAGACAAACACCCTTAAGATTTTTAAAGCAATGTTTTTTGGCGGATTGAACATTTATTTAACAACAGTAACATCAATACAAAGGAGTGGGTATGTCAGTTATCAAAGTTGGTATTAATGGGTTTGGGCGTATCGGGCGTTTGGCATTTCGTGCTGCCGCCGAAAATAAAGATATCGAAATTGTCGGTATCAATGATCTTTTTGAGCCGGAATATTTGGCTTATATGCTCAAATATGATTCAACTCATGGAGCCTTTAAAGGGGACATTAAGGTTGATGGCACAAATTTAGTTGTTAATGGTAAAAAGATTCGTATGACATCTGTGATGGATCCGACCACATTAAAGTGGAATGAAATCGGCGCTGATTATGTTATCGAATCAACAGGTCTTTTTACGGATTTGGAAAAAGCTAAGACACACATTACCGCGGGTGCCAAGAAAGTTATTATTTCTGCACCGTCTAAAGATGCTCCGATGTTTGTTATGGGTGTCAATCATAAAACGTATAAGAGCGATATGAATATCATTTCTAACGCATCGTGTACCACCAATTGTTTGGCGCCGGTGACAAAAGTTTTGAATGACAATTGGGGTATTGTTGAGGCATTGATGACAACCTGCCATGCGACCACCGCAACACAAAAAACCGTTGATGGTCCGTCAAAGAAAGATTGGCGCGGCGGACGGGGTGCTTTACAAAATATTATTCCGTCTTCGACCGGAGCAGCTAAAGCGGTTGGTAAAGTTATTCCTGCTTTAAACGGCAAGTTGACCGGGATGGCGTTTCGTGTTCCGACAGCTGATGTTTCGGTTGTGGATTTGACCGCGAAATTAGCCAAGCCTGCAACGTGGGATGAGATTAAGGGCGCGATGAAGAAAGCTTCTGAAGGCGAACTTAAAGGTATTTTGGGATACACGGAAGATGATGTCGTTTCAACAGACTTTTTGGGTGATGCGCGCACGTCGATCTTTGATGCGGGTGCTGGTATTGCTTTGAATGATACTTTCGTGAAAGTTGTGGCTTGGTATGACAATGAATGGGGTTATTCCAAGAAATTGATTGACCTTATTGCTTATGTGGATACGGTCAAGTAAACGTTAGGATTTTAAAATTGTTATAAGAGTCTAGAAATTATGATTGGGGGGTGACCAAATTTTGGTCATCCCCCTTATCGCTTATGAGAAAATTATCCCACAATGAGATTGTCGCGCGACAGGTGGCGCAGGTTCAAAAACCTTTGGCTTTGACAGTTCTGCTTGACAATATTCGCAGTTTACATAATGTGGGGTCTGTTTTTCGGACGGCTGACGGGATTGGTGTTGAAAAGATTTGGTTGTGTGGTATTACCGGTTACCCGCCGGATTCACAAATTTCCAAGACGGCTCTGGGTGCTGAAACTTCTGTGCCTTGGGAACATTCCTATGATGCGTCAGCTGTGATTGCGGACCTTAGAAAACAAGGTTATCAAATTGTTTTAGTTGAACAGACAGATCACAGTGTTTCTTACCACAAGTTTTTGCCTAAGGCACCGCTGTGTTTGGTTTTGGGAAATGAGATTGAGGGAGTTTCTGAAGATTTGGTCAAATTGGCGGATGCATCGATTGAAATTGAAATGGCCGGACAGAAGAATTCTTTAAATGTTGGTATTGCGTTTGGGATTGTTGGGTATTATTTGCGGCATTGTCTTTTATGAAAGAGCATCGGGGAAATCAGAAATGTTTTGGTTTAAGAATGTTGGACAGAATGTTGGAGGATCATTTTCTTTTTAATAAATGCTGTTATAATGAGCCCTTGGTTAATGAAAATATGGACGATCAATAATAGGTTTAATTCCCATATGGTGAAGAAACTTTTATTTTATTTTTTTGCTGGAATTGTTATTTTGGGAGCGGCAGGTTGTGAAACTGTTCCAATTGCGCCGGGGGCTTCGCGCGATTTGAAAGTTCTTTGTGAACAGAATAATGTGCAATCCTATTTGGATAATGTTTCACAAGTTGTCAATTTGCGGGGCGCTGGGCGTGAAGCCAGGGCTATGGTTGGAAGCAATGTGGTGGTTGTTGATGGGGAAAAAGTTTTTTTAGCGGATGTTTTACGTCGTGAACGGGGCACCGTGATTGTGCCGGCAGATTTTTTGTCAAAAGTGATTTTGCGCCTTACCGGTTCTGAAACTGTTAGCCGGGCCGGATATCAAATTGTTGTTGATGCCGGACATGGTGGTAAAGATCCGGGAGCTTTAGGTCGCAGAGGCACAGAAGAAAAAGGTATAACGTTAGATATTGCGCAAAGAGTTAAGCGCGGTTTGATTACAAAAGGTTTTAAAGTGACAATGACACGCGATAGGGACGTTTTTATTTCTTTGGAAGAACGAACAGAAATTGCCACGCGTGTCAATGCGGATCTTTTTGTTAGTATTCATGCCAATTCCAGTCCCTCCCGAAGCGTTGATGGGATTGAGGTGTATGCTTTGAGAGAATTAGAGGGTGCAGAAAAACACGATGCGCAGCGTTTAAAGAACCAACGTCTATTGTATGGAAATTTGAAAATGAAGAGCGGCGATGCAAGCTTAGAAACAATTATCGCAGACATGCTGTATAATTATAAAGTTTCTGATTCTCAGTTATTGGCCGCGTATGTGAATAAAGGAACCAGTTTGGGAGCCAGAGTCAATAGCCGTGGGGTTAAACTGGCAGGATTTCATGTTCTGCGCAATACCTTGATTCCAGCGGTTTTAGTTGAGGTTGGGTTTTTGACTAATTCTCAAGAAGAATTGATGTTGCGGCAACCAGATTATCGTCAAAGGATTGCTGATGGTATTGTTGCCAGTTTGGTCAGTTTTTCGGCAAGGTGACGGCAGGGGTTAAGGGTTGGTGGTTAGAGGGCAGTGGTAGATATTGGTAAATATTATTATGTTGAGTTCAAAAAATAGAAATCAGCCCATTGGTGTTTTTGATTCTGGCTTAGGCGGTCTGACGGTGGTTAAAGCGCTGATGCGTCGCTTGCCGCAGGAGGATATTATTTATTTTGGTGACACCGCACGTGTTCCCTATGGAACGAAATCACGCGAGTCGATTATTCGTTTTTCTAAAGAGAATGTAGCTTTATTATTAAAGCGGCAAGTTAAAATGATTGTGGTGGCTTGCAATTCATCATCAAGTCACGCTTTGGCTGCTTTGCGCGAAACGTTTGATGTGCCGATTATTGGCGTGATTGAGCCGGGATGCCGGGCCGCAGTGAAAGCAACCAAGAATAAAAAAGTGGGGATCATCGCGACTCCTGCGACGATCAACAGTTACGCGTATCCGCAGGAAATTGCGCGGTTAGATTCATCGATCAAGGTTTTGGGGCAAGCGTGTCCGTTGTTTGTTCCATTGATTGAAGAGGGGTGGTCCGCGAAAATGGTTACTTTGACCATTGCTCAAGAGTATTTAAAGAAAATGAGACAATCTCAAATTGACACTTTGATTTTAGGTTGTACGCATTATCCCTTGCTTAAAACGACATTACGCAAAGTTTTGGGTGTTAAAGTTAAGTTGGTTGATTCCGCGGAAGAAGTGGTGCATGATGTTCGCGCGGTTTTAACGAATAAAGCTGCTGGATATGCGGGCTCGCGCAAGGGCACTGTTCAATTTTTAGTTAGTGATGAACCAGCCCATTTTCAGAAACTGGCACGGCGATTTTTAGGTTTTGACATTCAAGATGTGGAGAGATGTCATGTTTGAGTTATCGATTACTGGAGATTTTGCGTCCGCGCATTTTTTAAGAAATTATGAAGGCCCATGCAAGAATTTGCATGGACATACATGGAAGGTTGAAGTGACCATTCAGTCGGAAAAACTGAATGAGATTGGCTTGGTGGTGGATTTTCGTGATATGAAACAGCGTTTAAAAGAAATTTTGATGCCCATCGATCATGTGTGTCTCAATGACCTGCCTTCTTTTCAAGCTGTTAATCCATCGACGGAGAACCTTGCGCAATATATTTATCGGGAATTCGCGAAGGTGACAGCTCCATTTATTCTGAAACACGTTCGAGTTTGGGAAAGTGAGACCTCTAGCGTAACCTATTGGGAATGATGAGTAAAAAAGCGATTGTTCTTCTTTCTGGCGGTTTGGATTCCGCCACCACTCTTTTTGATAGCCAGGCTAAGGGCTATCAAACTTTTTGTTTGATTTTTGATTACGGTCAAAGACATGCAAAGGAAATTTTGCAAGCCAAAAAGTTGGCGCGTTATGCGAAAAGTGAATATCGCGTGGTCAAAATATCTTTGCCGTGGGGTGGATCCGCGTTGCTGGATAAAAGAATTGCTTTACCCAAGAATCGTAAAGATATAGCTCACAAACAGAATATCCCTGTGACCTATGTTGCGGCACGCAATCTTATTTTTTTGAGTTTTGCTGCCTCTTATGCCGAGACCGTCGGTGCCAATGCGATTTTTATTGGGGCTAATGCTGTGGATTATTCAGGTTATCCCGATTGCCGGCCGGAATTTTATCAAGCGTTTCAATTGGCTATGAAGCGAGGATTGAAAACAGGAGTTGGCGGCCGGCCGATCAAAATTTATATGCCGTTGATTCACAAAACCAAGGGCGGCATAATTCGTTTAGGGCGCAAACTCAAAGTTCCTTATCAATTGACCTGGTCGTGTTATGCGGGCGGTAAAAAACCGTGCGGCGTGTGTGACAGTTGTTTGATTCGTGCCCGAGGGTTTAAAGAAGCTGGGGTTATCGACCGACCGTAAGGACTATATGTCAACAGCTAAAATCTTTGAAATTTTTCAATCTCTTCAAGGAGAAGGCCCTTATGTTGGCCTGCGGCAAGTTTTTGTCCGTTTTTTTGGTTGTCACATGCATTGTTTTTGGTGTGATACGCCAGAGTCGATAGGAGACACGACCGGACAATATAAAGACATGACGGTGGCACAAGTTTTTGCAAAAATCAAAGCTTTATCAAAAGATTGTCATTCGGTGAGTTTGACCGGCGGTGAGCCTTTGATGCAGGTTGATTTTATGGCTCAGTTGATACCTCTATTAAAAAAGGCGAAAATACCCGTCTATTTGGAAACCAGCGGTGTTTTGTATCAAGCTTTGGGGCAGGTGATTGGGGGGATTGATATTGTTGCGATGGATATTAAACTGCCCAGTTCGACGGGACAAAGAGCTTTTTGGAAAGAACATGAACAGTTTCTAACATTGGCACGGAAACACAAGAAACATGTTTTTGTTAAAGCTGTGATTAGTAGTCAAACTTCACGAAAAGATATTGTTTGTGC
The DNA here is from genome assembly GCA_020632555.1 of Candidatus Omnitrophota bacterium. Classification (GTDB taxonomy): domain Bacteria; phylum Omnitrophota; class Gorgyraeia; order Zapsychrales; family JANLHA01; genus JADLGJ01. The sequence continues at coordinate 56,340 of JACKFI010000002.1, read as the reverse complement.
TGTTAAACTTTTAAAACAGATTGATTCGCAATTGCTTTTTATTTTGCAGCCCAATACATTTGATTTGGAACATGGTGTTGTTGAGAAATGTGATCATTTTCAGCGTTTGTGTTTTGAAAGTTTACCCAACACCCGCGTGATGCCGCAAATGCATAAGTTTATGAAGATACAATAGTTTGGGGAGGATGAAAAAGTGAAAAACAAAAAGAGTTCCTATCAAGGATTGCAATCGCATGTGCGTAATTTGCCGACGCCAGCTATTGAAGTTTGGGACAATCAGTATGCGGATCGGGAGTATCAGATCACCATTGAAATTCCAGAGTTTACCTGTATTTGTCCCAAGACGGGTTTGCCGGATTTTGCGACAATTAAAATTGATTATAGTCCGGCAAAAATGTGTCTCGAATTAAAATCATTAAAAATGTACATTGTGTATTATCGTAATGTTGGGATTTTTCATGAACATTTGGTCAACAAAATTCTTGATGACATTGTTAAAGCTTGTGGTCCGCGTTGGGTACGCGTGCAAGCGGGTATGAATCCGCGGGGTGGTATAGCAACGACGGTTTGTGCGGAGTATAAAAGTAAAAAATAATAGGAGGTTAAGGGGGTAATTTTTAAGGCGAATTGGAACGCAGCCCCGATTGTCTCCCGCCGTATGGCGGGACTCTACCGGGGACCGTTTCTTGAGCCGAAAAATTAACCCCCTTCACCTGATAATAAATTGGAGGTAATATGACAAGAGCTAACGGAAGAAAATTTAATCAATTGCGTAAAATCAAGGTGACGGTTCCTTTTAACAAACACGCCGAAGGTTCTTGCCTCATTGAATTTGGTGACACCAAGGTTGCGTGTACTGCGACGGTTGAAGAGAATGTTCCGCCATTTTTGCGCAATTCGGGCAAGGGTTGGGTCACCGCCGAATATGGCATGTTGCCGCGTTCAACCAATACACGGATGCATCGGGAAAAAACATTAACAACGGGTCGTACGTTAGAGATACAGCGTTTGATTGGTCGCTCTTTGCGCGCGGTGATTGATACCAGCAAGCTTGGTGAACGAACCATTAAAATTGATTGTGATGTTTTGCAAGCCGACGGCGGAACGCGCACAGCGTCGGTGACGGGGGGATTTATTGCCTTGGCTTTGTCTATTCAGAAATTATTAAAAAACGATGTTCTGACGGTCAACCCGCTGATTGATTCTGTCGCGGCGGTTAGTGTTGGGATTTACCAAGGTCAGCCTGTTTTGGATTTGCCTTATGAAGAAGATTCTGGGGCGGATATGGATATGAATGTGGTGATGGTTGGTCGGGGAAAATTTGTTGAAGTTCAAGGCACAGCCGAAAAGAATCCGTTTTCTAAAAAAGAGATGGATGGTCTGTTTAAATTGGCAGAAAAAGGAATTCAGGAGTTGATGGTGGTGCAAAAGAAATATATTGGAAAAATATGAGAGAGCTTTTAGTAGCGACTAAAAACCCAGGGAAGCTGCGAGAAATTCGGGAACTTTTAAAAGAAATCCCAGTTAAAGTGACATCCTTGGCTGATTATCCAGATTGTCCTGAGATTGTCGAAGATGGACGAACGTTTAAAGCTAATGCGATTAAGAAAGCAATAGTGGTTGGGAAGTATTCCGGGAAATTGACTTTGGGTGAGGATTCGGGGCTGCAGGTTGTGGCTTTGAATAATGCTCCGGGTATTTATTCGGCGCGATTTTCTGGAGAGAATGCGACGGATGAAAAAAACAATGATAAGCTTCTGGCGTCATTGAAAGATATTCCGTTATCTCGACGGCAGGCGCGTTATCGGTGTTTTGTGGCTTTGTGTGACGCAGATAAGCTTATTGGTGTCGTTGACGGTCGTTGTGGCGGTTTGATTGAGAAGAAACGTCGCGGCAGCAATGGTTTTGGGTATGACCCATTATTCTTTATTCCTCGTTATCAGAAAACTTTTGGTGAGCTTGACCCTGCCATTAAATCTAGGATTAGTCATCGGGCGCGTGCTTTGCGAAAGCTCAAAGTTTTGTTACAGCAATATTTAATTTAAACCCGGATTTTGCATTAGCCTCGCCTCTGCGAGGCCCAGCAAAATTCGCCCAAAGGGCCGCATGTCTCGACAAAAACGAGACGTGCGGGGTTAATCCTTGCGGAAAACCGCAGCCAAAGGCAAATTTTGCATTTCACTTTTTTGTGCGCAACGTATCGTCGCGCACTGTGTTGTAATGCCAAATTTGGGATAAAGAATTATTGATCCAGCAAATCTTCGAACATGCCGGCAATTCCTTGAAAAATGGAATCGCCGGTTTTTTTGAGGGCTTTTAAGGGTAGTATTTTGTATTTTATTTTTGGGTTAGTCAGTGAACCGGTCAATTTGATGCCAATGACATTTTTTGCGACTTGAGAAATGATGGTGGTTGGGACTGCTTGAATAGCAGAGGAAGTGATCAGTGGTGTTTCACGGACATCGGCGACGATGTCAAAATTTAAGGTGTTGTCAAAACCCACCCATCCTCGCGCTGAGATATCCGCGGGGATGCTTTTTAAAATAAGGTCTTCGGTTGTTACTTTTCCGTCAGCTATTTTAAAAGTTGCTTTGGCTTGGGTGAATTTGATATTTCTGTAATCGCTGACCAGAAGATTGTTGAATAAAACTTTCCAAATGCCTTTGAGCATTTCTAATTCTAACAATTTTCCGTCGGTTATCAGAATCGCTCCAGTGCCTTTTAAAGCTGAGGAATTTGCAAGTGGTCCAGAGAACTTTGTGTTGGCATATAAAAGTCCGGATAAATCTTTATTTTCCAGTTTTGGGAAGTTGTGCTTAAGTTCGGCGAGATTTAATTCTGAAAGATTGGCAGAAATGTCGGCAAACAGGTCTTTTGCTGTTGGTGTTAGTGTGGCATCCAGCGACAGTTGTCCATGATAAAGCGTGGCATCAAGTTTAATATTCTGGCTTTTGTTAGCGTGTGTTGTTAGGTTGGCAAATACGTTTTGGAAAGAATGCCCGTAGAGGTTGAGTTCTTTGGCTGTTGCTTTGGCATTGAGTGACAGTTTTTGCCAAGCTAAATCCGGTAGAAAGTATTGACCATCAAAGTTTATGATTCCGTCCAAAGACGCCTGTTTTAAGGCTGGGGGTATTATCGGTAAAGAAGAAAGATCTGTCAAATTTAGGGCGACAGTTCCATTGAACTGGGCATTGGGTGGCGCGTTAAACAGATTGAGGGTTCCTTGGAGATCGAAGGTGGTTTGATGATATTGGCCTTTTAATAGAGTAAGAGAAAAAGCATTGTCAACAGGTGAGCCAGCAAGCGCTATGTTAAAGTTTTCACCTCTCAGTGTTGATTCGATATGCGGTGTTGTAAAATTCTTGACGAAACCATCAGTGGCATAGTTTTGTTCTTGATATGAAAAACCTAAATCTGTCCAGCTGAAATGATCAGGGACATATTTGACCTGTCCGTTAATTTGAATGATCGGCGCGGGAAGCTTGGCAGTGTTTAATTTCGCATTTTTTATGGTCGCGGCTGCGGTGATTATCGCGGATTGGGGACTAGATAAAAGACCATCGTAAGTAACACTGACGTTTTGCGCTGTGCCCCAGATGTCGGTTTGCAGATTCGAGAGCTTCTGAATAAAGAATTTTTTTACATCATCAATAATAACATTGTTAGATTTAGCGGTGATTTTAAGAACAGGGGTTTTGGAAAGATCGATTGTTCCGGAAAGGGACAGGATTGTTTGATCTAATTTTAAGGTTAATTCTTTGCTGGCAACAGTGTCTGTCGTAAAAGAAATTTTTCCTTGGAGGTTATGGATTGTTTTGATTGTGGGAATATTTTGCAGTTGGTCATTGTTAAACAAAATGGTTCCTTTGGGGTTGAGTTTTCCTTGGTCGACAGCAGCATTTTGAGTTAAGGTTAAATCAATTTGTGGATGACCTATGAACGTGATTTGATTAGGTGTTGTGATTTTAAGGTTTTGGGTCGTGAAGTATCCTTGCGCGTTAAAGTTGGCAATATCAGTGCGAATTTGAATATTTTGTCCGATTGCATGGCCAGAAATTTTGTTCTTCAAAAAGTCACCGGATAAGTTTTGAGTCGAGAAATTTGGTATGGTTAAAGTCAGGTCTTTTTCATTGTTTTGTAAACTCCATTGGGCAGAGCTAAAGTCAGCGGCAATATCCCAAGCAGAGTTTTTAAAACTTGCTTTGGTAATTTGGCTTTGTGTAGACAAATCGAAATGGGAACCATCTTTATGAAAAACAATATTTTTCAATTTGAGGTCGCCGTTTAAAGTATGTTGAGCAAAAGACATCTTCGCATTCTGATTGAATAGATCACCGGTTAAGGTGAATTGAGTGTTGGTTTTTTGGAGATTTATATTTTCTCCAGAGAAATTACCCGAAAATGTTTTGTTGGCACCAACGGTGATGGCGGTGTCGGCAGCTGAAAAATCTCCTTTTAAATTAAAATCACTATTTTCTTTATGAAATGTAAATTCTTTTGAGATCACTAACCCTTTGGCACTGACGGGGATGTCTGTTTTCGTTGTGATGTCAATGGGGCCAGCGATAGAGCCTGATAAAGTTAGAGCTCCTTTTTTAAATCTTAAGAGAAGATCGGCATTGGAAATAAGCCATTGATTAAAGACAACATACAGCGGTACGCCGGTTAAATGGATTAAGGAAGGCGGATTGAGATTTTGTGTTTGGATGGCCGCTGTTAACTCTTGAGTTGTGAGGTTAAATTGGCCTTTGCTAGTGAACGTGGAATGATCAGATGGAATTGTGAATTTGGTTGCAAAAGAGATATTGTTTGGCAAAGCAAGAGTGATGGTTGCATCGAAATTGTCGACAACTTTTGTATTGCTTGGGTCAGAAACGACCAATTGACCTTTTTCAATAGTGATGGCCCCAAGAGATAGGAAAGATTCTTTAGCTTTGATTTTGTTGGTTGGTTGTGAGGTCCTTGCTTTGGCAATCAAAAGATCTGTAAAGTTCCATTGATTGTTTGAGGCGCGGATTAGATGCGCAATGGGTTTGGTCATTTTTGCTGAGGGAATAAAGATGTGTCCGGTTTGAAAAAAACTTGGCAAAGGGATGCCAATTTGAATTTCTTCAATACTGATAAAAGATAAAGGACGATTGTCTTTTTCAGCGACGCGGATGTTATGAAGAACAAATCCTTTGTTCAGTTGAAATTCCACTCTTTCTATCGACACGTCGCGTTGCAGCAAGCTTTTTGCTTTCGCGGTAAGCATATCTTTGGCTTGAAAGGGAAGGAAAATGTTATTCAGGTAGAACAGTCCTGCTATTAGCACGATAAGAGTAAGAAAAAGAATAAAGATTATTTTCTTAAAGCGACGCATGGCGGGCATTATAGAGGAATGTAGATAAGGGTTCAAGTTCTAGGGGGATGAATGTCCAGCCAAATTAAAAATGTCCTAGTTTAACCAAATTAAAAATGTCCTAATTTTAGAAGTTTCGTAAGCTCCCTTTGAGCTTAAACCCGTTGCGCCAATATGACCCCCTAGGCGGCACATATCGCGGCAATCTTTTGACCTTTTTGACAACGGCAACCTTAACCTCTGGCTGCGGCCGTTGGTCTATCGGTTTAAACGCTAATGGCTGCTTCCCATACTTGATCGCCAGCCGGCCATTTAAATACTCAAAAACTACCACCTGCCGAGCCCGCGTTTTATCTGTCACCTGATACAACCGGCGTTCATGCAACACGGTTCGGTCATTGCGTAACACATGCCCTGTCTGTACGGACAATATCTCGTCGAGTTTAACGCTCTTATCAATCGGCCGATGCATATCACCCAACAACCGCGCTACTACCCTAAAGCGCTTATTAAACTTCGGCAAATACGTTTTTAAGAATGCGTTGGCTTCTTCACAACTCTTAATCCCGGCCAACCGCATCTCTTTAACCAACCGGTCTTGCAATGTCTTAAAAACACGCTCGATGCGTCCCTTGGCCTGCGGACTATGCGCATGAATAACTTCGATCCCAAGTTGCTTGCATGCTCGCTCAAACTGCGTCAGCTCTTCTTTGTCCTCAAAATCCCAATTCGCATAGCGATATCTTTTCTTAGCATTGCTTTTATACGTCGCATGCTTATCAAGATACAATTGCACCGGCAATCCATACTTCTGGGCGTAAGACTTTAACCCGCCCATCGCCGGTTTGGTCCCCTCATACTCAAAGAACAACCCATCAAAATTACTCGTTGCGTCGTCGATAAATCCCATCAAGACCAACTTCGGTCCTCGGTCTTCCAGCCAAAGATGATGACTCCCGTCCATCTGCACCATTTGCCCAAACCGTTCCTTACGGGCTCGCCAACTGCGCTCTTTAACTTTTCGACGCTTGCCCTCATGCCATAATCCTTCTGCTATCAGCCACAGCCGCAATGTCTCATCACTAATCTTAATATGATCTAATTCCCAAAGTTTCTCGCTGGCTAAAAGTGGACCAAATCCCTTGTATCGCTCACGGTACAAACCCAAAATCCTTTCACGTACCGCTTTGGCAACACTACGCCGTCCTTTGCATCCTCGCGATCGGTGAATGACTCCGCGTTCTCCTTCCTTGCGTACCCGTCGGACAATCCGCCTGATCTGTCGATCACTTAATTCTAAGATCTCGGACGCTTCCTGCTGGTTAATACTTTTGTCAAAGACCTTCCCAATAATTTGATAACGCTTTATCTCCTTTGACCTTACCATCATCATGTCCTCTCTGTGAACCATAACGCCTCCTTTATTGCGTTATGGTAGGTTATCAGATTAGGACATTTTTATTTTGGTCAATTAGGACATTATCATTTTGGGGTTACATTCTAGGGGGATGAATTAAGGTGCGTGAAAGTTGGGGATGACTTTATGTGTATGAGTTTTATTGATTTGATTGTGTTGATTGGGCATAGTTTTTCTTATAAATTTCTTTTTGAGAAAATCGCAGGCCTATAAAGTATTCTGTTACTGGATGCCAATCTTGGTTGATGGGTGCAGATTGAGTATATTTTAGGAGAGACTCACCAGAGATTATTTTATATTTTTGACCGGTTGAGTGAATATTGTTCCAATCTTCATTGTTGAAAGAACTAGCAAGTGGGATGAGTCTGTTTTTATCTTGTTCTTCAAGCGGCAGGGGAGATGCGAGAAAGAACGCGGTATCATTTGTTGTATAGAGTCGAATATGTTGAAACACTGATGCTAAAGTTTTAAATATGACAGTGTCCTCATTAGTCCATGTGGAGACTATGCCGGTAGGTGAAAGACTTGACAGGAGAAGTTCATAAAATTGTTTGGAATATAAATTGTTGCTATAAGCTGTTGTTGTCCTTAAAGGACTAAGAAAGATTAAATCATATTTGGCTTGTTGATTGTTGAGAAATCGTCGGCCATCTTCTAACACTATATTGAGGTGTTGATCGCTTAAAAGTTTACGGAATAAAGGGATTTTCTCTAGATTCTTCAATAGTGTGCTGTTAAGTTCTACAATCGTCACTTTTTTAACTCCGGGAATCTTTAACGCACCTTCTGTGATTGACCCTGTCCCGTATCCTATGACTAAGATGTTTTCAGCTTTTCTTGCGCAATTTATGGCCTCAATGACTTGCACGTAAAATGAATACCCAGGCCTGCCACCGTGGCTATCTCCGTTGATGTAGTTAAGGACGGTATTGTCGTTATTGATATAAGTCATGACAATGCCATCAAGACCTTCTTCAAAGTATTGAGTGTATCCTTCTGGGCGTGTATGCATGACACTGTAAAGTTCGGATTTTCGAGGGAAGGTTCCAAAAATCAAGGCCACGGTTAACAAAAGAGGTACGTAGCCTGTTAGTATGCTTTTCTTTTCCAACAGGGGAAGTGCGAAGAGTAAGCCGATGAGAATAAAAAGTAAGAGAGTTGGTTCAGAGCCAAGAAAAGGGAGCAGGAAAAAACCGGTTACAAGTCCCCCCAGGACATTGCCCAAGATATTAAAGAAATAAATACGTCCGGTTGTCTGCGCGATGCTGGATTTGTTATTGACAGCAAGGCTGGTGATTAGTGGGAAAGAAGCGCCGATGAAAAGTGTTGGAATAAGAACAAAAAATAGAGGCCAGATGAGAACAGTTCCTGATAAAAAAATAAATCTTAGAAATCTTGCGATAGAATTAATGTGATGATCAAAAAATAAGAAATGGGCGGGAGGATGGACCGGCTGAAGAAAAGAGATTGCTGTTAGTTCTCCTAGAGGGCTGTATTTGGTTAAGTAGTAATAACCAATAAAGAGGATTGCTACGCTCAATCCGAGTGCTGCTTGTAAGAAATAAAATGTTTTAACTTTATTGCGAATTGTTAATTTGCTGGTCCGGCGGCCTATTACAAAACTACCGATGGCAATGCCTAATAAATAAACAGCGAGGACACTTGAAAAAGAATAAGGGGACGCTTTAATTAAAACTCCAATGACACGGAACCAGATAATCTCGTAGCCGATTGCTAAGAATCCAGTAATAAACACGATCCAATGGGCGTAATAAGTGATTGGGGAGATAACGCGCAATTTGAAGTGTGAGATTCTTGATAATTTGTGAAGTTTTGCTTTATAGATTTTGCTGGTTATAAGAATGGTAATCGCTAAAAAGAAGTTGATTGCGGCTGCGATGTAAATAGCCCAATGAATTCCAAGAAAGGAAATCAGAATATAGCTGCCTACTAATGCTCCGATTGACGCGCCTAAGGTGTTAACGAAGTACAAGATGCTTAAAGCTCGGGTAAAGTCAGGAAGAATTTGTGTAAAAATTTTGACAAGTATTGGCAGAGACATGCCCATGAATATGGTAGGAATTAAAAGTAAAGGGACTTTAAATATCAGGCTGTATAAATAGGGGCTTGTCGCTGTCAGTTGGCCGATTGCCATAATACAAGGAAAACTTAAGGCTCCGATAATAGCGACCATAAGTTCAACCCAAAAATAAAGACGGATGTGATTGAGGGATTTTTCTGCCAGCCATCCGCCGATCAGTGCTCCGCAACCTAAGCCTAACATGTAAACACTAACAATAAGTGTGATGGAAACCATGCCAACGCCATAATAAACGGTTAGGAGTCTTTGCCAGCTGATTTGAAATATTAAAGCAGACAATCCAGAAAAAAAGAAAATACTGCACAGTAGAAATTTTAATGACCAATTGTGCATAAGGGAGTGATGTGTTTTATGAGAAGAATTACTAGCAGGAATAGTATTTGAGGTGGACATATCTTTTAATAATACAGAAATTAATGTTGTACATAGTAGCATAGGTATTGTGCGTGCAGCATTTAAAAAGTATTTTTTAAGATTTTCTGCTTTCGTGCTATACTAACGACTTTTAGAAGCTATGAAATATTGAATTGTGGTATTAAGTTTTTTTAACGGGGATCCCGCAAGGCGGGATAATCTGAATGTTAGTTTTGATTGGTTTAACGGGGATCCCGCGATGCGGGATAATCTGGATGTTAACTTTAATTGATTTTTAACGGGGAGTAGCGCAGCTGGCTAGCGCACTTGCTTTGGGATGCGATTAAGGCGTATTTTGTAACCGTTTGAAATGATTCAAAGTTGAGGATCTCCCGACGAGGATAGGGCCATTTTTATTTTTATCATGTTTTACCAAGTGTCATCAGTTTTAACCAAAGATGGACACTTTTTGGACACGGCGATCCCCAAAACCGAAATCCCCCCTTAGACACCCCTGCCCCCGGCTTTTATATATCCCCAATAGAAATTTTGATGCAGTGATAGGATCTTTTTCGAAAACCCCCCCAGCGAAAATTTGAGGTTTTTTAGAATCTTTTGCCTGTTCCCACCAAAAGAAAAGGAGGGAAGTTGCAACTTTGTTGCCACAAGGGGACGCGTGGAGCGATTAAAGGGCACTCTAAGACACGAGGGGTTCGTGCCGATAAGAATTCCTGATCCCCAAAACCGAAATCCCCCTTTGACACCCCTACCCCGTCCTTCTATATATCTTGGCTAGAGATTTGTCGATGCATCTTGAGAAATTGAAACTTGACAATTAGACTGACTCTGTTAATGTATATAACAGAATGGTTATATAGATATGCTAACAACAACAGAAAAACTTTTTAAAATATTTGCTGATAAGAACCGATTGAGGATTTTGAATCTCCTCTTGCAGCGGAAGATGTGCGTCTGTGAACTTGCTTTTGTATTGCAGGTGACTCAGCCAAGCATTTCGCGGCATTTAAAGCGGATAAAGGAGACTGGATTGATTGCGGATGAGCAGGATGGGTTTTGGACTAATTATTTTTTAATAAAGAACTCTAAGGCAGGTGTAATTCTTAAGAGTGTTAAGTCATTTCTTAAAAATGACAAAGTTATTAAAGCAGATTTGGAGCGGTTGAAAAAGGCTGAGCGAACTAAGTTATGTAGTAAGTAATGCTTTTATTCACGTCTTGTTATCATCATTGCGATGATCAGCGGGATGATCTTTGGTTAGGTGGACCTTACCCCATTGACTGTACCAAGTTGAGTTGGAGTTTTTTCTGTTCTTTGTTAACAAATTCTTCGGGTGTCAGATCATTCAAAGAGCCATGCGGCCTAGCCGTGTTGTAATCCAGACGCCACGTTTCGACGATATCCCGAGCATCCTGCAAACTCATGAACCAATTGTCGTTGAGACATTCTTCCCGAAATCGGCCGTTGAAACTTTCGATGAATCTATTGTCAACGGGTTTACCAGGTCTGGAAAATTGAAGATGAATCTGCCGCTGATACGCCCAGGCATCCAAAGCCTTGCCGATAAACTCGGGCCCGTTGTCGACTTTGATAATCTCCGGCAGACCACGCATCATAGCCACTCGGCTTAAGATGCCGGTCACCCGGACACCGTTGATCGAGGTATCAACTTCAATGGCTAGGCATTCACGGGTGTATTCGTCGATTAAGGTCAACAGCCGGATTTTACGGCCGTTAAACAACGCGTCCGACATAAAATCCATCGCCCATTGCTGATTGGGACGCGCCGCATCAGGGATTTGAATGCGCAACTGGGAAGCCGTCTTCTTACGCTTTTTCCGTCTAATGGACAGGTTTTCCTCCAGGTAAATACGCTCGGTGCGTTTATGGTTGATGACCAGTTTTTCGCGACGCAGGATGCGGTGCAAATGCGGGCATCCCCTGCGACGATGCTTCTGCGCCAATTCCCGCAGGCGTTGACGGAGCTGGTTATCATTTTTCAGTTTGGGTCGATAATGCAACGTCGATCTTTGAATGCCTATCAATGAACAGATTCGTCTCTGGCTCCGCCCGAAGAGAGCCATTAAATGTCTGACCACTTTGCGCCTGGCTTCGGGCGTTAGAAGTTTTTTGAGCAGACCTCTTTGAGCATCTGGATGTCAAGAGCCTGATCAGCTACCAGCTTCTTTAGGCGGCTGTTTTCTTGCTCGAGTTCTTTAAGCCGCCTGGCATCGCTGACGGTCATATTGCCGTACTTGGCCTTCCAGTGATAATACGTGGCCTCGCTGATGCCGTACTTGCGGCACAGATCCGCAGGCTTTACCCCGGCATCGGATTCTTTGAGAACGTTGATAATTTGCTCGGCTGAAAATCGCTTCCCTTTCATCTTGTACCTCCTTGCGGTTGGTTTTATCACGACCCAACTCTAATTGCAAGTGGTACAGTTTTTGGGGGGAAGGTCCAGGTTGTGAAATAATACAAGGTGTATTTATGGAAGGCAAATCAAAAAATATTAGGAAGATGGTTAGGGATGGTTATGCTAAAGTCGCCCAACAGGGAATTTCTTGTTGTTCATCCGGCGGGTGCTGTTTACCTTCCTCTACCGCTCATAATATCAGCAAAACCGTTGGCTACAGTGAGGAAGATATTTCCACAGTGCCTGATGGTGCCATTTTGGGACTTGGCTGCGGTAATCCGGTTGCTATTGCCTCTTTACAGGAGGGCGATGTGGTTCTCGATCTGGGAAGCGGCGCTGGATTTGATGTATTTCTTGCGGCCAAGAAAGTTGGTAAGACTGGACATGTTATCGGAGTTGATATGACTCAGGAGATGATTGACCGGGCGAAGAATAATGCTCGAAAGGGAGGTTATAGCAATGTCGAATTTCGGCATGGCGAAATAGAGTCAATTCCAGTAGTAGACAATTCTGTTGATGTGATCATTTCTAATTGCGTGATTAATCTATCTCCAGAGAAGAACAAGGTATTTAGGGAAGCATTCCGGGTTCTCAAGCCCAAAGGTCGGTTGATGGTTTCGGATCTTGTTCTGATAAAAAACTTGCCGGAAGCTGTCAAAAATTCGGTTGAGGCTTACGTGGGATGTCTTGCCGGTGCTGAAATGAAAGATGCCTATCTTCACTGTATTGAAGAGGCAGGTTTTAAGGATATTAGGGTTGTTAGCCAGAGCGGTTATCCTGTTGACGCGATGGTTATCGATACGAAAATAAAAGAGGTAGAAAATTCAATTGCAAGCATCAAAGTCCATGCGGTGAAACCTTAAAAATTAGGAGTCAGATATGAAAATTGAAATCTATGATCCGCCAATGTGTTGTTCAAGCGGAGTATGCGGAACAACGGTTGATAAAAAGCTGGTTGAGTTCGCCAGCGTTTTAAAGACGCTCTCGAGCTCTGGTGTAGTTGTTCGGCGTTTTAATATGTCTCAGGAGCCGCAAGCTTTTGTTGCAAACCCTAATGTTAAGAAGCTCCTGGCTGAAAAAGGACAAAGCGCTTTGCCGTTTATTTTTGTTGATGATGAGCTCAAGTGGTCAGGGGAAATTCCATCCGCGGCAGAAATTCTGAAAACATTCAAGCTCGATCAAAAAGCGCAGCCTAACAAGAAGAGCAGTTGCTGCGGGGGAGACGGGTGTTGCTGATGAAAACTTTAATGGAGGAAGCAACCCGTTTCCTATTCTTTACCGGAAAAGGCGGAGTTGGAAAGACCTCCGTATCGTGTGCCGTTGCCGTTGGGCTTGCCGATTCAGGCAAAAAAGTTTTACTGATCAGCACAGATCCCGCGTCAAATCTTGATGAAGTTTTAGAGACAAAGTTGTCATCGACGCCAACTGCAGTTGCTAATGTTGCCAACCTTCATGCCATGAACATTAATCCCGTTAAGGCGGCTGAGGAATATCGAAGGCGCATGATTGATCCATACAAAGGAGTTTTACCCGATGAATCAATCAAGCAGATGGAGGAACAGCTTTCGGGGGCTTGTACCGTCGAGATTGCTGGGTTTAATGAGTTCTCAAAATTCATAGGTCTTAAAGAAGCTAGTATCGAATATGACCACCTTATTTTAGATACGGCGCCTACCGGACACACGCTTCGGCTTTTGAATCTTCCGTCGGCATGGAGTGATTTTATTGCATCCAATAAAGCTAGCAGCTCTTGTCTGGGCCCTTTATCCGGCCTAAAAGAACAGCAGCATCTTTATCAAGCGGTTGTAGATGAGCTTAAGAATCCCAAGCAGACGACTCTTGTCTTAGTATCAAGACCGGAGAAAATGAGTCTGGATGAGGCGGCGAGGGCAAGTGGGGAGCTTGGTTTATTGGGATTAAATAATCAGAGGCTTGTGATTAATGGAGTTTTTAAAACTTCCTCAGAGGATGAAATCGCAAAAGCCTTTGCTTTAACATCGGCGTTAGCAATGCAAAATGTGCCTGATGAAATAAAGCATCTCGATAAGACAATTATAAATTTTAGGTCGCAGGGAGTAGTCGGAATTGAGGCTTTACGAAATATGCTGGATGATAAAACTCATGCTCCCGAGTTAAAAGTTATAGCCAAATTGAAAGAGGAGCTTTCCGAAGCGCTAAAGAATACCTGTAAATGGTCAGAATTTATGTCGAGCCTCGAGAACGATGGTTCCGGGGTCATTATGACTATGGGAAAAGGCGGAGTGGGTAAGACGACGGTTGCGGCTATGATAACAGTCGAGCTTGCTAGTCGCGGCCACAAGGTCTTATTATCGACAACAGACCCCGCCGCGCATATTGCTAAAGTCATTAAGACAGAAATTGCCAATCTTTCTATTGATAAGATTGACCCTAAGATCGAAACACGGAAATATGTTGAAAGTGTCTTGAAGGAAAACAGGGAGAAATTATCGAGAGAAGATATGGAACTTCTTGAAGAAGAAATGCGTTCTCCCTGTATTGAAGAGATTGCGGTGTTTAAGGCTTTTGCGCAAACCGTTGCAAAAGGTGAAAATCAATTTATTGTTCTCGACACAGCGCCGACGGGACACACACTTCTGCTATTGGACGCGACCGAGTCTTATCACAGGCAGGTTGCTAAATCGACGGATAATATGTCAGATGATGTTAAGGAATTATTGCCTCGCATTCGCGATCCCAAGTTTACAAAGCTTGTAATCATTTCTTTGGCAGAAGCAACTCCGACGCATGAAGCCGAGGCATTGCAAGTTGATTTACAAAGAGCCGGTATTAATCCATTTGGATGGGTCATTAACCGGAATTTTGCTGTTTCCGGATCGAAAGACCCTTTGATATGTGCCAAGGGTTTTCATGAGTTGACGTTTATCAACGAAACGGCAAATAAGCTTTCTAAACGAACGGTTGTTTTGCCTTGGATGGTCAATATTTCGGAAGATTCAATTAATGGAAGGAAATAGAAATATGGCAATTAATGTCGAGGCACTTAATCCATGGCCGCCAACTAAACAGTTGTCGTTTCTTGATCGTTATTTGACATTATGGATTCTTTTAGCTATGGCGATTGGAGTGGGCGTTGGATATTTTATCCCTAGCATCGCTGTATTCTGGAATAAATTTCAGGCGGGCACGACGAATATACCCATTGCGATTGGATTGATCCTGATGATGTACCCGCCATTGGCAAAAGTGAAATATGAAGAGATCGGGAAAGTTTTTCAAAACAAAAAACTTTTAGGATTGTCACTACTGCAAAACTGGGTCGTTGGGCCAATTGTGATGTTTATTTTGGCTGTGATTTTCTTGCACAATTATCCAGAGTATATGATCGGCGTTATTCTTGTCGGCCTTGCGCGATGTATTGCTATGGTGATTGTTTGGAATGATCTATCTGACGGAGACAGAGAGCTGGCTGCCGGCCTGGTGGCTTTTAATGCTGTTTTTCAAGTGCTTCTTTATGCAGTCTATATTTATGTGTTTATTACATTTGCGCTAAATTTCTTTGGCTTGGTTAAGGGGGTGAATATTCAGGTGTCGATGCTGGAGTCGGCCAAGACTGTTTTGATCTATCTCGGAATTCCGTTCTTTGCGGGTGTGGTCAGTCGTTTTGCGTTGATCAAAATGAAGGGGCAGGAGTGGTTCGACAAAGTTTACATTCCACGTATTAGCCCGATCACGCTGGTCGCACTTCTTTTCACGATCTTTGTCATGTTTTCGCTCAAAGGTGAGTATATCGTTCGCTTGCCATTGGACGTCGTTCGGATCGCAGTGCCTTTGACGATTTATTTTATTGTCATGTGGTTTGTAGCGTATTGGTTTTCAAGAAAATTACAGTCAAATCATGCTGAAGCAACAGCGGTGTCATTTACAGCGGCGAGTAATGATTTTGAGCTGGCGATCGCGGTCGCGGTAGCGATCTTTGGGATCAATTCTTTGCAAGCATTTGCGACAGTCATCGGGCCATTGATTGAAGTGCCGGTCATGTTGTTATTGGTTCATGTTGCACGATTTTTTCAAAAAAAGGCTGAAATTGAGAAATCTTGTTGCTCCTGAGTGTTTAGTGATTATGGAAACGGAAGAAGAGAAAAGTAAGAAGTTTTGGGAGAATTTTGAAAAAACAAAGAATTTAGAATAAGTACTGTTTGAAGAGAAAAGTTTCTGGACTTCAATTGTTGAGATTTGATAGGAAGTGCTATGGATAATGAGTTAGATAGCTTCTGGAAGAATTTCTTCGCCACGAAAGATCTCATCCATTTACCGGCAAAGAGGCCGGGTTTTTGGAGAAAGGTGTATTCATTTTTTGGTGGCAAAATAAAAAAGAGGGTTCTATTTGTGTGCGTCCACAATTCAGCACGTAGTCAAATAGCCGAAGCCTTGTTAAATTATCTGCATGGAGATTCCTTTTATGCACAAAGTGCAGGACTAGAACCCGGGTTATTAAACCCTTTGGCGGTTGAAGTGATGCAAGAGGTAGGGATTGATATATCTAATAAAAAGACACAAAACGTTTTTGATCTTGTCAAAATAGACATATCTTTTGATTTTGTCATTACTGTTTGTGATGAAGCAAGCGCTGAACAATGTCCCGCTTTCTCCGGCGAATGCGAACGCATCAGATGGAATTTCGCTGATCCATCAGCATTTGTTGGCAGTAAAGAAGAGAGATTGCAGCAAACCAGAGTCATGCGTGACGCCATAAAGGAAAAAATTGATAGTTGGTGTTCAGCAATCAAGTAGGGGTAAGCAATGTTATCATAAGTTACTCCCCTTATTTTTAGCGCGGTATAAACTGTAAAAGGAGAGGGTCAAAATGTCAAAAGACAAAGTATTATTTGTGTGTATTCACAACTCTGCCAGAAGCCAAATGGCCGAAGAGCTATTGCGAAAGTTGGCTGGGGATCGTTTTGAGGTCGAAAGCGCTGGCATTGAACCGGGCAAGTTAAATCCGGTTGTGGTCGAAGTGTTGAAAGAGGAGGGGATTGATATTTCCGGAAAGAAGACCCAAGCTGTCATGGATCTTCTTAAACAGGGTAAATTATACAGTTATGTGATTACGGTCTGCGATGAAACGAGCGCAGAACGTTGCCCAATATTTCCCGGGATTGCCAAGAGACTTCATTGGGGATTTACCGATCCGTCAAAGTTTGAAGGGACTTGGGAAGAAAAAATTGCCAAGACCAGAGCCGTTCGTGAGGAGATTAGGAGAAAAATTGAAGGTTGGCTAAGCCTTCAAAAAGTCGATTGATATCCTGTGTTGGTTCTGACGTAGCTTTGCTAACAACTCTAACATGACACAGATTTGGCACATCGTTTTGATGGGTTAGTGTAAATTATTTAATTGCAATGTATAAAATTTGAACCTTGTTCTCTCATAATATGAAGGTCAGAAAACTCCCCCAATGTTTAGATTACAAATTCATTACAATTTTGTTACTTTTTGTAGTGCGTTTGTAATTTTTAGGATTCGTAACTCTCCATTTTGTTTGGGGTTTTGAAACGCTTCGCGTTCCAATTCGTCCAAGACCACTCTCCCTCAACCATAGGTTGAAGCAGGGACAGTGGTCTTGACCAACCCCGGTGCAAAATGGAGAAACGAATTATTGACAGTAGATTTTAAGATGCTATACTTGCATTATAACGCAAGTATGAAGGCAGAAAATTTATGGATAATGTTGCAATATTTAAAGCCTTAGGTGAACCAACTCGCCTCCGCATTTTAAGACTTCTATTGAAGACTGGAAAAGAAGCATGTGGGTGTGAGCTCGTCGATTCAATCCTAACCCCGCAGTACAATCTTACAAAACATATCGATGTTCTTATGGCCGCTGGACTCATAAAATCCAGAAAAGAGGGCCGCTGGGTTTATTATTCGGCTTGTCCGGATTGTTCACCTTTTTGTGTATCAATTTGTAAAGTGATTCAGGAAGCTGAAGAAAAAATTTATCAAGCAGACCTTGGGAGATTTAAAAAACGTTTGTCGATAAGAGAAGAAGGCAAATGTTTGCTTGGTATTCAAAACAAGAAATTTACTACTTAGAAAGGAGGAAAACATGAAAACATTATTATTCGCAGCATTGTTAATTGCAGGCGTTGCCTTAATTGCTGGGCAAGCCTATGCTTGTTCTTGTCCGGGTGGTTGTTAAGAAATTACTAAGAAGGGATGGGTAAGTTAGAATTACCCATCCCTTTTGCAATTAAAGTAATTATAGGGAACACGAGAATTAATTTGTAATTAAGTGTGATGTCTCCAAAATTATTCCAATTAATTGTGAAATAACTGAAGCAGGTTTTTGCCCTGAGGGACGAAGACTTTACAACAACCCTCTTCTGTGATAATATTCTTAGCATATGAAAATTCTAAAAATAATTTTAATAGCAATTTTTCTTCTTTCCGCTATTCCCGCCAGTGGATTTTGTGATGATTCCCATTCATTGAATGCAACAAATCATTGCACGATAGTTTGTCACGTGTCCTGTTGCTCACCGATACTTCCAAACACCACATTTAGTTTCGCTGCTACCTCACAATTTATCTTTCTTCCTGCCTCTAAAAATAGTTTTCATCAAAATCCAGCTCTCAGCACTTCTGAGCGTCCCCCAATAGTCCTCTCATAAAATTCCGGTTTTGTTTTATTTTAAAAACTGTAATCTCGGAGTCTATTTATGAGCAGGAACATACGCATTTTAATTCTTACATTTATTGTCATAGGTCAATTTTTCAGTCCTCTTGTGGGGGCAGACGAGACAAGCGTAGCTTTGAGTTTAAAAGAAGCGTTATCTTCGGCCTACGATCATAATCCGCAAATGGTCGAAACTAGAAAAAACATTCAAGCCGCTCAGGGAGATTTAATAACGACCCGTACGTTCCTTAATCCCGAACTTGAAGCTGAGATCGGTGGTCTTAAAAAGAACGAGGAAGGTAAACGTAAAGGGCACCTCGAAAAGATTTCCATTGTCCAGCCCTTTGAGCCTCTCGGAGTTCGGGCACTAAAAACGAAAATTGCAAAAAATGAAGTCAAAGTCGGGGAAGAAGCGCTTAAGGCTGTCTGGTCGAGTATTTATTCTCAAGTCCGTTCGGCCTACATGAAAATCATCCTCGATAAAAAAGAATTGGAATTAGCTCAAGCTAATCTAGCCACAATGCGTCAACTTTTTAGCAATGTGCAGATCCGTTTTCAATCTGGGCAGGGTTTTAAAAATGATCTCCAGCGGGCCAAAATTGAGATGCTTAAAGCTGAGAATGATTATTTAATCGTTGAGAAAGATATAAAAATTGATAAAGGCAGATTGAATCTTCTTCTTGGACGGCGTCTAGACAATCCGCTTGATATTAAGGAAGAGTTAAAAGTCGAGGACTTGAAGTTTGATCTGAAGAATTTAACGGATTTGGCTTTCCAACGCCCTGACTTGAAAATAGAAAAATTGAAAGTTGATTCCAAAAATAAGAATTTGCTAAAAGAGCAATTAAATCGATTTCCGTCCTTTTCTTTAGGATTTGAAAAAACTGATGCTGAATACGACAAGGATTACGCGGCACTTGTCTCAGTGAGTATGCCTTTGTGGAATTTGAATCAAGGGGAAGTAAAAAAAGCCAAGGCCGAAAAAGAAATACAAGAAGCTAGATTGCAAACCATTGAGCACGAGATTGGGTTTGACGTTTACCAAGCTTTTCTTAACGCTGAGACAGCTCAAAAACAAGTGGAATATTTAAAGGAATCCGTCGAGGAAGCTAATGAGCTTATCCGGCTGGCGGATTTAAAGTACCGAGAAGGCGAAATTGACTTTATTAATTATCGTGATCAAGTTAAAACCGCCAGCGAAACCAAGGTGAGGTATTACGAAGGCATATTTAATCTCGACCAAAGTATCAATGAACTAGAACGAGCCATTTATAGTTCTTTACGTGAGGAGGAATTTTTAAAATGAAGAATTTAAAAAGTTTATTCATTATTGCTATCGCTTTTATTTTAGGCATTTTTATTTCGCCATATATTCGTGGACATAAATCGCCAGCCCACGAAGAGACTGCACAAGAACATGAAGAAGAGGGAGTGGTTAAGTTAGAGAAAGAATCGCAGAAATTGGTAGATTTTAAGACGGTGGAAGTCAAAAAAGCGCCTCTCACGGAGAATATCTCTATATCAGGCCAAATTGCTCAAGATGCCAATGAAACACATAATGTGTTTCCTCCGCAATCCGGTTTTGTCGTAGAAAACACCGCCCAATTAGGCGCGGTCGTCAAAAAAGGTGATGTCATTTGCCGTATAAAGGTTGAAGATCAGGATACACCAATCGACGTTAAATCCCCTTATGCGGGTGTTGTGATCGGAGATTTTGATACTGTCGGCCAAAAAGTAGAAAAAATTTCTGCACTTTGTGCCATTGCTGATTTATCCAAGGTTTGGGCAAACTTTGATATCTACGAAAAAGATATCGCCAAAGTCAAAATCGATCAAAAGATTACTGTACGCTCCAGCGCCTATCCCGAGGAATCCTTTGAAGGTAATATTATTTTTATATCGCCGCGCGTGGATGAAACGACCCGTACGATTAAAATCCGAGCTTTAATCCAGAACACTGACTATTTATTAAAACTTGGAATGTTTGTCAATGGTGTCGTGATTTCACATGGTACGGAAGAACATCTCATCATCCCTACAAGCGCCGTCCAGACCTTTGGCGATAAAATGGTTGTATTTGTCAAAGCTGGAGAGGGTGAATTTCATAAAAAGGAGATTGTCATCAACTCGCAAACGGCTGAGGAAGTGGCAGTGCGTGAAGGAATCAATGCCGGCGATATGGTCGTAACCGACGGAGCATTTCTCCTCAAATCTGGATTATTAAAAGATGAACTGGAGGGAGAATAAATGATTGAGAACATCATTTCTTTTGCCCTACGCCAAAGGCTTTTGATTGTAGTGGGTGTTATCATTGTCGGTGTTTTTGGTTTTTATTCTCTAAAGAAACTCTCAATTGATGCTTTCCCGGATGTTACGAATGTTCAAGTTCAGGTCATTGCCGAAGCTCCCGGCCGCTCACCTATCGAAGTCGAGAAATTCGTTACCTATCCTATTGAAGTTCAGATGACAGGCCTTCCGCGCCTTGTCGAGCTGCGTTCGCTGTCAAAATTTGGGCTTTCAATGGTGACAATTGTCTTTGAAGACAATGTAGATATTTATTTTGCCCGTCAACTTGTTTTGGAGCGTTTGATCGAAGCCAAAGAAAAACTACCGGATGGGGTGGAGACAGGTTTGGGGCCTATTTCCAGCGGATTAGGTGAGATCTATCAATACACATTAGAACGGCCGGACAGAAAAGAAACTGCCGAGAACCTGATGGAATTGCGCACGGTGCAGGATTGGATTGTTCGTCCTATTTTAAAAAATATTCCGGGTATTGCCGATATCAACTCATTCGGCGGGTATGTTAAGCAATATCAGATCGTTGTTGATCCGCAGAAATTAGTTAAGTACAACCTAAACCTTAGAGAGATTTCGGAAGCTATTGCTGCTAACAACGGCAATGCGGGCGGAAATGTTCTGGAGCATATCTCGGAACAATACATTGTCCGTGGCATTGGGATCATTCAATCGGTCCAAGACATCGAAGAGATTGTTCTAAAAACAAATGAAGGCGTTCCCGTTTATGTTCGTGACGTAGCTAAGGTCGAATTTGGTCCGGAAACACGACAAGGGGCTTTGGTTGTTGATGGTAAAGGAGAAGGTGTTGCTGGGATCGCGATGATGATCCGCGGCGGAAGTGGGAAAGAAATTGTCGCGAAGGTTAAGGAGAAAGTCCGTGATATTAATGAGAATAAAATTCTTCCGAATGGCATTCAAATCAAACCATTCTATGACCGCTCTGAGCTCGTCGAGAAATGTTTAGAAACAGTTACTAAAGCTTTAACTGAGGGTGGCATTCTAGTCGTTATTATCTTGTTTTTGTTTTTGGGAAATGCCAGAAGTGCTCTTATTGTTGCGCTCAATTTGCCGATAGCAGCTTTAGTCACTTTTATTGCTATGAAACAAATGAATCTGTCAGCAAACCTTATGTCATTGGGAGGTTTGGCCATTGCTATTGGGATGATGGTGGATGGTTCCATTGTTATGGTGGAAAATATTTTTCGACACCTGTCAGAAAAAAGTGGCCATGAGAGAAATAAAATCCAAATCATCCTCGAATCGGCTAATGAAGTCGCCAAACCTATTGTTTTCGGCATCATTATTATCATCATTGTTTTCCTGCCGCTGTTCACATTAGAAGGTATGGAAGGGAAAATGTTTAGCCCGATGGCGTATACAATAAGTATTGCGCTTTTTGCTTCGCTTGTTCTATCTCTGACGGTATCGCCAGTTTTAAGCTCTTATTTTTTAAAAGGTGGCAAGGACGAAGATGTTTTTATTCTCCGCAAGGCAAAAAGAGTTTATCTTCCCATGCTTGCCAAAGCCATGAAAAATAAAGCGTCCGTCGTCGTTATTTCTGTGGGATTATTTTTGGGAAGCTTAGCACTATTTCCATTCTTAGGGACAGAGTTTATTCCCATACTTGATGAGGGTTCCTTAACTCCACAGATCATTCGTTTGCCGAGCATTTCCCTTAAAGAATCTATCGAGATTGAAAAATTGGCCCAAAGGGAATTAATGAAATTCCCCGAGGTTGAAAAAGTGGTGTCCAAAATAGGTACGGCTGAGATCGCGACTGATCCGATGGGACCCAATTTAAGTGATCCCATTGTTGTTCTTAAGCCGCGCAAAGAATGGAAAACAACTAAGAATAAAGAAGAACTGGTCGAGCAGATCCGTGAATCATTGAGTAAAATTCCTGGCATCGGTCTTAACATCAGCCAACCCATTGCCTTGCGGGTCGATGAACTTATCTCCGGCGTCAAATCGCAGATTGCTATTAAGTTATTTGGAGATGACATGGACATCTTGAAGAATAAGGCTGATGAAATTGCAAAGATTGTATCTAAGGTCAAAGGGGTGGAAGACCTGCGGGTTGAACAAGTTTCCGGTCAATCTTATGTCGAGGTCAATATCAATCGTCGACAAATTGCTCGTTTTGGAATTAATGTAGCCGATGTGCAGGATATTATCGAAACCGCAATTGGCGGTAAAGCTGCCACGCAAGTCTTTGAAGGAGAAAAAAGATTCGATGTTCTTCTGCGTTTTCCTGAAGATAAACGCAACTCCATTGAAACCATCGGTAATGTTTTAGTCACTTCTCCCGGCGGATCGAGAATTCCTATGTCACAATTGGCGGAGGTGAAGTTAGTGGAAGGGCCAGTCCAAATCAGCCGCGATGATAGTAAAAGACGCATTGTCATTGAATGCAATGTGCGGGGAAGAGATATTGGCGGCTTTGTTGCCGAAAGTCAGGCGAAGCTCAAAGAAAAATTAAAGTTACCCGCCGGATATTACATCACATGGGGTGGCGCCTTTGAGAATCAACAAAGAGCCATGAAGCGTTTAATGATTATTGTTCCCATTACAATCGCGTTAATATTTTTCCTTCTGTATCTCACTTTTAATTCGATCAAGCAAGCAACCCTTATTATTATCAATTTGCCTTTTGCTATGATCGGTGGGATTGTGGCATTATTTATTTCAAGAATGTATTTAAGCGTACCGGCATCCGTCGGATTCATCGCTCTTTTTGGTGTCGCGGTCTTAAATGGTGTCGTTCTTGTTTCATACATCAACCAATTAAGACGAGAAGGAATTGCCCTTAATGAAGCTATTACAAACGGGTGTGAACGCAGGTTAAGACCGGTGCTGATGACTGCTGCAGTAGCTATACTCGGGCTTGTTCCAATTCTATTCGCGACCGGCCCAGGATCAGAGGTGCAAAAGCCATTAGCGGTCGTCGTTATCGGCGGTTTAATTACTTCAACATTATTAACGCTTTTAGTTTTACCCGTTTTGTATGGTTGGTTTGAAAAAGAAGAAACCGAATTTTAAAGGAGGATCTATGAAAAAAATTGAAGCTTATATTCAACCATTCATGCTGCGTAAAGTCGTAGACGCTTTGATGGCTATTCATATTCATGGAATGTCAGTGATTGAAGCCAAGGGTTTTGGTAAAGAAAAAGATGAAAGTTATCCACATCATGTAGCTGATTATGTCATCGACTTTACCCCTAAAACGAAAATCGAAATTATCTGCAATGACGATCAGAGTTTAAAAATCATTGAAACGATTCAAAAGTCAGCCCATACTGGACGTAAAGGAGATGGTAAACTATTTATTACCGACATTCAAAAAGCTGTCAGTATCCGTACGGGAGAAGAAAACGAGCACGCCATTTAATCAAGAATTATGAAAAAATTAAACTTTAAAATTAAAGGCATGGATTGTGCAGAATGAAGAAAAATTATGACTTACATATTAACGGCGTTGATTACAACAGCTGCGCTCAGGGCATCAAAAAAGCCGTGTTGAAGCTCAAGGGCGTGTCGAGCGTGGACTTTTATTTTGAGACATTGCGCCTGACGGTCGTGGCTGATGAAACTTTTGATCGCGCTTTGGTCGTTAATGAAGTTAAGAAAATGGGATATCAAGTCGTTGATGAATCCAAGGGTGTCAGCACCTCCTTATTGATTCAAGGAATGGATTGTCAGGACGAGGTCTCTCTTATTGAGAAGAAAATAAAGAGCCTTTCTGGCATAGAAAGTTTTCAAGTCAATTTGATGCAGGAAAGCCTTGCTCTGAATTACGATCCGTCCCGCATTTCACTACAGGACATTATTAAGGCGATTAATCAGACGGGACTCAAGGCATCGCGCCTGTCCGAGAAAAAGGCGGTGAAAGAATCATGGTGGAAGACGAACCAGATCATCTTTCTTGCCCTCTGTGGTGCTTTTCTCGGGATAGCTTTTATTTTAGAACGAGCTGGAATCCCTCATCAAACCGCCAAATTTGTTTACGCCTTGTCGATTCTTATCGGCGGTTATTATCCCGCGAAAATGGGAATCATGGCACTGAGAACTTGGACGGTTAACATCCGTTTACTTATGGTCTGCGGTGCGGCGGGAGCCGTTGCTTTGGGATTTTGGGACGAAGCGGCGATGCTGGTTTTCATTTATTCTTTGGGAGACGTTCTTGAAGCATATGCGACCAACAAGGCAAGGGGATCAATCAGGGCTTTAATGGCGCTGATCCCCAAGGAGGCAGTTGTCAAAAGAAACGGTTTTGAGGAAGGCGTTCCGGTTGAGGAAATTCGTGTCGGTGACAATATTGTTATTAAGCCGGGAGAAAAGATTCCGCTTGATGGCGAGGTGTCGGGTGGATCGTCTTTTGTGGATGAGGCGGCCATTACTGGCGAATCAATTCCCATCGAGAAAAGTTTAGGCAAAGAGGTCTTTGCCGGATCGATCAATCAGAGAGGATCTTTGGAAGTGCGCGTGACCAAGCTGTCCAAGGACACAACACTGGCGAAGATTATTCATTCCGTTGAAGAAGCGCAGGCCAGAAAGTCAACCTATCAACGCTTTGGAGAGAAATTTGGACAATACTATACGCCGGTAATTTTTGTTCTGGCGATCATGATCGCGGTTCTTCCACCGCTGGTATGGGGGCAGCCGTTTGATCACTGGTTCTATCGAGGACTGGTGCTCTTGGTGGTGTCTTGTTCGTGCGGGATTGCGCTCTCCGTCCCCGTCGCCGTTGTAGCGGCGGTCGGTAATGCCGCCCGGCACGGCATTCTTATCAAAGGCGGCGCTTGCCTGGAGGCGGCGAGTCATCTTAAAATTATTGCATT
Source organism: Candidatus Omnitrophota bacterium (assembly GCA_020632555.1). Classification (GTDB taxonomy): domain Bacteria; phylum Omnitrophota; class Gorgyraeia; order Zapsychrales; family JANLHA01; genus JADLGJ01. The sequence goes on along the minus strand of JACKFI010000002.1, from coordinate 30,898 downwards.
CGACAAGACCGGAACCCTGACCATAGGAAAGCCAACGGTTCGGGATGTCGTTCCCTTGAATAACCAGAATCCGGAAGAAATTTTAAGAATTGCGGCGTCTTTGGAGTCTCGCTCGGAGCATCCCTTGGCTGAGGCCATAATGAGAGAGGCGCTAGAAAAAGGAGTTTCGCTGTCAGCTATGGATGCGTTCGAGGCTATTCCGGGCAAGGGCGCACAGGGACGAATTGATGGTCAGACCTATTTTGTTGGAGCAAAGAGACTATTCGAGGAAAGTAATATTCACCTTGGCAAGGCCAGTGACGTTGTTGATCGTTTGCAATCTGAAGGTAAGACAACGGTTTTGTTGGGGACAGATAAAGAGATTCTTGCAGTTCTGGCTGTTGCAGATCAACTGCGCCCGGAAGCGAGAGAAGCAGTTAAAAGGCTTAAAGAATTGGGTTTGCGGATCATTATGTTGACCGGTGATAATCCCGGAACGGCCCGGGCTATTGCTCACGAAGCTGGCATCGACGATTATCGGGCCGGACTTCTTCCGGAAGATAAGGCATCAATTGTAAAGGAGCTGAAAGCAACAGGCAGAGTCGGCTTCATTGGGGACGGCATTAATGACGCGCCAGCAATGGCCGAGGCTGATGTCGGCATATCCATGGGAGCAACAGGAACCGATGTAGCCATTGAGACAGGAGACTTGTCGCTTATGGCCGATGATCTTTTGAAATTGCCTCACGCACTATCCCTGAGTAAGCGGGCAGTTAACAATATAAAGCAGAACATCTTTGCGTCACTCGTCATCGTCGTTTTATTGGTTCCGGCGGGGATATTCGGGCTGGTCAGTCTTGTTTCCGGGCTTCTGCTCAACGAGGTGAGCGCGTTGATTGTGATTGCAAATGGATTGCGCTTGCTAAAATATTAAAAAGGAGGAAACGTTTTGTTAGATTATACGGTTGAAACAAAGTTAAGCGTTAAGGAAGCGGCAGAAAAATTGCAAGTCGGTTTAAAAGAAAAAAGTTTTGGAGTCTTGCATGTTTATGATCTAAAGGAAATTTTTCAATCCAAAGGCATTGAGTTTGGGGAGTATCAGATCCTTTCCGTTTGTAATCCAAAGTTTGCCAAAGAGGCGCTGGATACGAATCTTAAAGTTGGGGCACTCCTTCCCTGTAAAATTTCTGTTTATGCTAAAGATAGAGTAACGAAGGTGTCATTGCTTAGACCAAAGGTTGCGATAGGACTTTTAGGAGATAAAAAGCTAGATACCTTAGCGGGAACAGCCGAGGATATTTTGAAAAGTGTTGTTGATTCAATCTGATCATAATTTTGCGGAAGGGGCAAGGTCAGCAGCAGAGGTGTGTCCCAAAAGCAAAGTTATTGCAGTCCCGGGAATATCAAACATTTACTTGACCAAAAAACTTTTAAGTGCGAAACTATCAATAATGAAAAGGTTGCATAAAAAGACAATCGGTGGATTACTGCTAATCCCTCTTCTATTTGTAATCACTTTATGTTGTTGCGTGGATGATCAAGTCCATGCCGATGAAGCGCATGGAACCGTTGATACAGAACAACATCATGATGCCCATGAGGTAGAAAAAACCGATCATTCTGAGCATCAGCACTCCGACGGAGACCATGAATGTACCTGCCCCAAACATTTAAGTTTTCTTCCCAACCAACCCGCGGATACAGTTCTTAATTCCTCTTTTAGTAAAATATTAACCAAAGATTTGTTGGTTAATTTACATGCCGAAAACATTGTTTTTCTCGTATCATTATCGAATCAATCGCAGGGCCCGCCTGGGCAAGATCATTTAGATCACAACACGCCACCCATTTACCTAAAACTTCATAATCTCCGTCTTTAATCGAAATTAAAACTGACCTTGGAGCCAAAGGCCAGAAGTGTTTCTTTGGTCTTAAAGATCCAAGGGTAAGCCCCTCTGTCTTTCAACTTTAATAACAGTGTTTATCATAGGAGAAAAACATGAAATCGAAATTAATCGCTTTAAGTTTAGCAGTCGTTTTGTCCTTATCTTATTCCAATTATGTCTTGGCTAATGAAGGTCAGGAACATCAAATGCCTGATGGAACTATGATGAAGGATAGCGATATGGCTCAAGGCCAGATGAATCAAACATCGACCAAATCAGTTGAAGTTGGTAATAAAATTTGTCCTGTCAGCGGTGAGAAAATCCCTGCTCCCGGGGAAAAGGGCGAGATGGGTGAAGCTGTTAAATACGAATATAACGGAAAGATCTATAACCTTTGCTGTCCAATGTGCGTGAAGGATTTTAAGAAAAATCCTGAAAAATATAGTGCCATTGCCGAAAAAGAAGTTAAAGAAGCCAAATAAGATAAGGGTGATATATGGAAAATACATTTATACAAATGTTGTATCCGATACACCCTAAACTCGTGCATTTTCCCATAGCGCTGATGGTCAGCGCTATGGGAATGCAAGCACTGGGGGTATTTTTTAAGAAAGATCCCTGGTGCAAATGCGCATGGCTCATGTTTATATTGGCAGTTTTATCTATGCCCATTGTCATCCTTTCAGGTTTACTGGAAGTAAACCGGTTGCATTTGCGCCATCCGGTTTTAAATTTCCATAGGCTGGCTGCATTTTGGACGGTGGGGATATCATGGATATCACTGCCTTTTCTTTGGTTTATGCGTAATAAAGAAAATTTTTCGATTATGTTTTTAATTTTGTTAATCATAATTTCTGGTTTATTAGGTTTGACTTCACATCAAGGCGGAAGGATGGTCTATGAATATGGAGCTGGGGTCAACCAATAATTAAGAAAGGCGATTTGATTTATGGAAGAACCTAGGGAGTTTGATACTTCGGTTTTGGAGTTAGAACAGGCCCGTCAAATGGATGAAGGTTCCATTGGTCGACTGGTTAAAGAATACTATCCGTCGGTGTTGAGGTTTCTGTCTTATCGGACACGCAACCGGGAAGATGCGGAGGATTTAACCAATGAGGTATTTGTGCGAATGGTGGGCTCAATTAAAAATCAGACGGGTAATTTCCCGGCGTGGTTGTTTAAGATAGCACGCAATCTACTTATTGATTATTACCGAAGAATGGATCGGCAGAAGTCATCCTCTTTGGATGAGATGGAGAATGACAGCATTGCAGTATCCGCGGAAGATCATAGAAAAGGACTTTCAATGGATGAGATAAAACATATGCTTACGGTTTTGACTGATGAGCAGCAGGAGGTAATCTCGTTGAGATTTTTAAGCGGTTATTCTTTAGAGGAAACGGCTCAAATTATGCAAAGATCGGTTGGAGCTGTGAAGGTTTTACAGTTTCGAGCTGTTGGAGGGCTTAAGGGACATCTAAAAAAGGAATTTAAGGAATAAAAAACAGCGTAACTTTTTCTGTCTTTGTGCGTCTGTGTTAATGAAAACAGCATGTTGATTCCAATGGGGGAGTCAACTAACAAAGCGAGGACGCTATGAAAAAACAAGTTATGTTTCTGGTTCTTGGGTTAAGTATTCTCTCGTTCAGTTCGTTAAGTTTTGCCGAAACTACCAATAAGATTGGGGGCGTTAAGGTAAGAACAATTAATGGAACTGTACAATCCGTTAATCTCTCAAGAGGGTTAGCTTTGATAAAGGATAAAGACATCCCTAATTATGAAACCGTGGTAGTAGATTCGGCTCTGATTGGCTCATTACAAGTAGGGCAAACTGTTACTGCAGTTGCCTTCGGTGGAGGGATGCCGGTTGTTCAGAGATAGTCTTTGGAAAGTCTTAAGAACTTCGTAAGCAGGAATAGGCATGAATAAAATAGTGGAGACAATTTAATTAACGAATTGTTTAACAAAATGGAGATATTTGAAATGAAAAATAAAATAATTATTGCAGTTGCTATTCTAATGTTATTTGGGTTTGCAACAACAAGTTTTGCAGGAAAACCGTATAAGAGCGCAGGAGTTTCGTATTGGACATATGAAGGGGTGGTTATTAAATTGCTGCCCGATCAAGGCGCCTTAATTGTCAAGGACAATGATGATGGTAAAGAAATCCACATTCATGTCGATCAGGATACTCAATCTAAGTTGCAGGTTGGGGATCAAATCAAATTCAACATGCAGGGTGCTATGTGCGTGATCATGGATGTAATTAAGAAATAAATTTAAAAATAGAAGGAAGGCGGTTTAATACCCGCCTTCCTTAAAGAACGAATATGATTTGAAAGGGGATGATTTGTATGAAAATTTGGATAGCAGTATTATTTTTCAGTATTGGATTCACCAGCTTGGCATATGCTGGGCCTTCTCAGGAAATTTTAAGAGGGATTGCCACCTCTAAGGTCATAAAGGGAGATATTGTCTCAATTGAAGGCAATAAGGTTACAATCAGAGAGAAAACAGTGGTAAAGGACAAACTTGTGCTTGTTAACCCGAGAATCATCAAATCCATAAAAGTGGGCGATTATGTCCGAGTTAACGTTTTACAAAACGGGAGCAATGTAACCAATCTAGAAAAGTTAAATTAATATTTAAGTATGCCGTATAAACGGAACAACGTTTATGTTTTAATGATGAAAATGGCAGGTGATTTCTAGTCTGCCATTCTGTAAGTTGGTAACAGTATGTATAATTTAAAGTAACTTTAAAACAACGGGAACGTCTTAATAATGAGGAATGCACAGAGTTTAAATTTGGAATAGGATGCGCAATATGGACAAACGACCGATAGAAGATATATTTGATGAATGTTATGAGAAAATGCTCAATGGCATGCCTATTGAGGAAATTCTTCGCCAGTACCCCAATCATGCCAGCGAGTTAAGAGAACTTCTTTCGGTAGCAGAAAGCATGCATCGTTCTTCACCAGTCGAGGCGTCTGATAAAGCCATGGTTTCATGTTTAATTAAAGTCGGAGAGGCGATACAGCAACAGAAAGAACATTCATTCGGGGCTAGACTTCAAAAGTTATTTTTCTTTCCTTCGGTGTCGTGGGCGCGTGGCGTTGCTTTAACATTAGTTATCCTGTTTGTTGTATGGGGGACAGCCAATGTTTCTGCTAGCAGTGTCCCGGGAGATCCTTTGTATTTGGTTAAACTTATTACAGAAAAAGTAAAATATTTCTTAGCAATTAATCCCGAAGGGCAGGTTGAACTAAAAATTGTATTCTCTGAAACTCGTTCGAAAGAGCTAGTAAATAAGTTTAATAAAGACGGGCAAATAGATTTGGAAACAATGAAGGCTATGTTAAAAGAAGCAGATGCATCTATTAATCTTGTTGCCAATCTTCCTACCAAACAACAAGAAATTTACTTAGCCAAGTTGCAATATTTGAATGCCTACCAAAAAGATATCCTTAACAATATTAGAGAGAAGTCTCCCGAAGATCAAAAATCTGCGATTGATGAAGCGATTTGTCAGTGCGATCAGCACAGCCAAATGCTTCAAAAGGCTCGAAGTAATGCAACATGTGGGCTCTGTAAAGAAGCACATAAAAAATGTAGTTGTAAGAAATAATTCTTAAAGTAGTTAATGGCCCTATTGAATGTAGGGCTATTAATTTGAGGGCTTTATTTTAAGTTAGAAGAATGGATGCGTATGAAGCATAATTTTGTAGTTTTTATTATCTTTATATTTCTGCTTACACCAATCTTCACGTCGGATATCTCAGTTTCGCAAGCGGCTGAATTTAAGGCGTCACTAAATTCATTAATTGAAGAGGCGTTGAATAACAATCCCCGGTTAAAGGCCGCTCAATATCGTCTTGAGGCGGCTAAATCTCGCGTTGCACTTTTTCGTAGTATTCCTGATCCGACGGTTGAGTATGAATATGACAAAATTACCCCTGCAGCATCTATGACGGATGGGGGTAAAGTCCGTCCTATGAAGTCACTGGCGGTATCGCAGGAAGTGCCTTTTCCGACTAAGATTTTCATGCGCAAGAAGTCTGCTCAAAAAGAGTCTAATGTATTGGAGCAAGAGTACAAGCAGGTCGAGCAATCTGTCAGGAAAGATGTTAAAGAGGCATATTTTCGGCTATTTTTGAATCGTCAAAAAACTCTGTTTATTAAAGATTCCTTGAGTTTGATGCGGCAATTCGCTGAAGTGACCAACAAGAAATATGCGGCTAATAAGGCTGGCCAGCAAGATGTTTTGCGCGCTCAGGTCGAGTATTCCAAGTTATCAAATATGGTCATTCTTTACGAGCAAGAAGCGAAGATTGCGGAAAATCTTTTGAAGGCAGTGCTGGGCCGAAGTGATAGTGTTCCTCTCGATATCATTGACGCTGATCCTGCCGAGGATCTTCTATTGAGTGAGGAGGATGCGGTTGCTCTTGCTAAGAAGCATCGTCCCGAGTTAAGAGCGGTGAGGGCAATACTTGCGAAAGCCGAAGTTGAGAGTTCCTTGAGTAAACAGGAATTGCTTCCGGATGTTACTTTGAAATATAAGAGGGAAGAGAAAGATGGATCGTATCGGGATGGTGAGGGGAGCGGCATGATCGGTATTAATGTTCCGATATGGTTTTGGGGCAAGCAACTTCCCGTGATAAGGGAGGCCAGAGCAAATCTCGAAGCAGCCAAGGCGGATTATGCACAGGCTGAAAATGTGACTGTTTCTGAGGTCAGGAGTTCTTATGCAAAATATTCATCAGCTCGAAGTTTGATTGCGATATATGAGACCGGCGTTCTTCCACAGGCGACATCTGCAGTTATGACAGCTCGTCGTGCGTATGAGGCAGGTCAGTTGAGTTTTCTTGAATTATTAGACGCTGTACGGATGCTTAGGGATCTGCAGATGGAATATTTTGAATCAGTTGCGGAGGCGCAGATAGCCCTTGCGGATCTTCTTCAGTGCTGTGGTATTGAGTTGGCGGACATATAACAGGAGAGGTTATGAGTATAAAAATATTATTTATGTTGGTAGTATTGTTGATCGCAGGTTTCACTTCGGGGGTCTTCATGTCGCAGGGTTATGGGGCAGAAAAATCTCATCAGCATTCAGGCAAGGCGGTGTATATATGCCCGATGCACCCGCAAATTACTTCGGATCGAAAAGGATCTTGCCCTATTTGTGGGATGGATCTTGTTAAAAAGGAAGAAGCACAAGAGGAGTTACCTGTAGCTTCAGAAACCAAGGAGCACAAGATTCTTTTTTATCGCAATCCCATGAATCCATCAGTGACATCGCCGGTTCCTACAAAGGACTCGATGGGCATGGAATATGTTCCGGTTTATGAGGAGAAAAAGGGTGCTCCGCAGGGGGTTCCCATTAATACAAGCAAACAACAGATGATCGGGGTAAGAAAGGATGTCGTGATGAAGCGCTCGCTTGCAGTCGAGATTTCTACCGTCGGCAAGGTTGCCTATGATCCTGATCTATATGTAGCACAGGAGGAATATATTCAGGCCGTTAAGACTGCTGCGGCAACCGAAAATAGCTCGCTTTCGTCTATTCGGGAACAGTCCGTCGGATTACTGGTGTCGGCTGAAAGAAAACTTCTTTTGTTGGGCATGAGTAAGTTCGAAATCGAAGCGCTTAGGAATAGCGGTGCGGCGCAGGACAATCTATATTTTCCGGGCAATTCCGGTAAGGCGTGGATTTATATAACAGTTTATGAATATGAATTGGGACTTGTTAAAGAGGGTCAGGAAGTTCTTATTGATGCAGTAGCGTTTCCCGGGGAGGTTTATAAAGGGAAGGTTACAGCATTAACGCCGATCCTTAATGCCGAAAGCCGTACTGTCCGTGTACGGGCTGAAGTTGAGGATAAGGCCGGTAAATTAAAGCCGGAAATGTTTGTTAATGCAAAGATCTCGATAGATTTGGGAGAGAAGCTGGCGATTCCAGAAGAGGCCGTAATGGATTCAGGGACGCGGAAGATCGTTTATGTGGTTAAAGATAACAGGTTTGCAATGCGGGAAGTGACACTTGGGCCAAAGGCTGGCGAATTTTATGAGATTATAAGCGGTCTTAACGAAGGCGAAGAGGTCGTTGCGAGCGGCAACTTCTTGATCGATGCGGAAAGCAAGCTTAAAGGCGCAATGTAATTCGTACAAGTTTTTACACCGGAGATAAGGGATATGATCGAGAAAATCATAGAGTTCTCAGCAAAGAATAAATACATTGTCATGATCTTGACTCTGGTAGCGATTCTTGGTGCCGTGTACAGCATGAAGAATATCCCGCTGGATGCTATTCCAGATCTCTCGGATACTCAGGTCATTGTTTATTCCCGTTGGGATCGCTCTCCGGACATTATTGAAGATCAAGTGACATATCCTATTATTACGGCCATGCTTGGCGCACCGAATGTTAAGGCCATCCGTGGTTTTTCCGACTTCGGGTATTCTTTTGTTTACATTATTTTTAAGGATGGGACGGATATTTATTGGGCGCGCAGCCGGACGCTGGAGTATTTAAGCAAAATACTGCCGAAACTTCCGGAAGGGGTTAAGACGGAGATTGGGCCGGATGCGACATCCGTTGGCTGGGTCTATCAGTATGCATTGGTCGATAAGTCCGGTAAGAATGATCTGGCGCAACTGCGCTCTTTTCAGGATTGGTATTTACGTTATTGGTTGCAGTCTGTTCCGGGCGTTGCTGAGGTTGCTTCAGTGGGTGGCTTTCAGAAGCAGTATCAGGTCAATGTTAAGCCTAATGCATTATTGGCGTACAACATCCCATTGATGAAAGTGACCGAGGCCATCCGCAATAGCAATAACGACGTCGGTGGCCGTCTGGTTGAGTTCTCGGGAACCGAGTATATGGTACGCGGTCGCGGGTATATCAAATCGGTTAAAGATATCGAGAACATTGTTTTGGAGAATGATGCTAATGGCGCACCGATTTTTGTTAAGAATGTTGCGTCTGTTTCTCTTGGCCCGGACATACGGCGTGGCATAGCGGATCTTGACGGCGAAGGTGATACTGTCGGCGGGATTGTTCTTATGCGCTCAGGGGAAAATGCTCTGAATGTCATCAGTCGGGTCAAGGAGAAGATGAAGGAAATCAAGTCATCATTGCCTCCCGGGGTGGAGCTGGTGACGACGTATGATCGTTCGGACTTGATCCATCGTGCCATTGAGACCCTTAAGCATCAACTGATTGAGGAAATGATCATCGTGGCGTTGGTCATTATTTTATTTCTGTGGCATTTCCCTTCAGCCAGCGTTCCTATTGTGACCATCCCCATCGCTGTTTTATTAAGTTTTATTCCAATGGCTATGATGGGATTAACGTCAAATATCATGTCTTTGGCAGGGATCGCCATATCGATCGGCGTTCTTGTCGATGGGGCTATTATCGAGGTCGAGAATGCATATAAGAAGCTCCAGCTGTGGGATGCAGGGGGACGAAAAGAGGATTACCATGACGTGTTACTCCGTGCCTTAAAACAGGTGGGGCCGTCCGTTTTTTTCTCGTTGCTGGTCATCGCCGTGGCGTTCCTGCCGGTCTTTACGCTTCTTGATCAGGAAGGTCGGTTGTTTAAGCCGCTGGCTTTTAGCAAGAACTTTGCCATGGCGATTGCGGCTGTTTTGGCACTTACTCTTAATCCGGCCATGCGGATGTTCTTTACGCGCATTGACCCGATCAATTTTCGCCCGCGCTGGGCATCAAATGTTTTAAATAGTATTTTTGTCGGCAAGTATTACTCAGAAGAGAATCATCCCATTAGCAAAGTGTTGTTTAAATATTACGAACCGGTTTGCCGCTTTGTCCTTAAGTTCCGTACATGGACGCTTGTAGCCGCTGGTGTGCTAGTTTTGTCGACGATCCCAGTCTTTATGCGTTTGGGATCGGAGTTCATGCCCCCCTTAAACGAAGGCACGATTCTTTATATGCCGACGACTTTACCGGGTCTTTCCGTGACCGAGGCAGAAAAGTTATTGCAGCAAATGGATAAGATTATCAAGACTGTCCCCGAAGTTGAGCGTGTCTTTGGTAAAGCGGGTCGTGCCGAGACATCAACTGATCCGGCACCTTTTTCCATGATGGAGACGACGGTTATTTTAAAGCCTGAGAATGAGTGGCGTCAGAAGCCGCGCTGGTATTCAAAATTTCCGAGTTTCTTGCAAGCACCTTTCCGTCCGATCTGGCCGGATCGCTATTCATGGGAAGATGTGATTACTGATCTTGACAGCAAAATGAAGTTTCCCGGTGTTTCCAATGCTTGGACAATGCCGATCAAGGCCAGAATCGACATGCTTTCAACCGGTATTCGCACACCGATTGGCATAAAAATTTATGGTGCTGATCTTGGAGAGATCGAGAAAATCGGGATTCAGGTTGAGAGTATTGTGAAGAATATCAAAGGCGCGCGTAGTGTTTACGCCGAGCGCGTGACCGGCGGGTATTTTATTGATTTTGATATCAAGCGTGAGCAGATTGCACGTTACGGGCTGACTATTAAAGAGGTTGAAGAGATCATCATGTCAGCGATTGGTGGCGAACCTGTGACCACAACGGTCGAAGGCCGTGAGCGTTATACGGTGAATGTCCGCTATGCCCGTGAATTGCGGGATGATTTACCGAAGTTAAGACGGGTATTGGTTCCGACCATGTCTGGCGCTCAGGTTCCTATTGAACAGTTGGCCGATATTAAGTTGACAACCGGGCCCGCTATGATCCGTGATGAGAACGGTATGCTTACGGGATATGTGTATGTTGATATTGCTGGTCGTGATATCGGAAGTTTTGTCGAAGAGGCCAAGAAGGTTGTTGATAAGGAATTGAAAGTTCCGACCGGTTATGCTCTTCAGTGGAGCGGGCAGTTTGAGAATATGTTGCGCGTACAGGAGAGATTACGCATTGTTCTTCCGATCACGATATTTTTGATCTTTATGCTTCTTTACATGAATACCCGTTCGCCTATCAAAGCAGGTATTGTGATGCTAGCGGTACCGTTTTCACTGGTTGGAGCAGTCTGGTTTTTGTGGATGCTTGACTACAACATGTCAATTGCGGTATGGGTGGGAATGATTGCGCTCATGGGACTTGATGCTGAAACAGGTGTTTTTATGCTTTTGTTCCTAGACATAGCTTATTATGATGCCGTTCGTCAGGGGAAAATGCGAACTAAAGAAGATCTTGAAGAAGCGATTGTTTATGGTGCGGTCAAGCGTATTCGTCCGAAACTGATGACTGTGACAGCAATGTTTATGGGCTTGATTCCGATTATGTGGTCTATGGGCGCGGGTGCGGATGTGATGAAGCGCATCGCTGCTCCAATGATTGGTGGAATATTTAGCAGTTTTATTTTAGAACTTCTTGTTTATCCAGTTATTTATTATATTTGGAAGTGGAATTACGAGATGAAGAAGGGCACAGTTGATATCAGTAAACTGCCAATTCCTGAATTACAGAAACATTAGGCCTAAGGGAGGGAACGATGTCACTTGATTGCAGAGATACTGATGTGCAAATTCTAAGAATTGATCCGGTCTGTGGAAAGGATATTTCCGTTCAAGAGGCTTTAACCAAAGACTTATTTTATGTTTATGAACAGAAAGAACATGTTTTTTGCTCCGTCGGGTGTTTGAAGAAATTTATAAAGGAGCCTCGTCACTATGCCTTGGAAGAAGTGGCCGGTGAAATTTATATCTGTAAGGGGTGCCGTAAGAAAATTCACAAAAACGACAACTTTGAGACGACAATGGCGATGAATGGTGTGGTTCACAAGTTCTGCCGTCCTACCTGTGCTGCAGTGTTTCATATTATGAATGAGGTAAGTCAGGAATGGCAATAAAAGTGGGAATTGACCAAAACATGTAATCAAGCGGTTCTAAAAAGAAAGGAGCCTAAAATGCACGGAGAAGCAGCTGGATTATATGCCTATGGGATGTGGACAACAGTAGTTTTTAATTCGTTATTGATTTTATTTTTTGTAGCAAGCTACATTGTCCCTAAGAAAAATATCGAATGGCGATCGATGGGGGCGTTTATCGGATTCATTGTGGCTTTATTTACAGAAATGTATGGTTTTCCTTTAACGATTTATTTATTGTCTTCATGGATGGGGCAATCGTACCCTGTTTTAAATCCATTCACCCATAATCATGGCCATTTGTTATTGGTTCTTTTTGGTCTGGCCGACTCCGCATTGGCGATGACAATTTTACACATCATTAGCAACGGAATTGTATTTTTTGGATTTTACATTATTTACAAAGGATGGATGCTGATTTATGCGGCAAAAGGTCAGAAGCTGGTTACTGAAGGTGTTTATGCTTATGTGCGTCATCCGCAGTACAGTGGTTTATTTTTGATCACAATTGGATTCCTGATGCAATGGCCTTCTTTAACGACGCTAATCATGTGGCCGATCTTGATGTTTGCATATTATCGTTTAGCTATGCGGGAAGAAAAAGATGTCCAAACAATATTTGGAAAACAATACGAAGAATACAGGGAAAATGTTCCTGCATTTATTCCTAAGTTTTGGAAAGGAGCCTTGAAATGAGAAATCATAGCTGGTGGATGATGCTTTGTTGTTTATTGCCGTTGTTGTTGATTTTTATAGCGCCGGGAGTTGGTTTAAAAGGAAATAATTCAATATTTTTCTTTATTGTCATGATGTTCGCTTGCCATTTTATGATGATGGGCAGCGGCCATCATAAACATGATGATCATCAAGATAAAGAGGATAAAGGGGATAAAAAGGAGGAACATCATGGGTGCCATTAATGTTAAAAAAATGGGACTGGCTTGCGGTTTGACCTTGGTTGTTTTTCGGTTGGGATGTATTATCGTCTTTATGGCGCTTAGCCGTGAACAAGCAATCGCGTTTTTTAATACTCTGTTGCATGGAATTGATGTAACAGCGATTTTAAAAACCGAAACATCAGTTTTGGAAGTTATTTATGGATTAGTTCAAATATTTATTTTAGGTTGGCTGGGAGGAGCCACGCTGGCTAGTATTTATAATTTACCAATTCTTTTAAACACTAAGGGAGATAATAAGCACGGGTCATGTTGTCATTGAACCGTTTATTAAAGAAAGGAAGTTGGAATGGCAGAAAAAGTTAAAGATCCGGTTTGCGGGATGGAGATTGATAAAGAAAAAGCCAAAGGATCGGCGAGTCACATGGGCAAGTCATTTTATTTTTGTAGCGACTCGTGTAAGCAAAAGTTTGAAAAAGAACCAATGAAATATATGGGGACAAAATAATAATAACTGTTTAAAAAGGAAGAAATGAAATGAAAAAGAATGTCTGGGGCATAATGTTTGTATTTTTATTCGCAAGCGTCAGCTTGGTCTATGCTGAGGGTATGAAGGGCGACATGATGGATAAAGGGATGAAAGGCGGCATGATGGGGGAAGGGATGATGAAGGGTGGTATGATGGACAAGGGCGGAATGATGATGGGCATGGGTATGATGCAGGCCATGATGCAAAAACAAGTTGTCTCAACCAATGATGGTGGAATTATTGTTGTTACAGCAAATAAACTTACCAAATACGACAAAGATTTGAATGTCGTCAAGGAAGTTGAACTCAAGATGGACATGGAAGGTATGCAAAAGATGATGGAAAATATGAAAAGCATGTGTCCGATGATGGGAAAGATGAAGCCATCAGATGATACAAAAGCCGAAGAGTTGAAAGAGTCAGCTCAAGATGAAAAAGCTGAACACGAAAGCCATCATCCGGAAAATAAATAAGGGAAATCCATGGCTATTGATCCGATTTGCGAAATGGAAGTTCAAGAGGGAAAGGCCATCAAATTAGATTTTGGTGGCCTTCCCATTTATTTTTGTAGTGAACATTGCAAAAAAACCTTCCTTGATCAGAAATCAAAGAAAACTGCATCAGTAAAAACGAGCGCGGATGGAAAAACGATCTATACCTGCCCGATGCATCCAGAGATCAGGCAAGATCATCCTGGAGATTGTCCGAAATGCGGAATGCATTTGGAGCCGCTGAACCCAAACGGCGAAGAGAATGAAGATCAGAAAGAAATTCATTCTTTATCACAAAAATTTTGGATTGGACTGTGGCTTACAGTTCCTCTAGTGTTACTCGTGCTCGGAGAAATGATTCCCGCTTTTAATGTAGAATCGATTATTCCTCGCCGTTTTATTCCCTGGATACAATTCATTCTGGCAACCCCGGTTGTGTTATGGGCGGGAGGAATGTTTTTTGTCAAAGGCTGGAAGTCTTTGGTCAATCGTAGCCTTAATATGTTTACGCTAATTGCTTTGGGTGTCGGTGCGGCCTATGCTTATAGCACTATTGCAACGTTATTCCCGCAGATTTTTTCGGAATCGCTCAAAAAAATGGGAAAAATCGATCTTTATTTTGAGGCTGCGGCGGTAATTACTGTCTTGATTATTTTGGGGCAATTATTGGAAGCCAAGGCGCGGAGCCAAACCGGCCAAGCGATCAAAGCACTTTTGGGTTTGGCGGCGAAGAATGCTCACAGAATTCAAAATGGAAATGAAGAAGAAGTGCCTATTGATTCTGTTCAAAAAGGAGATTTGTTGCGCGTTCGTCCAGGCGAAAAAGTTCCTCTCGACGGAATTATTATTGAAGGGAAAAGCAGTGTCGATGAGTCGATGATTTCCGGCGAGCCTATGCCGGTAGAAAAAAAGACCGGTGACAAGGTGATCGGCGCTACCGTCAATCAAACGGGAACCTTTGTGATGCGAACGGAAAAAGTGGGAGCAGAAACTTTACTTTCCCAGATTGTCCACATGGTCGCGGAAGCACAGCGCAGCCGTGCGCCTATTCAAAAATTAGCCGATACAATATCCGGCTATTTTGTTCCGATTGTGGTTTTGATTTCCGTTATTACCTTTATTATTTGGGCGAATTGGGGGCCTGAACCAAGATTGGCTTATGCCATTGTCAATGCTATTGCCGTTCTCATCATCGCTTGTCCGTGTGCGTTAGGATTGGCAACACCCATGTCAATTATGGTTGGCGTTGGGCGCGGGGCCCAGATGGGAATTTTGATTAAAAATGCCGAGGCTATTGAGAAGTCGGAGAAAATTACATATGTTTTGACGGACAAAACAGGCACACTGACTGAAGGAAAGCCGAAAGTGACCACCTGCGTTCCAAGTCAGGGATGGAATGAACAAACGCTTCTTGGCTTCGCCGCTTCTATCGAACAAAGCAGTGAGCATCCTTTGGCACGTGCTGTAATCGACTACGCCAAAGAAAAGAATGCAAAGTTTGAATCCGTAAAAGATTTTGAATCGATCACTGGTGGTGGCATTAAGGGGAAAATCAACGGACAAAAGATTGTCTTGGGTAAGCAGAAGTTTCTTGAGGAGGAGAAAATAATTCTTCCCGAGGACATCAAGAAAAAATCTGCGCAGTTGCAAGATCAAGCACAGACGGTTGTATGGGTTGCGGTTGAACAAAAAGTCGTGGGTATTCTTGGAATTTCTGACCCAATTAAAAAAACTTCTTCACAGGCGATCCGGGAGCTTCACGATATGGGAATCAAAGTAATTATGCTGACCGGAGACAATCATAAAACTGCTCAGGTGATCGCAAAGGAATTAGGGATCGATGATGTCCGTGCTGAATTGGAACCCAAAAGTAAGCAAGAGATTGTTAAGCAATTCAAAGCGCAGGGGGCGCGAGTCATGATGGCGGGAGATGGGATTAACGATGCTCCTGCTTTGGCCCAAGCCGAAGTTGGTGTGGCGATGGGAACAGGCACGGATGTGGCCATTGAAAGTGCAGGAATTACTTTGGTCAAAGGCGATCTTAACGGTATTGTGAAAGCCTTGCGTTTAAGCCGGGCGGTTATGAGCAATATCCGTCAAAATTTGTTTTTTGCTTTTATCTACAATATTTTAGGTGTGCCGGTTGCTGCTGGTTTTTTGTATCCATTCTTCGGAATTTTGTTAAGCCCAATCATTGCTGGCGCGGCGATGGCGTTTAGTTCGGTTTCAGTGGTTGGAAATTCTTTGCGTTTGAGAAGAATAGAATTAAAATAATTGGCACAAATCCGGCACAGAAATTTTTAGGGTTTTATAAGTTTAGTTATTTGAAGAGGTTGTGTAGGAGTGGAGTGGACCCTTTCAGTGAGACAGTTAAGAAGTGACAAGTTGACTGGTTAATATAGTTTGATCTTTCTCAACATACGACGACTCATATTCATCGGGTGGCACATAGCCCAGCGATGAGTGCAAACGTTTTTTATTATAGACTTCGGCAATAAAATATGGAACCCTTCTTAATACATCGTCCATATTTTTATAATCCCAAAGTCGAACCTCCTCGTATTTTAAAGTTTTCATAAAGCTTTCAGCCATGGCATTGTCATACGGGTTGCCTTGCCTGGACATGCTGATCTTGAATTTATACTCTGTCAGCTTGTTAATATAATTATCTGAGGCATATTGTCCACCTTGATCTGAGTGATGAATACAGCCTTCTGCTGGATGAAGTTGTGAGATAGCCATATTTAATGCGGCAACGGTTAACTCATCCAAAAGACGTCTGGACAAGGCATATCCAATCACTTTGCGCGAGAAGGCGTCCAAAATCACGGCTAAATATACAAACCCTGTCAAAATACGGATATAGGTTATGTCGGATACCCATAATTGATTGGGTCTAGTGGTTCTGAATCCTTTAATTAAATTGGGATAACGTTTATACGGATGATCAGAATCAGTGGTCTTGACGAATTTACGTTTAACGACGTGCAGCAAAGAATTCTCGCGCATTATGCGCTGAATTCTTTTACGATTAACGTCCCAATTCTGGCGTTTGAGTTCTTTGGTAACCCTGCGCGTTCCATAACCAGAAAATTCGTAGATGATTTCTTCAATCTTGTCTATTAAGGCTGCTTCTTGGACTTGCTTTATAAGATTTTGTTCTTTTTGAGTCTTATGATAATACGTGCTGTGGGGGATATTTAACATGCGACACCCCCTGGCAATGCTCCCGAATAAATTTTTGTTTTCGAAGATGAATTTGCGCTTATCGTTTGTTGTGAGCAGGCTAGCTTCACGGCTTTTTTTAAAAGTTCATTGTCCAGCGTTAGCCGGCCAACTAAACTTTCAAGTTCTTTGATTTTGATCTCAGTAGCTAATTGACCGTTCTTGGGGGCGTTGTCGAGTTCCCCTTGTTCGTATTTTCTTTGCCAGCGAGCCAGAACCTGTTTTGCAACATCATATTGCCGGCATATCTCTGAAACTTTGACGCCACTAAGCAGCTGTTCTACTAAATGCTTTTTGAATTCGTTAATAAATTTGCGGTATTTCATGACAAGTCTCCTTATTGGCTTGTCAACATTGTAATCCTCTAACTGTCCAATAGGAAGGGGTCCAAAGTTGGCACAAATCTGGCACATTTTTGGCACACCCAAATCCCCCTTTTGACACCCCTAGCGGGAGGTTACATATTATGCGGTAATAGACTTACCGGAGGGAAATGGTGGCAGTAGCAAGGTAACAATGTTACAATAGCCAATAATCTAAATAGTACAAAATGGAATTTTGAATGTTCTTAGCAAATACATACATTGTCAAAAATTTGGCCCGGGTAGATAACCTCCCGGGCTTTCAAGTTGGTAGATAATGGTTATGGAAGAAAATTTAGAAAAATCATTATTAGAGTTTATTTATAAATTTGTTCAAGACTGCTTTGCTACCAACCCTGTTATTATTCTTGGAAGTGGTCATTCTGCAGCTTACGGTATTCCTGGTGTACAAATGCTCGGCGAACATCTTATAGATACAGTTACTCCTTTAATCGATAAGGAGAATGAAACTGCTTGGCAGAAATTTCGGGAAGTTTTAAAGCAAAAGCATTTGGAAGCTGCTTTACATGAAGTTCAGTTGGGCCCTCAGGTGACAAAACTTTTAATCCAGACGACCTGGGAATTCATTTACGCAGCAGATAAGAAGGCTTTCTCTGAAATCGTCAAATCATTATCTGAAGTATTTCCGCTTGCGCGGCTTTATGCGCATCTTTTTCAAAGTACGCATCTCAGGCTTTCCGTCATAACAACAAATTACGATCACATAGCAGAATATGCCGCCGATCTAGCTGGGTATGCTTGGACCGCTGGATTTGACTATGGTTATATAGGTCAACGCTGCGTAAAACAACCCGTAACTATTTATAAAAATCAGACGCCATTCCGTATGGTAGATCTTTGGAAAGTCCATGGGTCTATCAAGTGGTATCGAGGTAGCGATGGGATTGTATATAATTTTCCTTCTTTGGACATATTGCCTGAAGGATTTACACCTGCAATAGTGACCCCAGGGATTAATAAATACAAAGAAACACACGAGGAACCATTCCGTTCTATTGTTGCGGGAGCAGATTTAGCTCTCGATTTAAGTAATAGTTTCTTTTGTATTGGGTACGGATTTAATGATGACCATATTCAACCGAAGCTTTTAGAAAAATGCCGACGATATAATAAAAATATCGTTGTTCTTGCCAAAAAACTTACAGATGCAGCAAAAAAAGTCTTGCTGGATGGAGGTTGCAAGAATTTTTTAGCTTTTGAAGAAATGGATGGTGGTACGCGCATGTTTAATTGCGAGCATTGCAGCGGTGTGGAGTTGAAGGGCATAAAACTTTGGGCGCTTGGAGATTTGTTAGATCGCGTATTATGAAAGGATAATAAAAATGAAGATTTTTAAGTACAAAGATGAAGAAGCATTGGGCGCAGTTCTTTCGGTGGATACGGCTATGGTCATCGTTAAGGTTGCCGACTTAGACAGGCTTCGTAGAATGCAGGTCAATAGACTTGTTGTCCTACAGAGTAGTAAGGCCGGGCAGCATTTAATTGGAATCATACAGAAGATTACGCGGAGCAGCGTTGAGCAAGAATTGTCCGCCAAAGAAGATGGAGAACCCCTTGAGTCTGAACCGCTGATGCCTCAGCTCAACCTTGTGCGTGTTTCCCTTATTGGAACATTAATAGACAAAGTCGGCACCAAGGAAAATGTCTTTCGTAGAACTCTTGAAACAGTTCCCGAAATTGATGCAAATTGTTTTGCCGTTGAAGGGGAGGTTTTAACATCTTTTATGCGTGTCGTCGCTAACGTCGCGGATGAAGGACAAAAATTATCTTTAGGTCATTATACTTTGGATGAGGACGCTGAGGCTTATCTGAATGGAAATAAATTTTTTCAGCGCCACGCGATAATTGTCGGAAGTACTGGATCGGGCAAGTCATGGACGACTGCAAGAGTGCTTGAACAGGCAGCCATATTGCCCAGCGTTAATGCTTTGGTCCTTGATCTTCATGGAGAGTATGCCCCGATGGAAGGGGCTGGTATAAGGCATTATCGTGTCGCGGGTCCAGGAGACTTGGGTAATAAAAAAGGATTAAAAGATGGAGTATTGTATTTACCGTATTGGTTATTGGGGTACGAAGCACTTATTTCAATGTTTGTTGATCGGAGTGATCAAAATGCGCCTAACCAAGCCATGATTATTGGCAGAGAAATTGTAAAAATGAAAAAGAAGTTTTTGGAACAGAAAAAAGCAAAGGCTTTATTAGAGAATTTTACGATAGACAGTCCGGTTCCGTTTTCAATGGATGAGCTTTTTGCTGAAATTAATAATATTAATACCGAGATGGTTCAGGGTGCGCGAGGCGACAAGCAGGGGGATTTTTATGGTAAATTGAGTAGGATGATTGCTCGGCTTGAGAATAAGCGTACAGATCGACGGCTTGGATTTTTGTTTCAAGCCCCTGCGGAGGCTAATGAATTATCTTGGCTTGATGAATTGTCCCGAAAATTGATTGCTGGGACAAGCAATCAGTCTGATAAAAAGGGTGGAATAAAAATAATCGATTTTTCTGAGGTGCCGTCAGATATTTTACCTTTAATAGTCAGTCTTGTTGCACGGCTAACATTTTCATTGCAACAATGGACTTCTTTGGAAAAGAGACATCCTATAGCCTTATTCTGCGATGAAGCTCACTTGTATATTCCTCTGCGCTCTGAAGGTGACGCTGCTAATGAAGTGTCTATTAAGATTTTTGAAAAAATAGCAAAAGAAGGTCGTAAATATGGGGTAGGGCTTGTAATCATCAGCCAGCGGCCATCGGAAGTAAATCATACCGTATTGAGCCAATGCAATAATCTTGTTGCAATGAGATTAACAAATGCGGAGGATCAAAACGTTGTGCGGAAATTATTGCCGGATAGTTTGGGTGGGTTTGGAGATGTACTGCCAATTTTAGATACGGGAGAGGCGTTGGTAGTTGGTGATGCAAGTTTGTTACCAAGTAGAGTTCGTGTTAAAGAGCCGAACTCTAAGCCGAATAGTGGTACTGTTGAGTTTTGGGATAGATGGGCAAAGTCTTCATGCGAAGATGGCATCGTGGATGCGGTAGAGGCTTGGAGAAAGCAAAATCTTCAGTAATTGTGAAACAGGTAGGACTACGGGATAAAATGCGTTGGGTAATTGCTGCCTCATTTGGGCTTGCCAGTAAAGAATAGAAAGGAGGTGTTAATGATGGCTAAAGGTACAATGAAGCTGTTGGATCCGAGCACAGGGTTGATGGAATGCACGGTTTGTGGACATAGGCATGTTGCTAATGTTAAACCTGATTCAGGCGGAAAGTTTTACCGCGGCTCTTGGCAGTGTATTAGTGGCTACCGCAATGAAGAAACCACAAATCATCGTTAGGTTGGATCAATGGCGATGATCAATGTATGGCATGGCATGGCGTGGTGTAGTTTCTAAGAAATGAAAAACTTCAAAGGTTTCTTATAAATTTTGGCGAGTTCTTGCAGTTGTACGAGATCAACCCGGCGTTGGCCGGCTTCAATCTTTGAAATGTAGGATTGGGTCCTTCCAAGCTTTTTCGCAACATCTTCTTGGCGTATTTTTGCAGCCTCCCGCGCTTCGATCAGCCGTTCAATAAGTTGTTTATGCTCTTGTGAATAAATTGTCTTTTTGGCAGACATTGGCATTTGCCTTTCTATGTCAAAAATGATATATTCCATTATGTAATATGCCAAAATGGAATATGGAGGCATTATGCGTAACATTGCTCTTATTATGAGTTTGGTCTGTTTGGCGGGGTGTACAACGACTCAGTGGAATCAGGTTGTGTGGGGGAACCCTAAAGGAGCTTGGTGGAAAAATCCACCAGAACCGCAACAAATTTCGACTCAACATGGTGCATTATGTTCTGTCTGCCTGCGTGGCTTTGTTGTAACTGATGAAGTTCTTCAAAGCAGTAAAGAAGTTGTGTGTCCATATTGCGGAGCTAATCAAGATGCCCAGATGGCCATGAATCGGTACACTTATGAAATACAGGTACAACAGCAGCAAATTCAGCAACAAAGAATGCAAGCGTTTCAAGCTAGACAAAAGGAAATTAATGATGAGTATCAAAGAAAAATTGAAGATATAAATCGCAGGCGTCGCGAAATGGAAAATCAACGTCGCGGGTCAATTCTTGATCCGATATATATCAAAACCACCCCGTAGCTTTTGTTTGTTAGGCAAGTTCAGCGAGGCCGAGTTCATTATTAAACTGCTTAATGCCGCTGAAAGCCCCCGTTTTCTTACAGCCGTGATCTAAAGACGTTTTTCCTGAAATAATACTAAAGAATTCTTCTTAAAATCTTCCGATGCTTTTGGTATAATCAATCGATGGCTGAACCAAAACTAACACATGATCAAAGAATGATGGCTCTTCGCATGTATGGCGAGGGGTATCGTTATTCGGACATCCAGCGACAATTAAAAGTCGATTTTGGTATTTCTCTGCACCACGAATCCATCCGGTCAACCTGCGATGCAAAGATCAACAAGCCGTTTATAGATAAGTTTCGGGCGGCTTATTTGAGCAGGATTAGCGATGTCCCTATTGCAAATAAAAGGATCAGGATCGATGATCTGGAAAAAGTTCGCGGGAGAATTTTAAAGGCAATTGAGAAAAATCCACTTGAGACTCAGAAGCAGCGAAACGAATTTCTTGCCTTTTCTAGTCGGTTGGTTACAGTTATTCAACAAGCGCAATCAGAGACAGAGCGTAAGCCGGAGCTCATGGCCAGTTTTTCTGTTAACGAATTTTCCACTATGAGCGATGAAGAACTTCGAACAGCTCATGCTGAATTGCTGGCAAAGGTTCGCCGTTCGATACAGTTAGATGAGAAAAAAGCATTCCCTTTATTGGAAGTTGACGCTGAGAATGGCGACGTTTGAAGTACCGCGGCCTAGGGGAAGAAATAGTATTTTGAGCATGGGTTTGCGGTAGCCGTGCAAGCCCCAATGACCCGCGCCAATACCGCAAAGCAAGCCGCTGATAGTTCATGGCCACGTAGTTTTGGCAACTGGGCGCTTTAAAAGGGTCAAATTACGTTTTCAATCTCGTTATTTCGCTTCAGGTGATCTAAAACACATTCTGCGTTTTAAACTTCCGCTGGGAACCTATTCGTAAGAAAAAGCATTTCTTCCTGCAACTTTGTTTTTTTGCCATGATTTAATGTCGATATTAATATGTTGATATTGTTAAGTGAAAAAGTGAGGAAGATGTGTCGAAAATCAACGAAGTTATACAGAATGAGTTTAAAAAGTATGCAAATAAATATGGTAGTCTGGTTTTTGCCAGTATTCCTAATTATGAAGATCCTGTCGTAATCTTTAAAAGTGGTGTGGTGCCGTTTTTGATGATTGCCCCGTCTATTTATTATGTGGGTCGAGAAAACGTCTTTGATTTTATTGTTTATTGGCAAGGCAAGTTCATGAGAGATTGCTTCCCTCCCGAGTTCCTTAAACATTATAACGAGAAAATAGCACATGCTAGAGAGACCCCCGGCGAATTTGTTTACCCGGAGGGCATGTTTGAGATCCCTATAGATGCTGTATTACTTAAAGGAATTTTTCAAATTGAAAAGGATCAGTTCCAACTTGCAAAGGATGTTCTGCGAAAATACGGCCTTATTGAGGAGCGCCGGGGCAAATTTAAAAGCGTCCCTGCAGAGAAAGAAGAGTTAAAACAGATTGTCATAAAGAGTTTTCAGGGAATGGAAAAGAAGACCCCTCTGCCAATGGGGCCCTTATTAAAGATCCTAGATATCGAGGTCGCAAAACGTTATCCAAACGATTCTGATAAGGCGAAAGCAGACAAATTAAAGTTTAGCGATGCAGCTATAAGGAGGTGGCTGAAGCCTTTCACAAAGAAATAATTTTCTTCATGAAAAAGTATTTTTCTTGACTGCAACGACATGCTTTTAGAAGCATGGTTTAATAAGCCTAACGCAACCAATTCGCGTTAGGTTTTTCTATTTTAGGAGGTAAAAAATGTCTGAAGTAGTAATATCCGAAATAATTATTTATCCAGTCAAACCTAGCTCGAAAGGACTCGTAGCTTTTGCATCCTGCACCTTCAATAATCAACTTTCTTTAAATTCGATTGCAATTTATTCTCGGCCCAGCGGAGACGGCTTTCGATTAGTCTACCCGAGCAAACAGCTGTTAAATGGTAAAGAAATATCAACCTTTTATCCTATTAACAAAGTAACAGGCGATCAAATTCATAAAAGTGTCATAAACAAACTTAGTGAACTAATAGACAAATATGGGGAGGGTAGAAAATGAATGAAATTTATGAATTTATAACTTCACGAGGCGAATTGAGCTCTGAGCATCTACAAGAACTAAAGTCAAAGCGTGGATTTTCTGAGGAGGTAATAAAATCTCATCGTTTCTTTTCTGGGGGGAAGTATTTGCTTACTCTTGAGAACGAACTGTTATCAAACTTCAGCGAAGATAATCTCCTGGTATCAGGGGTTTTTCATAAGTACGAAGGCTTTGACAAAATTATAATTTCATCTCAGCTATCGGACGATCGCATAATTATTCCGTATCTAGACAAAGAGAATAAGGCATACTTTCTACGTCCTCACAAAATGGGACTCAAAATCCCAATACAAATTTACCATGAGAAAGTTTTTAACGACCCAACTCCAGGAGCAATACTCACAGAGTCAGAATTTAAAGCCGTCGCCGGACATGTCTGGGGAATCAAGACTATCGGCGTTCCAGGGATATCATCTTTCGTCGACACTCATTTTAAGAACTTAGTTAAGTTCATACAGGCTGCTGGGATTAAGCAGATCTGTATATTGTTTGACAATGAGATTAAAGACGATCCTGCTTTTCCTAATTATAAAGAGGACCCTTTTAAGCGTTATGACACGGAATATTTTTCTTTCATTTTGGCAAAAAATCTTAATACGGAAGGTATCGATACGCGAATCGGTCGATTGCCTGATAGCTGGCGTGTAAACGGTAAAATAGATCTTGACGGTGCATTGGCACAAGGCAAGACCTCAGGGGAGATTAAACAAGTCATTTCTGAATCAAAAAATCCGAAAGCCTTTGTTCAAGATCTCCCGCAAGAAGTCCAAAACATCATCAATCGCAAACAAGCCAAGAAATATCACCGCACACACATTACCGTTGAATTTGGAAAATACGTCGCCAGCCGCAAACAAGGAAAGCAGGAATGGCAGGAGACCATTTCTGATTTTACATTGAAAATTATTGCCCGCCATGAAACCATGGAAGGTGTTATCCGCGAAATTGTGATCGTTGATCAGTTTGGCAAGCACTCCCATAGTTTTCCACTTCCCAGTGAACCCATGGTCAAGAATGACGCCTTTGCTAATTTCGTAATGAATAAGGGCAATTACACTTGGCTTGGGAGCATAGAGGATCTTAAAATTATCTGGCAGAGCCTATTCTTGGAAGATGATGGCCGACACATCATTGAACCCGATTGTGTTGGCTGGCTTCCCGATGGTAAATTCTGGGTTTTCGGCAATGTAGTGTTTTCAGAGCAAGGTGAATTACGGCATGATGAAAAGGGTATTTTTTGGATAAAAAATTGTGGTTATAAACCGGTCCCTTTAAGTATTTCTTCAGGCAAAAGCGTAATCGCTGAGGGTATTCCTTACCTTAATATGAATAAATGCGATTTCGGACTTTTAAGAGCTAAATTCGCTGAAAGTATTGGAGATTTTGTGGCCACCATATGTTTAGGTTGGGCATGCGGAGTTTTATTTATGGATGAAGTATTTAAAAAGTATGGATGCTTTCCTTTCTTATTTATTACCGGGCGAAGGGGATCGGGAAAATCAACGGTGGCGGAATGGATAATGAATTCTTTCGGGATGGAAAATGCTGGTAAACAAGCGGCCGATACGACCGCAGTTGCGATTCAGAGGTACCTGAGTTATTACAGTTCATTGCCGTTTTTTATTGATGAGTACCGCAATATTGATAAGGTCACATCCAAGAATGGGTTTTTGCGAAATGCGTACAACCGCCAATCAGCAGGAAAAGGGATGCGTCAGGAATTTGGTATACGCGAGGGTAAGGTTCGAGGGACATTAATTATTGCCGGTGAAGAAACTCCTAGTGACAATGCTCTCTTGACTCGTTGTGTGGTGGTGCAAGTATCAGAAAAGAACCGACGTGTTAATAATTTTGATTGGTTTGTTAAGCAGCGTGATCAACTATCAGCTTTTGCTTATCAAATATTAAGAAACCGTAAGCAATATTGTGAAACATTTCTGAGCCAGCTTGTAGAAGATAAGGAAGCTATCGCAAAACTTACCGGCGATGATCGTTTAGCGACGAATATGGCTGTAGCATCGGCAGGAGCCTTCACGCTATTTGGAGAGAATACTGATTTTGCCAAAATGTTTAAGGAGGGGTTGCTCGTGGTCAAGGCCGAGCAAGAGTCTGAGAATGCAGTGGCTATGTTTTTTAAGGACATCCAGGCATTGGCCTTTAATGAGTCAGCTAAAATGGAGAGCTATTGGGATGTAAAAGAGGGGAAGATTTATCTTTACTTCCATGGATTGTACAACCTTTATGCTAAGGAATACCAGAGTCGTAATCGAGAAGCGCCATTTAAGGAGGCGGCTATAAGAAATTATTTAAAAGATGAGCCTGGTTTTGTTGGCGTTAGCGTAGATCACCGTCTTAAAAAGGTTAACTGTAGTTGTGTGGTTTTTTCCATTGATGCTTGCCCAGGTTTTATAAGAGACTTAGTGGGAGACATTGTAGGGGATAGCGCTCCTACCGAAAGTTGAATTCCGACATTGCTCCGACATCGCAAGTGACTTGAAGTATTAAGTTTATGAAATTTGTAGGATTGTAGGAGTAATTTATGAAAGTCTACGAGAAGAATTAATTTCTAAAAATTTATGATTCATAAAATGACACCGCTGGGAAGAATATTTTACGAATTTATCTCCGATAGTCCTACATTTCCCGTAAGTTCTTTAAATTTCTTGGTTTATGTTGTAGGTGTGCTGTCGGAATAATGATTTTGTAGTAGCTTTTGTTGCCGATAGATTAAGTGATTATGGACATAATATCAGCGGCGGGAATTAATCAAAGTGATGATATTACAGAGGCGGTCGAGCTCTATACCGAAATGATCAAGACAATGAAACGTGTTAAGGAGCTTCGGGATAAAGGGATCGATGCGGGACATGAGCATGTTCGATTCTGCAAGCTTGAAGTAAAGACAAACGCTGCTTTTAGAAAATTAGATAATCGTAAGCAACGATTGGCTGCTGAGATTTTAGTGGGGAAGGGCTTAATGTCGCAAAAATTATTAGATGTATTAATGATTTTTGGGGGAAGAATTTCAAAAGTTTAGATTTATCTTATAGGTTTGTGGAGTGGCTGTAGGAAGTTAATCAACAGAGCCGAGAAAGGCAAACTGGGATTTAATGGAAAGACGCTTCTTAAATAAAAAAGAACTCGCTCAGTACCTTGGCCTCAAGGAAGGCACTGTTTCCGTTTGGGTTTGCTATCGGAAGATCCCGTTTGTCCGTATTGGCCGACTTGTCAAATTTGACTTGCGAAAAATTGATGCGTGGATAGCCGAAAACTCTGTTGAATCCATATAATGATATTGCTACAATTAGCCGTCCGGCTGTAAAGAGATTGATTGACAATGTATAGCATTGATATACAATAGGAGCGTGCGATGCCGAGAGAAGAACAAGTCAATGTTCGTTTAACTAAGGAAGAAAAGAAACAAATTCAGAAAGATGCAGAGGATCAGGGACGGACAGTCAGCAATCTGTTGTTATGGTGTTGGAAAGAATGGCAGAAGTCGAAAGTGAAGAAATAGCATGAAGGGTGTATTTCAAAACAAAAAGACCGGCAATTGGTATATCGATTATCGACTTCCAAATGGAAGGCGTCGGCGAGAAACCATTGGCACAAGCAAGAAGCTTGCAGAAAATGTTTTAAGTAAGCGCAAGGTCGGGATTGCTGAGGGCAAGTTTTTAGATGTCGTTAAAAAAGAGCGTATTAAATTTGAAGATTTTGCTCAAGAATATTTAAATATTCATTCTAAGCAGCACAAGAAAAGTTGGGTCACAGACTCTTATCACATTGCCGATTTAAAACGATTCTTAGGAGGTAAATTTCTATACACGATTACAGCCAAGGACATTGAAGATTTCAAAATAGCGAGGTTGAAGGAAGGCGTCGCTACTTCTACCGTCAATCGTCAGATGGGAACACTGCGGGGAATGTTTAACAAGGCAATTGCTTGGGGAAAATTACAAGTCAATCCCATGCGATCTGTGCAGTTTTTAAAAGAGGCTCAAGGGCGATTACGCTTTCTTGAACAAGAAGAAATTATTAAGCTTTTGGCGCATTGCAATAAAAAGTTGCGTCCTATCGTTGTCGTGGCCCTATTTACCGGAATGCGTCGAGGAGAAATTTTTAGTCTCAAATGGCATGATATAGATTTCAAACGCAATAATATTACTTTGCTGGACACGAAGAACGGCGATAAAAGGGAACTCCCCATGAATGAACAAGTCAAGACTGCGCTCATAAGAGTCAGGAAGAACCCCGAGAGTCCTTTTGTATTTTGTAACGAAGCAGGTGAACCACTGCACGACATCCGTAAATCATTCTCGACAGTTTTGGCGAAGTCTGGTATAACTAGTTTTCACTTTCACGATCTAAGACATACTTTTGCGAGTCAGTTGGTCATGTCTGGGGTTGACATTAACACGGTGAGAGAATTATTGGGACATAAAGATATTACGATGACGCTTCGCTATAGTCATCTTGCACCGAGCCATAAACAGCGTGCGGTTGACATTTTGGGTAAGAAAGTGGACACTTTTTGGACACTTAGCCCAAAAGCTGAAACATCAGAAAAATCCGAAGTCTTGCAATCATTTGACAAACAATTAGTTAAATAATTACGGGGAGTAGCGCAGCTGGCTAGCGCACTTGCTTTGGGAGCAAGGGGTCCCGGGTTCGAATCCCGGCTTCCCGATATATTTTTTAATAATTTAGTAAGGGATTCGAAGCCGACCCGAACGCCACCGGTACAAGTGAGGGCGGCCGGCTTCGGAGGAACCCCGATGAATATCGGGGTGGGGGAGAAGGAATCCCGGCTTCCCGCAGCGAAGGCTTACAAGGCCAAAGCGTAGTGCCAAAAGCAGGAAGCTTTTGGCCGATATATTTTTTAATAATTTAGTAAGGGATTCGAAGCCGACCCGAACGCCACGTTTTATCCTTTTTCATGCGACCACGCGACCACACAAAGTTAATCTGTGATATTGGTGAGTTGAGTGGACTTTTCTCTGACGCATCCAGTCTAGATGGTTTTCTGCAAAAAATTGTTGAAATGATTTCGCAGCACATGCATTCAGAGGTGTGTTCGATTTATATTTATTATGAAAATTCGAATGAATTGGTATTGCGAGCGACCAAAGGTTTAAAGCTTGAAGCGATTGGTCAAGTCAAGATGAAATTGGGTGAGGGATTGACAGGACTTGCTTTAAAAGAATTGCGTCCAGTGTGTGAGAAGAATGCCAGCAAGTCATTGGGATATCGGTATTTTCCCGATATTGGTGAAGAGCAATATGAGTCCTTTTTAGCAGTTCCGATTGTGCGCGGGACTAATCGTATTGGCGTGGTCGTTATTCAGAATTCACAAAAGAATTATTTTTCTGATGAAGATATTAAAGTCTTTCGGGCTATCACTTCTCAATTGGCGAACACGATTGAAACAGCCAAACTTTTAATTAGTTTTGCTGAAAAAGTTGACGGGCCCGTTGTTTTAGAATCTTCCAAGAGCCTTAAGCTTGTTAAAGGACGAATAGGATGTGAAGGATTTTCATTCGCGCCCGCGATTGTTTATGAACAGTCCGCGATGTTTGTTTCTCCGTCAAGTGAAGCTGGCTTTAGACAGTTCTCTTTAGAAGATTTTTATCGAGCAGTTCAGGAAACAGAAAAACAGCTGGAGGCTTTGCAAGGGCAGATAGAAGAAAAGTTAGCGGATGTGGCATCATTGATTTTTACCGCCCAGATCTTGATGCTCAAAGATAAATCGTTCTTAGACGCAATTGTTAAAGCTATTGGGCAGGGGATTAATCCACCGGATGCAGTGCGGCAAATTGTTACGCAATATGCCGCGATGTTTGATAAGTTACCTAATCAGTATTTGCGGGACAAAAAGCATGATGTTTTGGATATTGGCAATCGTCTTTTGGAAAATCTTGTTGGTGTTATTGATGCTCAGCATGATTTTTATGGAAAGATTGTTATCTCTCGCCGCATCTATCCTTCGGATATTCTTAAATTCTCTTCCTTTGGAGTCACGGGTATTATTCTTTTGAGCGGTGGAGTTGCTTCTCATCTGACCATTTTGGCAGTGTCCTTGGGTTTGCCCGTTGTTTTTTGTGAAGAACCACAACTTTTAAAATTAACCTCGGGAACGCAGCTTATTTTGGATGCTGACCAGGGAAATATCTATATTGATCCTGATGTGGATGTTATTGAATCATTTAGAAACAAGGAAAAGGATCGTGATCTTGCACTAAAGCTAAAAGCAGATGTTAAGGATGTTACCGTAACACAGGATGGAACGCGTGTGTTTTTGATGGCCAATATCAATTTGTTGGGTGATTTGACAACAGCGCGCGCTTATAAAGCTGAAGGAATTGGGCTTTATCGCACCGAGTTTCCATTTATTGTCCGCAGTGACTTTCCGTCGGAAGAAGAACAATATTTGATTTATGACAAACTGGTTAAAGGTATGCCGGGCAAAGAGATTACGTTTCGAACTTTGGATATCGGTGGGGATAAAGTTCTTTCATATTATGACAATGGCCGGGAAGAGAATCCTTTTTTGGGGATGCGGTCTATTCGTTTTTCTTTACGGCATAAAGATGTTTTTGCTCAGCAGATTCGCGCGATTTTGCGCGCTGGGGTTGGCGCGAATATTCGGTTGATGTTTCCGATGATCTCATCACTAGATGAGTTTTTGGAAGCGAAAGGTTGTGTTAATCAGTGTATTGAGGAGCTTCAGCAGCAAGGGATTGAATGTCACAAAAATCCATTGATTGGGATGATGGTCGAGCTTCCATCGGTTATTGAGATTATTGATGAATTGGCGGATGCCGCTGATTTCTTGAGTATTGGCACCAATGATTTCATTCAGTATATGCTGGCTGTTGATCGGACCAATGAAAAGGTCGCTGATTTTTTCTTGCCGCATCATCCCGGGGTTTTGCGCGCATTGTATCGCGTGACACAGGCGGCAGGTCGGCATAAAAAGGATGTCTCGATTTGTGGGTTGATGGCGCATCAGGAAAGATTTGTCCCCTATTTGCTGGGAATTGGCATTCGTAAATTAAGTGTCGATGCTCGCTATTTGCATAAGATGCAAAAAGCTTTTGAATGTGCTGACCTTAAAACAGCGCAGAAGGAAACTCAGAACTTGCTTTCTCAAAAGTTTATTCGGGATATTGAAGATTTACTGAAATAATTCTCTCAATGGATTCTTTAATCAAGATAAAATTCCGCGCACAAAATCTTATTTATTTTATCTTTATTGAACATTTTAATCTTATTTTATGTTTATTGGCTTTGGCGATCGCAGGTGTCTTGGCTTACCGCAATACGA
>JACKFI010000019.1 GCA_020632555.1 Candidatus Omnitrophota bacterium | reverse complement strand
CCGAACTAATTTTTGAACATCAATGTAAGTTTTGGTTGTGATTTCTCCACCAACAATTACTAAACCCGCCGTGACAAACGTTTCACAAGCAACCCGACCTTTAGAATCTTCGCGCAAAACACTATCCAAAACAGCGTCAGAAATTTGGTCACAAACCTTATCAGGGTGACCGTTACCTACGGATTCCGAAGTAATAGCATACTGTCCCTTCATAACAAAACCATCCTTTCCAAGCTATATGTTGATGAATATTATCGAAACTTTTGCTGAGCTTCTTGGTAAGACTCAATGCTGCCGATATCATACCATTTTCCAGAAAATTTAAAACCGTAAACCTCTTTTTCTTTGCACAACCACTGAATAAATTCTCCAGCCTTGTCCATTTTCTTTGAAACTTGTATATATTGCTCCAAATCTGCTAAAGCTGCTTTAGGAATGTAATAGCAGCACATTGAAATCAAAGTCGATTTTGGCTGGGCTGGTTTTTCTTCAAAAGAAACCACTTTCCCCTCTGCCCCCAAAGCCACAACACCATACATCGTTGCGTCTTTAAGATTATGAATATCATACAAGCCAATCGAAACCGCTGTTGGCTTCTTTTGAGCAAACGCCAC
Source organism: Candidatus Omnitrophota bacterium (assembly GCA_020632555.1). Lineage (GTDB taxonomy): Bacteria > Omnitrophota > Gorgyraeia > Zapsychrales > JANLHA01 > JADLGJ01. Next base: position 31,850 of record JACKFI010000019.1, on the reverse strand, counting down.
AAAATCATTTAGCTGATAATCAAAAAGATTGTCGCCGCCAATGACAAACAAATCATTGGCAATCCCAGCGGTCTTAATCGTAAAATGAATATCCCCCACGGAACCCAAACGATTCTCGGGAGTGGTTGTTTTGTCATTAATAATACGAATCGGCACGGAAAATGTCGCTCGTAATTCCTGAGCCCATTGAAGAAAATGATTATAGAATTTTTGATTACTTACGACCAGCAATTCCTCTAATCCCGGTAAACCAACCAATTTATCAACAATATGATTAATCAATGGCCTATCCGCGACCATCAAAAGTGGTTTCGGTCTATTTTTAACTAAGGGATACAACCGTGTTCCATAACCTGCGGCTAAAATCAACACTTTCATCTTGAATCTTTCCTCATTGATTACGGTGACTTTAAATTAACTCCCATCAACATTAAAAATATCCGGCGCTAATTCTTGCAAACGACGGCGACAAAGATCTTCCACTTCTGGCCCGGTCGTCAAAGTCAAAGCCATTTGGGCCAGTTGTTGGGCATCTTGATAGCCAACACTTCGAATCAATTTCTTAATTTGCAAAATATTACCCGCGGACATACTAAATTCATCCACACCTAACCCAAGTAAAAGCAAAGCATAAATCGGCTCACCAGACATTTCTCCACAAAGTCCAATTTTGATATTTTCTTTATGTCCAGAGTCCACCGTCCGTTGAATCAAACGCAAAACAGCCGGATGACACGGTTCATAAAAAGCTGCCGTTTGTTCATTCACGCGGTCAATGGCCAACGTATACTGAATCAAATCATTGGTTCCGATACTGAAAAATTTTGCCTCTTTTGCTAAAATATCAGCCGTCATCGCCGCCGACGGAACTTCAATCATGACGCCGACTTCCATATCTTCATCAAAAGCAATATTTTCCCGGCGCAAATTACTTTTGACCAATTCCAAAATCGCATTAACACTGCGAAACTCGCCCGGTCCGGAAACCATCGGATACATCAAGCGAACTTTACCAAATTTTGACGCACGCAAAATAGCCCGCAATTGTGTTTTAAAAATATCCGGCCGTTCTAAACAAAACTTAAGCGCCCGCCAGCCAAGAAAAGGATACATATCGCGAGGAATTTGCAAACTGGAAATAAATTTGTCCCCACCTAAATCCAGCGTTCGAATCGTCACCGGATATGGGGCCATGGTTTGCGCCACCTTCTTATATGCGATAAATTGTTCTTCTTCGGTTGGCAGGTCTACCCGATTCATATAAAAATATTCTGTGCGATACAGCCCAATGCCTGCCGCGCCACGGGTTAAAATCATCGGAATTTCTTCAGGAAGCTCTAAATTTGCCAAAACCTCCAGCTTGCGGCCATCAGTGGTTTCAGACGGCAACTCTTTAATATCATCAAAACGATTGCGCATTGAAAGAATGCGTTCTTGTTCTGCGCGATAAATGCTTAAAGTCTTATCATTAGGGTTAAGAATCACCAGCCCCATACGACCATCAACAATGACTGTGTCTTGATTGCTGATTCGCAAGGTGGCATCCTTTAAACCAACAACCGCAGGAACACCCAAAGACTTGGCCATAATAGCCGTATGCGACGTGCGTCCGCCGATATCCGTAGCAAAAGCCAAAACATTTTTATTAAACATACTGGCTGTATCTGATGGCGACAAATCGTGCGCAATGATAATCAGTTCTTCCGTCAAATTCTCTAATTCATGCATAAATCGCGTTTCATCAATCAAATTTTTAAGAACTCGTCGAGCAATATCATTAACATCGCTGGAACGCTCACGCAAATACTCATCTTGGATATTGGCAAAAACTTTAATATATTTTTTGAAAATACTGGAAAAGGCGTACTCTGCAGATTGCTTATCCGTGCGGATCTTTTTGACAACATCATCAAAAAGCATACGATCTTCTAAAACCAATAGATGCGCGTCAAAAATTTGCGCATGCTGACTGCCAATCTCATCGGAAATTTTTTTCTTAAGGGCAGAAATTTGCTCTCGTGTTTTCAAAAGGGCTTCTTCGAAGCGGGCAATTTCAATCGGAATTTCTTTTTCCAAAATAGCCCGAGCAGGAACAATAACATCCTGTTTATCGACAATATAAGCTGAGCCGATAGCTATCCCCGGCGCGGCGGGAACACCTTTAAGAACAAGTTCATTCATCTTTGCTTAAAAACGCTTCCACTTCAGCCATCAAAGCTTCGGCATCTTCTCCCTCAGTAATCACAACGATTGATGTATTCGCTTGAATCCCCAGCATCAAAATTCCCATAATAGACTTGCCATTAACACATTCCTCATCTTTCTTAATCATTAAAGATGAATCATACTTAACAGCAATTTGAACTAACAGCGCCGCTGGCCGCGCATGCAGCCCCTGATGGCTTTTGACAACAATTTCTTTTTCAAGATGTGGCATAATAGAACAAAATAACTTTATTTTAACGCTTGATAACTCGATTTTTTTCAATCAGCATAATCAAAGCCCTGGTCAATTTCTCTGAATCATGCCGAACATAATCATTAACACTCAACAAATCTGTCCCAACCGCAGTAACCCCCATCGCTTCAATCTTTTCAATATCAGCAACAACCGGAACCGAACCACCTTGAGAATAACGTTCTCGAGCCTCTGCGGGAACCTCAGCAGAATTCACTAAACAAGCATTGAGTATCCCCTGATTTGAGTGCCTGACAATCGCAGCTAAATGTTCACTGGCCGTATGATGGTCAGTTTCTCCGGGCTGAGTCATCACATTGCAAACATAAATCTTATATGCTTTTGAAGCAACAATGTGATCACTGATTTTCTTAATAATTAAATTTGGAATAACACTGGTGTACAAACTTCCCGGACCAAGAATAATCACATCTGCCTGCTCTATTGCATCCAAAGCGTCTTGCGTCGGAACAGGATTATCAGGCTTTAAAAAAACTCGATTGATCCGCAAGCCAGAGTTAGGAATCCGCGCTTCACCTTCAGTAATACTGCCATCCTCATACTCTGCCACCAATTGAACATTACTAATAGTCGCCGGAACAACATGACCACGAATTGCCAAAACTTTACTGGATTCCTTAACCGCTTTTTCAAAATCCCCCGTCACCTGCACCATGGCAGTTAAAAAAAGGTTGCCGAAATTATGCCCGCGCAATTGGGATTCACTGGAAAAACGATATTGAAAAAGATCCCCCATTAATTTGGGAGCATCCGCCAAAGCAACCAAACAATTACGAATATCTCCCGGGGCAACAATATTAAATTCTTCCCGCAAACGACCGGATGACCCACCACTGTCAGCGACGGTAACAATCGCGGTTAAATTCGCGGTGTAATCTTTTAATCCCAACAAAAGGTTAGACAAACCATGTCCACCACCAACTGTCACGATTTTCGGACCGCGTTCCAAAAAGCGTTTTTCGTACAAAATGTTAACTAACTCCCGCTCACCTTCAGGAAGAAAAAGCGTGATAAATGAAACGATCAACTTGCCAATGCCTAAAACAATGAGACTTATACCGCAAATCAGAATAACAATACCCAAAAGCCGAACCATGCCATAGGAAGAACCCGCGGCCAGCGCTCCAAAGGCTACGATAACAACCCCTATCAAAGCAATTGACAGCCACCTTTTTATCCGCATGCCGGGATACAACCACTTTAACAAATTGCTCGGCATAAGAAATTATATGTTGTTTTGTCCGTCGTCCTGCGTCAATAAAGCCAGAATGACCTTTTCGTCCTTGGCAGACTTAAAATTTTCACGAAAATATTTATCCTTAAGAAGGCGGGTGATTCTTTGCAGCGCTTTAAGGTGAGGCCCGGCAGAATCCAGTGGTGCAGCTAAAAGAAAAAAAATGTACGCTGGTTCGCCATCTAAGGAATCAAAATCAATACCTTTTTTGCTAATACCTAATGCGGCGGTCAACTTTGTGATACTTTCACATTTTCCATGAGGAATCGCAACGCCCTGTCCAATCGCAGTAGAACCCAATGCTTCCCGCGCCATCAAAATTTCAACAAGCTTATTTCTTGTTTTTTTCTCAACAGCCCCAGCTTTGACAAGAAGATCAACCATTTCCTCGATGACTTCTTTTTTTGTCGTCGCTTTAAGATCTGATGTTACCGCCTTTGAACAAAGAAATTCACTGATCTTCATGTATTCCTCCTTCATGCTTATAAAAATATAAGCATGAGCTGCCTTCATTCATAAACATTTTATTAAATAAATAATAAGCGGCGGATGGGATTTGAACCCACGACATCCACCTTGGCAAGGTGGCATTCTAGCCAACTGAATTACCGCCGCAAAAAAACAGAAAAATAGGGGAACCTCCACTTAACCCACACACTTAGCACTGATTTACAAACTTGTTTCAGTGGGCAAAAGAGGACTTTCTCGATCCCTCGATGGGGGAACCTCCACTTAACCCACACACTTAGCACTGATTTACAAACTTTTTTCAGTGGGCAAAAGAGGACTTTCTCGATCCCTCGATGGGGGAACCTCCACTTAACCCACCACTTAGCACTGATTTACAAACTTGTTTCAGTGGGCGGAAGAGGACTTGAACCTCCACGAGTCTCCTCACATGTTCCTAAGACATGCGCGTCTACCATTCCGCCATCCGCCCGTGAAAGACTATATTTAACGACCTCTTCTTAGAACACGAAACTTGTACTATGCTGACTCGTACCGACTTACAATCTAAAGCTCTGAGAAAGTCGGTATTCCGCCATCCGCCCGAACACACTTCAATATTGTCGCAGATGCTCCAATATCAGCACGGCAGCCAGTTAGCTGCAACGTGCTGAATGTGTGAGGAAGTGCCGAGTGCTCCGTCACGAGGCCGCCCGTGAAAGTTTAAAAAATGGTGACCCACCCGCGACTCGAACGCGGCACACCAGCCTTAAAAGGGCTGTGCTCTACCTGATGAGCTAGTGGGTCCAAATATTTAAAAGAACAGTACAAAAATTACAAAACCATCACAAATCAATCATGCCCACAAAAAATTATTTAAAATCAGCCAATTCTTTATTCTTACCTTCCAGCACCTGATCAATGTCTTTAATGTATTTATCCGTTAATTTCTGAATTTCTTCCTGTCCACGGAAAGAATCATCTTCAGAAACTTTTCCTTCAGCTTGAACTTTTTTAATGCGTTCATTAGCATCCCGGCGAATCGTACGCAAAGAAACTCGTCCATGCTCAGCCATATCCCGAACAACTTTGACCAATTCATCACGACGCTCTTTCGATAAAGATGGAATGCTCAAACGAACCAATTTCCCATCAATCACCGGAGAAATGCCAAGCTTTGACATATTAATAGCTTTTTCAATCCCCGGCAGTGCATTGGCATCCCAAGGCTGAATAATAATTGTCTTAGGATCGGGGACCGATATCGAAGCAATGGTTTTAATCATCGTCGGTGTACCATAATAATCCAAATGCATGCCTTCAATCAAACCTGGATGCGCGCGGCCGGTACGAACTTCCATAAATTCTCTTTGAACAGACTCAACCGTCTTAAGCATTTTACCCGCAGTTTCTTTGACGATATCTTTAATCATAGAGCATGCCCTTCCTTAATGAACAATGGTTCCAATTTTTTCACCCAGCACCGCTTTTTTAATATTCCCGGGTTTATTGATATTAAAAACCACAATCGGCACATTATTGTCCATACACATACTAATAGCCGTTAAATCCATAACCTTCAACTTCTTTCTAAGAACATCAATAAACTTCAACTCTGGAAACTTTTTGGCTTTTTTGTCAAGCATCGGGTCAGAAGAATAAATTCCATCCACCTTGGTTGCTTTCATAATCACATCCGCTTCCATCTCGGCTGCCCGCAAAGCCGCGGTTGTATCTGTGGTAAAAAAAGGATTACCAGTTCCCGCGACAAAAATAACTACTCTTTTCTTTTCCAAATGCCGTATAGCCCGACGACGAATATAAGGTTCCGCAACCTGATGCATTTGAATGGCCGACATTACACGGGTCGGAACACCAAGTTTTTCAAGAGCATTTTGCAAAGCTAAACCGTTTAAAACGGTGGCCAGCATTCCCATGTAATCCGCAACAGAACGATCCAAACCAAAACTTTTTGATGCCACTTGCCCACGAAAAATATTGCCGCCACCAACAACCAAAGCGACAGTAACACCCATGCTGACCACTTCTTTGATTTGCCCAGCTAAAGATGCGCACATTTCAGCGTCGATACCATGATCAAACTTACCCATCATGGCCTCACCGCTTAACTTCAAAAGAATACTTTTATAAATTGGATTACTCTTACTCAACAACCCCTACCTTATAGCGAATAAAGCGACTAATGACAATATTCTCACCAATTTTGGCAATTATGGAATTTAAATATTCCGCAATGGTTTTGCTGGGTTCACGAACAAACGGTTGATTCAATAAACAAACTTCAACCAAAAAAGCCTTTTTATTTTCCACCGCGTTAAGAACTTCCGCAGGAATATCTTTTTCAGCGATATACTTTGGATTCATCGCCGCAATATGCATCGCGACATCTTTGGTAAAACGAATAAAGTCTTCATTGCGGCCGACAAAATCAGTCTCACAATTGACTTCCAAAAGAACAGCAATCTTATTACCCATATGCACATAGGCCTCAACACGGCCCTCTTTAGCAATACGATCGCCCTTTTTTGCCGCGATTTCTCGACCACGCAATTGCAAAACTTCTTGTGCTTTTTTCGCATCACCATTGGCTTGCTCTAAAGCCTTTTTGCATTCAATAATTCCAGCTCCTGTTAAATCTCGCAATTCTTTAATTGCATCCACTGAAGCACCCATAATTTGTCACCTTCCTGATATCTTTGCAAGTTAAAATTATTTACTTATCAGTCGTCGCTGGTTGACTTTGCACGTTTTGCACATCATCAACTTTCGTTTCAGCCGCTTCAGCCGCAACAGGATTATCTTTTTTCTGGCGCACAGTCTGAGCCTGCGTAAATTCTTGACGACCTTCGATAATGGCTTCCGTAATAACCGTCATAATATACCGAATCGATTTTAAAGCATCATCATTGCCGGGAATCGGATAATCAATCACATCGGGGTCACAATTTGTGTCAATCAAACCGATAATAGGAATTCCTAACCGACGCCCTTCTTTGATAGCAATTTCTTCACGCTTGGAATCGACAACAAAAATCGCCTTGGGCTGATCCATAACATTGCGGATACCGCCAACATCTCGGACCAAACGATCCTTTTCTTTGACAAGAAGAGCAACCTCTTTCTTAGTAAGATTATTGATCGACCCATCTTCAATCATTTTCTCAATTTTAATCATTTTTTGGATTGATTTACGAACCGTCTGAAAATTGGTCAAAAGTCCGCCCATCCAGCGATTATTGATATACGGCATATTGCAGCGTTCTGCTTCCGACTTGATCACATCTTGCGCTTGTTTCTTGGTCCCAACGAACAAAATTGAACCGCCCTTCATCGCAATATCACGGGCAAAATCTCTGGCTTGATTCAAATGAATAACCGTCTTTTCCAGGTCAATAATATAAATCCCGTCACGGGCCCCAAAAATAAAACGTTTCATTTTTGGATTCCATCGGCGGGTTTGATGACCGAAATGCGTTCCACACTCTAACAACTTCTTTAATACTTCGTCTTGCATGTTGCCTCCTGTACTCTGCACTTATGGGATTAATCCAAAACTGGACAAGCGAACATAAGCGGTTTGTGTTGAATATCTTCGAGCTCTCTGCTCAAACAATATCTCCTTTAAACTTTTTCACTTTACCCAAGAGTTTAAAGAATTTTTTTAATCAATAGTGCAATAGTATAACAAAAAAAAATTCTTTGGCAACTATTTCTTTAAGTTAACAAAAACATTTCTGCCGAGATGTCACGGATTGGAATATATCATTTTGCGGATTATCAAAAAACCAAAAAGAATCGATTAAAACTTGTATGTTGCCTCTGAATACCAGCGGCTTTGATTCCTAAAATAGCCAAACGAACCTGTCGAGTCACCAGAGAAAATATCCGCGCCTAAAGTGATTTGTAAATTGCTGGCCGCATTATAAACAACTTTCGGCCGATACAGAAAATCAGGCGTTGAAAGATTTGCAATTGCCAAAATTTCCGTCGTAAATTTCCTATTTAACCACGGACGGCTCAATCGTATTGAAAAACCATTGGTCAACTCTTCCTGCCTCCAAAAAGTTTTGTCATAATCCATAATCCAACGTTGAGTCAACTGGACATTAACATCCCAGCGATCAAAATAGGTATGATCCACGCCAAGCAAATAATCCACATATCCGCTTTGTTTGACCCCATCCAAATCCGTCGGATCAATCACCGAGAAATAAGCGTCCGGATAATAAACTGCTTCGCCCTTACAAACATAATCATTGATCTCTTTTGAAAACGTCATTCCAAATATATTCTGCCGCTGATAATCCGGATTAAAATTATAAACCCCGGCGTTTATTGTGCGATACATAACGGGCAAAGATGTCCAGCTGCGCAAATAAAAAGCTCCCAAATCTAAACCGTTAAAAAGATAAGAAAACCGCGCGCCAATCTTGCTGTTGTCAAATCCATATTTTGGCTCTTTGGGATCCTGCAAAGCCAATAAAGTTGGACTATCGGGAAGCGGTAAAGGAAAAGCAAAATTTGACGTCGCTAAACCGGTTTTGTCAAATTCAACACCAGGCAAAACCACCAACTGGGAGTGAAAATCATTTTTCGTATATTCTGAACTTAAACCCCATTCTGGGATGCGAATAAATTCAAAGTCGGGCAAAATGTACTCTCGCAAATCTCGGGCGTTAACAACATCCGCGTAAAACAAACCAACAGCCTCTCCCCAAACCACCTGCTGTTTTCCTAAACGGAAATCCCAATCCCCCGTTGAGTAATCAACATAAGTGTCGCGCAACTCTAGCTCAGCTTTTTGATCTGATTCGACACTATCACTGTAATGATCCGAATTCGCATAAACGGAATCATACTTAAACCGTCCCGAAACAAAATATTTAATCGAAGGAGAAACAACACCCGCCCCGGAAAGATAAAACTGATTGGCTATCTTATTAGCCCGATTAGGCTGATAAATTTGCAAGGCGGTTTGATTTTGCAAACTCCCGTGAATTTCAATACCAACCATTTTCTGAAAATCAACATATCTCTGCCCCAACTGCGCCAAATGATCTTCAACAATTAAATATTTCTCCTTTAAACGCAAATCCTTTTCAAATTCTTCCAAACGCATCAACATCTTCTCTATATAAGTCTGAGGAACTTTTTCATCAACAACAACTGGCATCACGAAATCATCCAGTGAAGATGACTGTGCATAAACCTTCTCCCAACCCAATCCAAACAAACACAAAACACATATAAAAAGAACGATTTTTGGAATATTCATTGTTTCCCTTCTCAACAATTCTTAACCTTAATTATTTGTTCATATACTCTTTGGTGAAATTCTTCTCAGGAATTTCAACAATATTCATTTCATTATATTCAATGGTCGAATATTGTCCGTCGACAATCGCATCTTTGAGCACTAACTTCGAAGGCCTCAGCTGGCCAGCCAATGTTTTGTAATTTTCATAAGAACAAGTCTTTAAAAAACGCCCACTGATGGCAAAAAACTCAGCCTTAACCGGCCAAAAGTTTTCCGCCATAACCCACAGCTTGACTTTGCCATACGTCGTTGAATCACGCAAAGAATTCAGCTCTAATACATAAAAGTCTTTACCGGATATTTTGCTTTTACTCAAAATCTTAGCAGAATAATCTCCTGAAAAATTTGTGCGGGCCACGTCACCATTAGCAACATCCCCGTTTAACCGCTGTTGCAAAGAAATCCGAATCGGCTTAGATACTTCCGGGAAAAATGCCCAAAAATCATTTTCTCTCATCAATAGTGATTGGCCTCGTTCATTTTCTGGCTCGGTGGTCTTAATAATCGTTTTGTCCCGTCCTTTAATCCAAACATCATAACGACTGGCATGTTCAGGACGATTGGGTTTGTACGAAACCACCCGCACATCCGTTTGGTAATCCAACTCCGGATTTCTCACCTCATCAACCTTCTTGACAATTTCATCAGCGGTTAATTCAGCCGCAACACCATTGGTATTTAAAAACCCTAGGCTTAAAACAATAATTCCAACAAGAGTTATATGTTTCATCGAGTGCACCTTATTCTACGAATTGATAAAAACGAACTGTTCTCATCTTAACGAATCGACGTGAATTTGTCACAAAAAAATTAATTTTTCTTTTGTCAGATTATTGCTGGAATTGTGTTTCATACAACCGCTTGTAAAGATTGCAACTGGTCAAAAGCTGCTCATGGGGGCCTAAACCGACAATGCCGCCTTTGTCCAATACCACAATTTTATTGGCTTTGCGAATCGTCGATAAACGATGCGCGATCGCAATAACCGTACGCCCCACCATCAATTTATCAACAGCTTCCTGAACAAATTTCTCCGATTCCGAATCCAGCTGAGACGTGGCTTCATCTAAAATCAAAATAGGCGGGTTGCGAAGAATCGCCCGCGCAATAGCAATGCGCTGTTTTTCACCACCTGACAAACGAAAACCACGATCACCAATGATGGTTTGATAACCTTCGGGCATTTTGCTAATAAATTGATGCGCGTAAGCTCTCTGCGCCGCTGTTTCCACTTCTTTTTGAGTTGCCTGTGGCGTACCATAACTGATATTTGCACCCACGGTGTCATTAAAAAGGAATGTTTCCTGCGATACTATCCCAATCTGATGACGCAAAGACTCAAACGTCACATCCCGCACATCCTGACCATCAACCGTTACACATCCTTGCGTGACATCATAAAAACGCGGAATCAAATTAGCCAGCGTTGACTTGCCTGTTCCCGTAGGACCGACAATAGCAACCAATTCGCCAACCTTAATCTCGAGATTAATATTTTGCAAAACAGGAACACCTTCAGATTCATAACGAAAAGAAACATTTTCAAGTTTGACGTTTCTCTGAATAGCTGACAACACCATCGCATTGGGTTTTTCCTGTACCGTTGGCTGTTGATCCAAAACATCATAAATGCGTTCATTGGCTGCCAGCGCCTGCTGCGTCATGGCATTGACATTTCCTAGTTTCTTTAAAGGGCTAATGATTAAGAGAATAGAGCTCAAGAAAAAAGCAAAAACACCAAAAGACAATTGTTCATCCATCACCTGCCGCCCCATCCACAAAATAATACCAATGCCACAAAAAAGCCCAAAAATCTCGGTGATCGGGTTCATTAAAAGCATACGTTTCACCGATTTTAATCGCAATTTGTACGCTTCCTGATTCTTGACACGGAAACGACCAATTTCATGTTGCTCAGTACTAAAAGCCTTGACCACCCTGACCCCCGAAATCGTTTCTAACAAAATCGAATTCACATCAGCCATGTTTTCTTGAGTGCGTCGGGATAATTTCTTCAATTTGGCGCCAATACGACTCATCGGCCAACCGATTAAAGGCAAAATAAAAAAAACCACACAGGCCGCTTTAAAATGAATAGAAAACGCGATGGTTACATAAATCAGAATCAAAAAACTCTGCCGAAAAAGGTCGGTCACCCCGTAAGAGATAGCGTTCTCAATCACAGCCACATCATTGGTGATCCGCGACAAAAGTTCTCCGGTGCGCCTCTCGCTAAAATAATCCAGAGAAAAACTTTGAATTTTCGTATAAAGTCGATCACGAATATCCCGAATCACCCGCTGCGAGACATCATTCATTAAATAAGAGCTAACATAAACAAAAGCATGTTTAACTAGCATCAAGATAACAATCGCCCATGGCAAGATATTTAAAAGAACCGCTGGCTCCATAACATTGAGCTGATCAACAATGTGACGCACAAATTCAGGAACACCATTGGGAAAAACAATTTGTTTTTTATTAAAAATACGGTCAGTCAAAGGAATCAAAATCGTATACTGAATTCCTTCAAAAAAGCTGGATACAAACAAAGCCAAAACTGCAATTAAAAAGAGCCGTTTCTGCGCTTTTAAAAAACTGAGGAGCTTTAAATAATTCTTCATCGGATCATGCTAACCTTATCTTAAGTCATCGTTTTTGAGGATGTTAGGGAAGTTGCAATTTTTGTGATGTTAACATGCAGGTTGACTTTTGTCGAGGGTTTTGTTATAACGTGAAACATTGTTAAACAAAAAACCAATCACGTCCATGAAAAAAATCAATGTTGCTATTATCGGAATTGGCCACTTGGGATCTCGCCATCTGAAGGTTTATTCTGAACTTAATAAACTGGTTAATTTGGTTGGCGTCTGTGATGTCAAAGAAGACCGAACTGAACGATTGGCGCGGCATTATCGTGTTCCCTTTTTTGAAAACTATCAAGAATTAATTGGCAAAGTGGATGCTGTCAATATTTGTGTTCCGACCACACTGCATCATAAAATCGGGAAGTTCTTTTTAGAAAACAATGTTCACACCTTTATCGAAAAACCAATCACCATGAATGTTGCACAGGCTGATGAATTGATCGCGCTCGCTCAGAAAACCAATCTTAAGCTACAAGTTGGACACGTTGAACGCTTCAACTCCGCGTTCATGGCAATCAAACATTTCACCAAACATCCTCTTTTTATTGAATGTCATCGTTTAAATAAATTTCCTAATCGCTCTTTGGATATCGGCGTAGTCATGGACTTGATGATTCACGACTTAGACATTATTCTCGGCGTTAACAATAGCCCCATCAAAGATTTTCATGCGGTGGGCATTAATGTTTTAACGGCCATGGAAGACATTGCCAGTGTGCGCGTTGTTTTTGAAAATGGCTGTGTCTGCAATCTGACAGCCAGCCGAGTATCGGACGAGGTCATGCGCAAAATTCGAATTTTTACCGTCGACTCTTATATCTCGCTGGATTATGTCAAACAAGAAGCCTACATCTACCGCAAACACAATGACTTGATTTCGAAACATGCATTGCCGATTCAAAAAGAAGAACCCCTCAAAGAAGAATTAAAATCTTTTATCGAATGTGTTCGAGACGACAAGCCGCCTTTGGTCTCTGGCGTTGAAGGACGCAATGCTGTCAAATTAGCTCTGGAAATCTGCGCTAGCATCAAAACATCTCAAAATCAAATCGCGCAGCGCATCAAAATGGCAACACTTCCTCAAAAATAAAGCATGGATATTTTATCAAGCCATACACCCTTAGAGCCTACGCCAAAGCATCTGATGATTGTGGCTGGTGAAGTTTCAGGCGATAACCATGGCGCGGCACTGGTTAAAGCACTGCAACAATTGCACCCTGCACTCACCTTCTCAGGGCTCGGTGGGCCCAAGATGCAAGCTGCCGGAGTTGACACTGACGAAGATTTAACACGTTTTGCCGTCGTTGGATTTTTTGAAATTATCAAACATTACAGAGAATTCCATCGCTGTTTCGAATCTTTCTTACACAATGTCAGTCAACGCAAACCAGCAGCGGTAATCCTGGTGGATTACCCAGGATTTAATTTGCGCTTAGCGGCCCGACTCAAAAAGATGGGCGTGCCGGTCATTTATTACATCAGTCCGCAAGTTTGGGCTTGGAAAGAAAATCGCGTTAATTTTATCAAAAAGAATGTTGATCTTATGATGGTGCTTTTCGATTTTGAGAAAAAATTCTATGCGGATCGCGGAGTTGAGGTCGATTTCGTTGGGCATCCGCTGGCCGATGAAATCCAAATAACCAGCACCCGCGAAGAAACGCTAACCAAGGCTGGGCTCTCTGCTGATAAATTCACCATTGGCCTGTTACCCGGGTCACGACAAAAAGAAATTGAATCGCTTTTGCCTCCCATGCTCGACGCCGCAAAAATTATGCACACTCAGGATCCACGCTTTCAATTTCTTATTCTCAAAGCGTCAAACCTTGCACCCGAATTATTCAAAAATTTTCTGACCCAGAAATCTTTTCCGTTAAAACTGATTGATGGACATTTTCACGATGGGCTCAATGCCTGCGATATCTGTATGGTCGCTTCCGGAACCGCAACACTGGAAACGGCTTTGCTCTTAAAACCAATGGTTATCGTCTACAAAACATCTTTCTTAACTTTTACTTTAGCCAAAGCTCTGATCAAAATTCCTTATATCGGACTGGTCAATGTCGTTGCCGGCAAAAAAATTGTTCCCGAATGCATTCAAGACAATGCCAACGGCAGTGCCATCGCGGCAGAATTAAAAAAAATCTACCAAAATCCATCTGAATTTGATACGATGTGCGCTAATTTAGAAAAAGTTAAAATCTCGTTGGGTGCCAGTGGGGCGAGCAAACGCGCAGCAGAAAGCATTCTACGGTTTCTCCAACATACATCTTAGGAGTTTAAAATGTCAACCGTCCGTGATTGGAAAAAGTTTCTTGCAAATGATGAATTAGCCAATGTTTTTATGCAGGCTAAAAGTGTAACACTGGCTAAAGATTTCAATGAATTGGTCGCGCTCTCTTTGGGCAATTCCAGCTCTGATACTTTTGAAGTCGCCTACGACATTCCCGGTCAAGGAAAAGTTATTGAAGCCCGCGTTGATTTTTGCCGCAATGGGGTTGCCGTCAATTATCCCGAACCCTATATGCGCCGCCGCGATCCTGACACCATGGTGATTGCCGATGAGAAAGCAACCGATAAAGCCCATTTCAATGATCGATTCAATACACCCTTCTCACAGTTTCGCCAAGAAGTTTTGGATTGGCTCAAAAAACAGGATCTTTTGATTGTTCCTTTTTATTCCGGCAACAAAACGCTCAACTGCCCTTCTCTTTTAATCGGGCCCAAAAATGCCGCATTTTTTTCCGCGTCATTAGCTAGCTTGCAAGGCATGGTCAACAGCGCTGATCTGCCAGAGATTTGGGCACCCAAAGCCGTAATTTTTCTGGCTCCCACTTTTCGTCACACGCATTGCCAGGGCAAGCAGATTGTTGTTCACCACCGTCAACTTAATAAACATGAAATTTTCTCATTGAATCTTTATCCTGGACCCAGCGCGAAAAAAGGAATTTATGGGGTATTGATCAACCTCGGCGAGAATGAAGGCTGGATCACCGCCCATGGTTCAACGGTTGTGGTAACCACCCCTTATGACAATGAATTTGTCATCATGCATGAAGGCGCCAGCGGCGGCGGTAAAAGTGAAATGTTACAGTATCCTCATCGCGAACCCGATGGACGCCTTTTAGTCGGGACCAATGTCATCACTCAACAACGGCGTTTCATTCCATTATTCCAAGGTTGCCGCTTAAATCCGGTGACCGACGATATGGCGCTGTGCCATCCATCGATTCAAGATGGACAAGGACGGCTCATCGTCGAAGACGCCGAACAAGGCTGGTTTGTGCGGGTCAATCACATCACCCAATACGGCACAGATAGCTTCCTTGAAGAAATGACCACCGCGCCCAAAGTTCCATTGATTTTCTTGAATTTATACTCTGTGCCCAAAGCCACCTGTTTAATTTGGGAACATACCCAAGACAAACCCGGCGTTGCCTGTCCAAACCCGCGCATCATTTTGCCGCGCAATATTGTTCCTGGCATTGTGAAAACACCGGTAGAAATTAATATTCGCAGTTTTGGAATTCGCACTCCCCCCTGCACAGCTCAAAAACCAACATATGGCATTATCGGCATGCTGCACATTTTGCCGCCGGCATTAGCATGGTTATGGCGACTGGTTTCTCCACGCGGTTATGACAATCCCAGCATCACACAAACAGAGGGCATGTCCAGTGAAGGGGTTGGTTCCTATTGGCCGTTTGCGACTGGCCGTCGGGTTGATCAAGCTAATCTTTTATTAAAACAAATCGTACAAACACCCCGCACTAAGTATTCACTGACGCCTAATCAATATATCGGCGCGTGGAAAGTTGGATTTATGCCGCAATGGTTGGTGCGCGAATATTTAGCCCGACGAGGCGGAGCATTCTTTAAGCCATCTCAATTAGAACCTGCTCGTTGTCCGCTTTTGGGTTATGCGGTGCAATCTTTGCAAATTGAAGGAGTATTCGTCAATAAGGATTTATTGCAAGTTGAAACACAGCCGGAAATCGGCACCGACGGCTATGATCAAGGCGCTCAAATTCTAACAGAATTTTTCAAACAAGAATTAAAACCTTATCTTCAAGATCCCGATCTTGATCCCCTAGGAAAAACGATTATTGAATCTTTTATGAACCATCAAACCGTGGAGCATTACGCAAAACTGATTCCGCAATCATGACCAAAATACTTAAATACAAACATCCCCTGCGCGATGATCACCGCGCCACCTGTTTAACGTGCATGGACGGTCGAATTCAAATTCCAGTGATCAATTGGATTCGCCGCAGTTCTAAAGTCAAATATGTCGATATTATTTCCGGCCCGGGAATGGATGGCATTCTCAACCGCCCACATGCGCAAATGGATTCGATTCTAACTGGGATTAAAATCTCCACCAAGACTAATCACTCTTCACATATTTTTGTCGTTGGCCATTTTGACTGCCGCGGGAATCCTGTTTCTTACGAAACTCATAAGGAGCAGATTATTGCGGGTGCAAAAAAAATCAAAAAACTCTTTAAATCCTATCCAATCACCGGACTTTGGGTCAACTCCCATTGGCGGGTCAAAAAAATCATTGAGCTAATCTAACGGAAAGATTTTCTTCTTGCAGTCCTCGGGGCAGTTGCAATGATTCTCAAAATTTGTACAAACCCCGTTACCGCACGGAATACAAATAGGAACATTATAAGAAGTATTTTTGCCCTGCATATTACATTTCCCATCAAGATAATCAAAACCACAACGTTTAACCAGACCTGGGCAGCACTCCACCTCTTGCTTGTCGTAACCTAAAGCCCCGCATTCCGGAATTTGGTCCTGAGAACTGTTGGCCTGACAAGTTATCTTTTGAGAACAATCTGTAATGGTATGACAAAAGTCTTTGGGACAATTCTCGGCACTAATGGCCGCGCATTCTTTGGGAAGACACACCTGTGGACAGTTCTCAACCGCCTGTGCGTCCGCGCACTTCAACTGACAAATCGCCGGTGGACATACGGTGTTTTCCAAATACGCGGTCTGACAAAAATCCGCAAAGGTTTGTTGGGCAGCAAGCATTTTCGTTGACGCCAAAACAATCACCACTAAAAAACCAAATGTTAATTTCATATGCCGCATGCTCACCCCTTATCTTTAATCCCATTAAATTCTTTCAACAGCCGCCGAGGCAACCCAGCCCATTTTACGATCAGGCCTTTGTATTTTTAACCACTCCCCTTCACTGGCTTGAATACGCACATCTTGACCTTCAGACAATTCAAAGTAAATAGTTGCTTTCTCATTGGGCTCAAAACGTGCTGACGTCGGCGCAATAACAATACTCGCCGCTTTTTCTAAATTCATCTTCACCCCTAAACCAACCGCAAAAAATCCCAGAGAAATCCCAAGAACAGTCATTACCATACGACGAGCCAGCCAATTCCAATACAAACCACTCAAATGAACGAGTCCCAACAACCCAAACAATATCCCCAAAATCAAAACCATTTCATTAACGGTATAAAAACAAACATATCCACTGAAAATTTTATCAACAAAACTTAAAGTCGGCTCCACTCGCGCAACAACAGCCGCAGTCGCAAATTTGACATTCGCCGCTAAATCACTATCTCGAGGCATAAGCCTTTGCGCCCGCGCGTAATTGACCAGCGCTTTGCCCAATTGCTTATTCTTAAAATAGCTGTTGCCCAAATTATAAAAAACAGCGCCGCTTTCTGTCCCAGCGGCAATGATCCTTTCATAATCAGCAATCGCCTGCGCATACTGACCATCCCGATAAGCCAAATTAGCTTTAGCAAAATCCAACGCAAGTTCTTGTTGTGCTGCCAGCGGAATTGTCATTAAAAGCAAAGTGAATATCAGTATGATTTTTCTCATTAATAATTCCGTTCAAAGAAATCAATGATTTCTTGGGCTTGTTGAAAAGTCGATTTCATTTTATCCTCTAAGACTTGGCCAGAAGCAAAACGCACCAAATCACATTCATTAAAGATTTCATGTAAAGTCGCCAAAGTTTGATCTTGTCCATTTTTAACTTTCAAATATCCCTTTAAAGCCTCTACACTAATCGCTCCTGCAGGCAAATGAAACTTATTGCCCAAATATTCTTGCAATGTTTTAAAAATGCTGTCGTAGAATTTACGGACATCTTTTTCATGCAAAAAGCGGCCAGCCACAGCCAAATCATTACGCGCTTGCCGCGGGGCATGCAAACGACGAGCCAAACGAATATCTGTGGTCAGTCTTTTCATATATTGAAAATGTAGCCACAACCCTAACCATATCAAAACAAAGAACACAAACCCAAGGATAAATTTAACATCCCGATACAAAACAAAATGACGTTTTTGCAAAGGCCCCATCGTCTCTTTGATAAATCGAATATCACGACCCAACTCCTCGGGCATAATATTCCCGGTTTCCACAGAATCCCCCACAGGTATCCCAACAACTTTTGCTTCTTCACCCTTAGTTAAAGGACTGACCGTTAAAGCAAAGGGCCCTTGCGTAACAGTGCGATACATCTGATCTGTTGGATCAAAATAACTAAAACCAACCGCGGGCAACGCTGTCACTCGATCATTTTTAGGAATAACCACCTGCTCAAGAATCTTTTCGCCATCGTGTTGCGATATCTTAGGATCATACACTTTAAAATCATCAGATCCCTTTAACAACGGAAAAGTTACAGATTTCATGTTCCCATCCCCAGCAATACGCATTCGAACCGTCAACGGATCCCCCACCTTAACCGCTGTCGGACTAACCGTCATTTCAAATTTGTACTTACCAACACCCCCCGAAAAATCAGCAGGTTTGCCTTCGTCAGGCAAGTCAGAAATTTTCAAACCGATATTGGCACTTTCGACCATAATCGTCTTTGTTTCATACCGGCCCATAAAATTATCAAAAATATCATCTGCGAAAAAATCTCCAAAACCGTCCGCCTGACGATCTCCGCGGGAATTCTTAATCAAAATATTAGCAGCCAACTTCGCGGGTCCCAAGGTTAAATCACCGGTGCGGGTCGGATAAATAAATGCATGAAACTCCATCACTTGATAATTCACACCCCCCAAGACTTGTTGACCGCGTAACGGTTCCTCAAAACTATCAACCACAAACCCTTCATGTTCAAAGGTTGGATATTGAACATTTTTAACATCCAAATCACTCATAAACAGTTTAATCGACAGAGCCATTGGCTCATTCACATACGCTTCTCTTTTAGCTGTGCTCAAAACAATAAAAATTTTATCACGCAAAGCAGACGCGGAATTTTGATTGGTTCCATTGGCCGGCCCAGAATTCAAGCCACCAGAGTCAACAACTGTAATGGTAATCGCCTCGGTCGTATAATTTTGACCATTGATGGGAATGGTTACCGCGGGAATTTGAAATTGACCCGTCTTTAAAGGAATCACTGTAAACATCAATCCCGTCGAACGAGACATTTTACCGTTAATAATAGAAACCCTCGTTGAAGGCCCCAAGTAGCGACTTTCCAAACCATCAATCTTGGGCAATTGCACCGGGGGAACCGCATCTGCGCCGTTGACTGTCACCGTCAACTGAAATGCAGTGCCCAGCTCTACCTTTGTGGCGCTGACAGTAGCAACCGCGGTGATGTCCTGCGCGCCAACGCTACCTGCCATCACAGCAAAGGCGATCAAGACAAAGAAAATAACAACGCTGTGATTTAAAATTCTTTGAACGACTTTACACATTTTACCAATCTTTCAAAACTGGTCGCTCGACGGATTGACGCTGACCAAAATTCAACAAACCAACCGATTCTTGACCTTGTTCAAATTGTTTTAGCAAAGATTTCGCTTCCTCTTTGGTCATCTGACCAGGCACAGCTTGAGCAGCACTCTCTTTATTCTCTTGATGCTCTTGTTGCGCCTTGTCCGCAGCATCCTGATTTTGGGAAAAACCTTGCTGCGGCTTAGGCTCATCCTGACTTTTTTGTCCACCCTGATGATCTTTTTGCGAAGATTCTGCAGAATCTTTTGGCTGATCTGCTGAGTTTGAAAAAGATTTCTCTGCTTGATTCTGATCTGGCTTTTGCTGCTCTTCTTTATTTTGGTCTTGTTGTTCCTGATTTTTATCTGAACCCTGTTGTTGATCTTTCTTTTGGTCTTGCTGCTTCTGATCTTTATTCTGCTGATTTTGTTGCTTGTGTTGTTGCTTCTTTTTCTTTAAACGCTCCAACTCTTTTTGCACAATGGTGTGATTATAGCCAGCGTCTGCATCTTTGTCATCAACATTCATTACCGTCTCAAAATGCCGTAAAGATTCCGTTAAAGCGGCAATCGCCTGATCGACATGATCTTCTCCAAAATTCAGGCCTTGTTGATACAAAGCATTGCCCAAATTAAAATGCGCGTTTTTTTGTAATACGGGATCATCACCCAAAAGACCCTTCTGCAAATGATCAACGGCCTCATCATATTTCTTGTCTTTATAAAGCGCCGTGCCTAAATTAAAATTGATTGCTGGAGAATCGGGTTGCACCTTTAAAGCCTCTTGGTAATCTTTAAGAGATGCGGCAAAATCTCCCTTTTTATAAAAAACGTTGCCTCTCTTAACCGAACGTTCCTTAGAAGTTGCGAAAGCCGTTGACGATACACTCAAAAGCAAAATTAAAATAATGTACTTTTTCATTATAACTCGTCCATGTTCTTGCGTGCCGGCCAGGCCATTTCTATGACCAACATCAATAAAGCCACAGCCAATGGGAATTGAAAACGTTCATAATACCGCCGTTCTGTTTTGCTTTGAAAATCTCTTTTTTCAAACTTTGAAATTTCCTGATCATAAATCAAATCCAAACCAAACTGAGTGCCGCTGGCGCGAACATAAACTCCACCGGTTGCCAAAGCCATCTTTTGCAGCAAATCTTCATTCAAACGTGATTTAACAATATTGCCTTGCGAGTCCTTAAGGAAATCCAATTCCCCTTTATCATTGGCAAATTGAATCAATTCCCCCTCTTTGGTGCCGACGCCAACTGAAAATATTTTAATTTCTTTTTGCTTGGCTTGCTCAACCATTGGCATAGGGTCTTCTTCCAAATTCTCTCCGTCGGTAATAATCACAACCGCTTTATATTTCCCACCGGCTGTATTGTATTGCTTAAAGGCCTCTTTTAAAGCCGCATTAATGTTTGTTCCACCGCGAGCAACACTGGCTGGACTCAAATCTTCAAGACTCAAAAGAAAACCGCTGTAATCAACCGTTAAAGGACACGTTAAGAAAGCATCTCCAGCAAAAGCAATCAACCCAACGCGATCACCTTTGAGTTTCTTGATCAAATCTTTAATCGCGAGTTTGGTCCGTTCCAAACGGCTGGGTTTCACATCACGCGTGAGCATACTGCGAGAAACATCAACAATCAGCAGAATATCAGTGCCGCGACGTTTGATTTCTCTCTCTTCATAGCCCCATTGCGGGCGAGCTAAAGCCAAAATACTTAAAACCATAACCAGCGCAATCAAAAAAGATCGCCAAGGCCATCGCTTTGAATCATAACTTTTGGCAATCGCCGCAAAAAGTTTTTCTTGTAAAAACAAATTCAATTGACGCTGACGATGACGCAAAGCCCACCACAAAAACGCGCCCAAAACCACCACCGTCCATAACCAAATTAAATTTTGTGCCGCTTGAAATTTCATATATTCTTAACCTTATGGCAATTTTAACAACACCGTATTTTCCAATACCAACGCTAATGCCAAAAGAACCAAAGCTGATATCAAAAAATATCCAAACAGCTCCTTGTACTCCCGGTAACCTGTTTCTTCAATTTTTGTTTTCTCCAATTTGTCAATCTCATGATAAACTTGCCGCAAAGAATCGGTATCCGTCGCGCGAAAATACCGGCCGCCGGTTGTCTGGGCAATGGTCTTTAATGTCTCTTCATCAATTTGAACCTGCACATTTTGATAACCCCGCCGGCCCCAAATGTCTTGCACCGGAAATGGCGCCAAGCCATTGGTTCCCGCGCCGATGGTATAAACTTTAACACCCAAAGCTTTGGCCGCTTTAGCCGCAGACAAAGGGTCAATTTTTCCGTGATTATTAACACCATCCGTTAAAAGAATAATAATTTTACTGGCAGCATCACTTTTTTCTAAACGAGACAAAGCCGTGGTTATCGCTGACCCAATCGCTGTCCCATCCTCCATCATTTGCAATTCGATTCGGTCTAAATTTGTTTTAAGCCACACGTAATCTGTCGTTAAAGGACTTACGGTATAAGCCAAACCGCCAAAAGCCACCAAACCAATACGATCTGAATTGCGAGCATCAATAAATTCTTTAACGACATCTTTGACAACATCCAACCGATTGTACCGCCGCCCCTTTAAGGTGAAATCCTCAGCGGCCATACTGCCAGAACCGTCTAAAGCAAGCACAATGTCAATCCCCTGAGTCTGATGTTTGACTTCTTCCAAAATCGAACGAGGTCCGGCCAGTGACACTAGCATCAGCACCAAGGCGATCCAACGAAAAACCAATGGCAAGGACGCAAAACGAATTTTCCACGTTTGGCGCAAAGATTCAACCAAGTCATTCGACGGAAAACGCAAACTGCTTGCCCGATCCCGATATCGCGTCCAAATCAACAATGCCAAAATAAACGGCAATAAAATAAAAATGAAAGGATCTTTAAAAATCATAAGTTTACGTCCGTACTTTAAACACTCGGCGTTGTTTCCTCAACCAAACGTCGGGCGCCACTCAAAGCATTGGTCATCTCGCTTATTGATGAACCATACCGCGCAAATTTGACCAAATCGCTAGCCGTTAAGAATTCCTTTAAGGACACTTTTTGTTGTTCACTTAAAACCGGCAATGTTTTCAAATGCAGCAAGAATTCATCGGTGGTCATTTCTGGTGCACTCACACAGAAACGATCTTCCAAATAATGCCGGACAATCCCCGACAAGCGAACAAAATACTCTTTGATTTCTCCTCGTGCCGGCAAATTCTCGTTTTCCAAAGCTGTTAATTCTTCTTGCGCAATTTCCCATGCCGGCCGAGCAACAATCATCGTTTGTGTCTTCGATTTAAGCTTGGGCAACAGCCAATGCAATAAAAAAAATAACCCCACGAAAAAGATGGCTCCAAGGATTAAAAATAAAAAGAAATGATTGGCTGGCAAATCAACCGGAGGACGAACATCTTTAAGATTTTCGACAGGCATATCAACTCTTTCTCTTGCGGCGCTTCAAAAAGAATTTGACAATCTCGTCGCTATAAGGTGTATCCGTAGAAACATCAATGTGATCCATCCCCACGCAATGGAACAAACGCTGGCGGTCTTGCAAACGCACTTGCGCACGCCTGTGATACTCTTGGCGCACCTTAGCACAACTGGTATCCACCAAGGTCAAACGACCATTTTCAGCGTCTTCTAACAACAGCAAACCGCAATTTGGCAAATCACTCTCCCGACGATCATTGAGCGTCACCGCAATCACATCATGCCGCCGATTGGCAATAGCTAAAGCTTTTTTCAAACGCGCTGAACTGTCATTAGTGGCTTGGCTTTCGGATAGGGAATTCCCGAAGAAATCTGAAATTAAGAAAGCAACGCTCTTGCGAGTCAAAACTTTATTCAAATAATCCAAAGCCCCCGGCATATCGGTTGCTGTATTCTCTGGTTTAAAATAAAGGATTTCACGAATCAAACGCAGAACATTTTTTGTTCCCTTAACCGGCGGAATAAACTTTTCAATTTTGTCCGTAAAAATCACTAAACCAATTTTATCATTATTACGAATCGCTGAAAAAGCCAGCACCGCGGCAATCTCAGCGGCCAATTTACTTTTTAATTCATTAACAGTGGCAAATTGACACGATCGCGAAGCATCCACCAACAGCATCACCGTCAGCTCGCGTTCTTCAACATATTTTTTAATGTGCGGTTTTCCTGTGCGTGCCGTGACGTTCCAATCAATCGTGCGCACATCATCACCGGGGAAATATTCGCGCACCTCATCAAACTCCAGCCCGCGGCCTTTAAAAACGCTGTGATACTGGCCGGCAAAAACATCTGTTACCAGCCGAGAGGTGGTGATTTCAATACGTCGAACTTTTTTAAAAAGATCTTTAGGAATCATAAGAAAATAATTTTATAATTCAGGCATCGCTGCCTGAATTCATCCTGACATTAAGTATCTTTAAGGCACTTCAACTTCACTAAAAATCCGAGCAATGATGTCTTCCGATGTTTTTTCTTCCGCTTCCGCCTCATAACTGACAATCACCCGGTGCCGCAGGACATCAACGCCAATGGTTTTAACATCTTGCGGCGTCACATACCCGCGGCCTTGCAAAAAAGCATAGGCTTTGGACGCAACGGCCAAATAAATTGTTGCCCGCGGAGAAGCGCCATATTGAATCAATCCTTTCAAATCTTCCAACTTATAATTCTCCGGATGGCGGGTCGCCTCGACGATATCGACAATATATTTCTCAATCTTTTCATCCATATAAATCTCATCGACTACGCTGCGAGCCCGCAAAATATCAACGGTCGTTACGATGCTTTGAGTTTTAAACTCCGCCTTAGTAAAGGCCATTCTTTGCAAGATTTTCAACTCTTCTTCTTTCGTCGGATACGCAATCTTAACTTTCAACATAAAACGATCCACTTGCGCCTCTGGCAAAGGATAAGTTCCTTCTTGCTCAATAGGATTTTGTGTGGCCAACACCAAGAAAGGATCTTCCAACTTTAATGTTTCAGCACCAATCGTGATCTGCCGCTCCTGCATAGCTTCCAAAAGCGCACTTTGCACTTTTGCCGGCGCGCGATTGATTTCATCGGCCAAAATAAAGTTCGCGAACAAGGGGCCTTTTTTAACATTAAACTTTCCAGTATGCTGATCATAAATCAATGTCCCGGTCAAATCCGCCGGCAACATGTCAGGAGTAAACTGCAAACGTTGAAATTTGGCTTGAATGGTCGCCGCCAATGTTTTAACAGCTGTCGTTTTAGCCAAACCTGGAACCCCTTCGACCAAAATATGCCCATTAGCCAAAAGACCGACCAGCAAACGATCCAACAGATAACGCTGGCCAATCAAAACTTTGTCGACTTCCATCACAATAGCGTCAACAAAACCACTTTCTTTCTTCACCTTATCATTGATCGCGCTGATTTTCACATCACTCATAGAGACGTCCTCCTTTAAGAAAACATTGCAAAATTTTTATTAAAACATCTCAATAGATTTTTTGTTGCAGAAATGAATTTTATGAAATTTTAAAAAATTTGTCAAGACGTGACATGTTTGTCAGATACTTCTAAGCTTTTTGAAATAGTAAAACGAAACGTCGCGCCCTGACCCAACTGAGACTCGACCCAAACTCGACCGCCTTGATCTTCGACTCCAGCTTTGACAATACTCAACCCCGCGCCGGTCCCTTCAATAATCGCAGAACTATCCAAACGTTTAAAGATATTAAAGATTTCTTCATGATGTTCAGGCGCAATCCCCAACCCTTGATCGCGAACATAAAATTCAAAACACTCCGCTTGTTCAATACACCCGATTTCCACTTGCGGCCCTTGCTCAGCGGTTGAAAACTTAACCGCATTGTGAATCAAATTATCAAAAACTTCTGTTAATTTCACTCGATCGCAAACAATGGTCGGCATTTTGGTCACAAAAACAATTCGCGCATGACTCTCCCGAATCACATACTCCAAACGCTCCAAAACGGTATCCAGCAGCACTTGCACATCAACTCGAGTATAAGGATTCTTAATGCGGGAAATCCGAGTTAAAGCCAAAAGGTCTTGAATCATATCATTGAGCCGTTTGGTTCCTCGACGCAATCCTATCAGGCTGCGCTGTCCTTTTTTATCAAATTGTTCGAAATAATGTTTCTCTAAATAATCCCCGTATCCTTCAATTCCGGTCAAAGGAGCGGCGATATCATGACTGACCGTATAAACAAAGCGATCCAACTCTGTGTTGACTTTTTCTAAATCTTGTTTCTGACTCTCCATTAATTGCAAATTCTTAACCAAAGCATCCTTTTGCTTTTCAAGCTCCGTCTTAAATTGATCCAATTGACGGGTCATTGTCATAAACGCATGACTGACTTCTCCTACTTCATCTTGATACTTAACCTTAAGATTCACTTTAAAATTTCCAGAACCGATCTGTTGAGCCGCCGCAACTAAGGCTTTCAAAGGCAATGAAAATCCCCTAATCAGAAAAACAGACATCATCAAACTGATCATTGAAATCCCAACAAAACCACCCCAAAGCGAGCTGCGCGCCAGCTCTTCTTCCAAGCTTGCTCGTCGTAAAGTAGCCTGAGTTGACTGTTGTATTTGCCCAATCAAAGACGTAATCTTTTCGGCCAGCATCTTTTCTTTTTGATGAACAATACCCAAATCATCCAAGGACAATTCA
Organism: Candidatus Omnitrophota bacterium; assembly: GCA_020632555.1. Taxonomy (GTDB): domain Bacteria; phylum Omnitrophota; class Gorgyraeia; order Zapsychrales; family JANLHA01; genus JADLGJ01. The sequence continues at coordinate 5,278 of JACKFI010000019.1, read as the reverse complement.
TATTTGCCACTGCTAATCAGCTGATAGATATCCTTAAAAAGCTGATCATATTCCACATAGGCTGTTTCAATGCGCTCAAGAAATTCTTTGGTCTGATTCAATCCTTGTCGCCAAACGGGATTCGTGGATTTATCTAAATCACGCTGAATCAGGTCCTTGCCCTTCAAAATAGACTCACCTGTCACTTGGGTGAGCCGATCAAAACCTTCCTTAACTTTATCAATATGTTTAATCAGATATTGCCGGCGAGACGACGGCATTTGCGCGAAAGCCAATTCATCGCCAATCATTAACAGCGATTGAAACCGAACGGCATTTTCAAGATAATTGCGCATAACACTATTGCCAACGCTGATTAAAACCATGTCTTTATCCGCGACTTCCCGCAATTGTTGCCCCAGCCGAGCGACTTGACGCAAAGCGACAAAAGTATTAACACTTAATGCGGCGATAAGCAGCAGAACAATGATAAAAATTTTATCAGCGATTCTCATAATAAATGTCGATGCGCTCAACTTTATTCTCGCGAATATCTTCAGCATATTGTGAAGGTATCACGGAAACGGTCAAATTCACTGGTTTTTGCAAATCCGTATACTTCAAACTGATCTCACGAATCGCCGGCGCTTGATCCCCAAAAGTATCTTTACGACGAGGATTATGATAAACAACCAGCGTGGAACTCAAGAAATTAAACGCATAGGTATTCTTAGGAAGCCGCAACATTTTGACCTGTTGTTCTTTATTGACAAAATTGACAACACGGTCTTCTTTGGTAAATAGCCAACCTGCCAATGCGGGCTTAAAGGTTAATGTCAAACCTTTTGCATTATCCCAATGAAATGGTTGCGCCCCAACATTCATCAACAGCCAAATATGCATAAATTCCGCGGTGCTGCCCGACAAACGAGAAACAAAGCCCTGTCCGTGCATATTTTTATCTTGATACACGCTGCTCACTATAAATGATGAGTTTTCTAAAATACTGCGCCCATAAACTGCTGGATTTAAAAAGGGCACCATCACTTGTTTGAAGCTTTGATAAAATTCCATAAACAATCCACCGCGCAAAACTTCCAACAAATATTTATACTGCATATGCATCCACACAGATTCATTTTCCAGCCAGCCGCGCGGGAAAATTCGCGTACGACCAATCTCTTCACTCTGGCTGGACAAATCCGCGTTAACTTTATACATTTTAAGTTTCACATCAAACAGATCGCTCTTGACCAAACGCTCATGAATTTGCAAAGCCTGTTTACGGTCATGATTCACTTTCAGAAAATGAACCAAACCTTCCAAAAATAATGGCAGATCATGCCTCTTAAAAGCAATGGGCAAAACATATGACAAATCCTTAGACTTCTTGTCCAATAAAGCATAATCAATCACTTCGTGATAAAAGTACGTCGTCAACAAGCCATCCGGCCGACGAGCATGTTCAATCGCATAACGCGTCCGCTCATTAATCGCCTTTAAAAAAGCTCGCAAATCCGGTCCATTCAAAACCACTTCCTGCCCTTGAATACCATTGCGGATTTGCAAACGATAATGTTCTTTGGCATCATTAACTTTGTGCCATAGAGCTTGCGGCGATTTTTCACTTTCAAAAGCATTCTTTAATTCTTTAATGAAAGCGGCCAACTCAACAAAAACTTTAATTTTCACATCCTCCAAATGCAAAGCATCATATTGCGCAAGCAAAAATTGACATAGTCGCTTAAGTTCCAGCGTCTCTGATAAAGACGAACCCAACAAACCCGGCAAACCATTGAGCGAATCATACCAATTGGGCTTGTCCCCTTCCATTTCCAAACCAACACCGCTGGGGTCAAAACTGGCCGCTTTGTTGGTCACCTGACATAACATTTTCACAAACAAATTGGTATGATAAACTTCTCCTTTGCCGCCTTCAATGCGCAACTTGCTACCACGCTCCGCTGCTCGAATCTCCGCAGTCGCGTCAACCACAGCATGATACTGACGCACACCTTTTTTTGTTAACAAATAACGCGCACTGCGCGAGGCCACATAGTGAGAATTATGATAAAAACTAAAAACTTTTTTATCCAGCAGCAATGTTCGCAACTGGTCTGGATAAATATTCAGATAACTTTCAACCAAATCGAAATTATACGTCCAGTGATCTGACCAAAACCCTTCGCCGTGATCTGCTGTGATCTGACGCTGACAATGCGCCAACAATTCCTCCAAGAATTCCTGTTTGGATGTTTTTAGCAACAATCCATTTTCAGAAATGCATTTGAAGACTTCGCCGGGCTGAAAACTTTTTTGCAAAAGTTGGCGCAAAGGCTCAGATTCGCCTTTGATAAAATCCTGCAATAGTGTTTCCAAATGCTCTGGGTCAACCAAAGAAAATACCATACCCTTAACCACCAGTGGATTAAAACCGTCCGCCTGCAAAAGATTCCAGAAATCAATCACTGAAGCATCTTGCACATCCGTATTAAAATAAACATCATTGCGCCGATTCTGATTAACATCCCGATAATTTCCATTGCCTTGCGAGAAGTTGGTCGGAGATAAAACGAAATAATTATAATCACGCTCTGGATCACCGTGCTTGCGGCTATAAATGTTAAAAGCAACTTTCCCCTCAGCGGTATCGACACTTACCGGCAACCCGCCGCGCAAAATATTATCTAAAAAAGTCTGGCCGCAATACATATCCAATGCCGGCGAAGAACTGCTGGTAAACGCATAATCCTTGATGCTGGCCACCAAAGTTTTATTCTGCTGGCGCTTTTTATTGATATACCCGTATGCTGTTGCTGTTTTAACAATGCTGTTTAAATGTTCTTGCGAGAACGTCTGCCCGATAACTGAAGTGATTTCACGCTCAGCATTAGGTGCCAATTCAATAGTGGCAAATGACATCGCGCTGGGTGTACGGCTGGCTGTTTCTTGACGGGCCGGCACAGCAAAATCATCATGTGACAAAAATTGCTCAGGCCGCAAAAAATCAGTGGCCTCACCAAAAACAACAGCCGCTTGAACAATCGGATCCAAAAGCCGCGTTTTCTGGCCTTGAGTCATAAAGGCAAAATAAAAATTCCCTTCTTCAATATGCTTAACATCAGGCGTATCGGACACTTCCACCGTAAGATTATAAAAGGGCGCTTTTGCTTTGACATTGTTAACATTGACCCAAGCCTCGACCGTGCGTGACATATTCTTAAGTGTCCAATCCCTCATGCCATACGGCAAAATCAGCGGCAAGCCGTCAATCAACTCAAACTCAACATCCTTTTTTGAAATATTTATAATCGTGACATTACGAATCAAAGCGGCAAACGACTCTCCAGGCAAAGTGAAATAATTCACTCGAACTTTTAACCCTAAATCCTTATTTTCATCTTCTAAAACCAATTCATGGCTGCTGACAACCATCTGACTTCGATTGCTCTCGGAAGATTGGAACGGTTCCCAATAGGTTGTCTTGGCTTTATTCTTAACTTTGATAAACGTTCGAAACCCTTGCAGCGATGTCTGACGATAGGCCTTATTGGCCGGCACAAATTCAAGAATTGCACTGTCTTTGCTTTCAATGCCAAAACTGCTAATCGCTTGGCCCCGATTCACATAAAAAACCCACATCGGGATGCCCCAAACATCCGCGACACCCGGGAAAAAATTACAAAATGTTTTTGCGTGATTATAATCCTCAATGACAAATTGCCCCTCTTCTTCCAAACGATATCGAGATAAAACCGATGAATTCTTACGCGACATAACAAACCCCTCTTTCAAAAAATAATTTTAATGTGATTTTTTCAATTTACGGAACAAATTGTAATAACCAGAAAGTTTGGCCGTTAAAATCAAATCATGAGTATCGTGATCTCCCAAACGAATTCGATTGATTTCATAAACGTCCCTATTGAGCCGATCTGTTCCCCGATTGGTCGTAAAAGCACCGCGATAACCAGCCTTACGCAAAAGATTCTTGATCTCTTCACTAAATCCTCCAACAGGATACGCGTAAAAATCAATTGGCTGATTCAGCTTTGCTTCCAAAATCTTTTTGCTTTCCTCAATTTCATAAAGCTGGTCTTTGTAGGATACCTGCGGCAAATATGATTGAATCATGCCATGACTCCCAAACGACATGCCACCTTTTTTCATAACCAAAACATCATCCCACGAGAGGGAATCTTCATTGCCGATGGTCCCGGGAGAAATAAAAAAAGCAGCGGGAATGTGATATTGGTTCAATAAAGGATAGGCGGCAGTAAAATTATTTTTCATGCCGTCATCAAACGTCACAACCACGCAATTGTGTTTAAACTTCCTGCCGGCTTTGATTCCATCAACCAACTCGGACAAAGTTAAAATTTGATACCCGCGAGTTTTTAGAAACTTTAACTGTCGCTCCAAATTCACCGGACTGACCGTATCCGTCCGAAAATAATCAGTCGATTCGACATTATGATACATCAGAACCGGCACAGTGTATCGATCGGCAATCGCGCAAACAAACAGTAAAAAAACAATAACCAAACACCAGAATCCTAAAAATATTTTCTTAATTGCGCGCATAAAAGATATCACTCTATGGTTGTGCCAAAATTTTCCTAACGGCTTCACTAACAGCTCGATTATCCGCGCGACCGGCAATGCGAGCCGCGACATCTTTCATAACACGCCCCATATCTTTCATCCCCGTTGCAGCGGTCTCTTTAACCACACCCTTCACAATTTTTTCGATATCCTCGCTGGACATCTCAACAGGAAGATAAAATTTTAAAACCGCTAATTCAGCCTTTTCTTTATCTGCCAAATCCTGACGCCCACCTTTTTCATATTGTTCAATCGAATCTTGCCGCTGTTTGATTTGTTTTTTAATAACCGCCAAAACATCACTGTCATCAATCTGGTCAGTTTTCTTTTCAATCATCACGTATTTAAAAGACGACCGCAGCAAACTTAACGTCGAAACTTTCAACGGATTTTTATCTTTCATCGCCTGCTTAAAATCATTGTCAATTTGTTGCGCCAACATAAAAACCTCCCGTAATTTTCTCCAAAACCCAATCACAAAAATGATTATAATTTTTCTATACTAATTGTTTTGTTGCGAGTTTGCAAACCTTTTGTAATCACAACTTGCGCTTTTCTGACGGAGAAATGTTGAGCCAAAAACGCGATCAACGCTTTGTTGGCTTTGCCATCAACTGGCGGTGCTGTCAAGTAAACTTTAATGCTGTCTGCTTCCTGCTTAAATACATTTCTCTTAGCACCAGGGATAACTTTG
>JACKFI010000018.1 GCA_020632555.1 Candidatus Omnitrophota bacterium | reverse complement strand
CCCAGATTGATCCTTCTAAGATTGGTGAAGTGATTGGGCCGGGTGGTAAAATGATCAAAAGAATTATTGAGGAAACGGGTGTTTCATCCATCGATATCGAAGATGATGGAAAAGTTTTAATTGCTTCTGCCAGTAAGGAATCTGCAGAAAAAGCAAAGGGCATCATTGACTCGATGACTGTTGCTCCACAAGTGGGTAAGATTTATGATGCGACAGTTAAAAAAGTGATGAACTTTGGTGCTTTTGTTGAATTTATGCCTGGCAAAGAAGGCTTGGTTCATGTGTCAGAGTTATCCAGCACGTATGTTAAAGATGTTGAATCTGTTGTTAAAGTTGGGGATAGTTTCAAAGTTAAATTAGTGGAAATAGATAAAATGGGTCGTTTGAATTTGAGCAAAAAGCAAGCAGAATAGTTGTTGCTAGATTTTGGTTGTGATTTCTTAGCATTGCCCCTTGAATCGTTTGGGGGGCAATGCAAAAAATTGAAACACGTTTTTTCGTAAAGCCGGCACCCTAAGCCGAAGTGGCGAAGGATTTATTAAGCGCTTTCAACTTACTTAAAGCCTCATGACGCGGGAACATTTTAATGAAGTCAAAGGGATTGTTGTTTTTGCCCTCGGTTTGATTTTATTAGCGAGTATGATCTCGTTTGTTCCAGATGACCTGTCTTGGTTTACCACTTACCCAAATTCTCCCGTTAAAAACTTGATCAGTGTGGTTGGTGCGTATGCCGCCGGATCGCTTTTTTTTGTTTTTGGATACAGTTCATACTTTCTTGTTATTTTTCTTTTCTTTTGGAGTTGGAATAAATTTTCTTCGCGTGATATAAAATTTACGGCGGCCAAAGCAATCAGTTTCTTGATTCTTTTTGCGGTGATCAGTTGTTTGTTGAGCATGACAGGGCCACAGGCGGCGTTTGCGCGTTTTAATCGGGGTGGATTCATTGGATTTTCATGTTCAGACTTTTTGATTAATTATTTAGGTCAAATGGGTGCGTATTTGGTTTTAAGCTCTGTTGGTGTTTTGACTTTTGTAATTACTGGGGAGTTATTGGTTTCTCCATTAGTTTTTAAAACGACTGTTTCGTTTAAAGAATTTTTGGCTCAATTGCAAACTAAACATAAAGATCGTCAGTCAAGTGGTGCTCAGCCATCTTTGAGTTCACGTTCTGCTGCTGAGAAGGAGAAAAAAACTTTTGTATTCCCTAAGTTTAAAATACCAAAGGCTGATGAGAAAAGCAGTCAAGGTGATTCAAAAGAACCATTAAAAGTGAATTTGGTGACAAATGGTAAAGAGTCTGCTCAGATAGTTGGTTCTGGGAAGCCTAATATTAAGATTATCAAACCTCAGGAAAAGCCTGCTGAGTCTTTGCCTGAGCCTAAAGTTATTGGTGAATATCATTTGCCCAGTTTGGATTTGCTCAATAATCCGCCAGTTGTATCTACAAATCGTTTACAAAGTGATTTGGCTCAAGGAGCAAAAATCTTAGAATCCACTTTAGCTGATTTTAATGTTAATGCGAGGGTTGCAGATATTGAGCATGGTCCGGTGATTACACGGTATGAATTAGAACCAGCTCCTGGTGTGAAAGTTCAGAAAATTACATCATTGGCTGATGATATTGCTTTAGCGATGAAAGCGCAAGCTGTTCGTATTGTCGCGCCTATCCCGGGAAAGAATCGAGTTGGTATTGAAGTTCCCAATAGTTCATCGGCTGCTGTTTACTTGAAAGATGTTTTAGCCCAAAGCAAATTCTCTAATAGTGGTTCAAAGCTGATGTTGGCTTTGGGGAAAGATATTACCGGTTCGCCCTTGATTGCCGATTTGGCAGAAATGCCACATTTATTGATAGCTGGGACAACTGGCTCGGGAAAGACAGTTTGTGTCAATGCGATTATTATGTCTATGCTGTTTAATGCGACGCCTGAGGAATTAAAATTCTTGATGATTGATCCGAAAATGGTTGAACTTAGTCAGTATAATGACATTCCTCATATGCTTTGTCCGGCGGTAACTGATACGACAAAAGTTCCGGCGGCTTTGAATTGGGTTGTTGGTGAAATGGAAGCTCGCTATCAAACTCTTTCGAAAGCGAATGTACGTAATATTAAGGGGTATCACGCTCAGGGCAACAAAATGCCCTATATTGTTTTGATTATTGATGAACTTGCTGATCTTATGCAAACATCCGCGAAGACGGTTGAGAGTGCGATTACTCGATTGGCACAATTGTCGCGTGCGGTGGGTATTCATTTGATTTTGGCAACGCAACGACCATCAGTAGATGTTATTACGGGTGTCATTAAAGCTAATTTTCCATCGAGAATTTCTTTTAAGGTGGCGTCTAAAGTTGATTCGCGGACTGTTTTGGATATGAATGGGGCAGAGAACCTTTTGGGAAAAGGAGATTTGTTATTTATTCGGCCGGGTGATGCTAAACCTATCCGTGGACAGTGTGGATATGTGACGGATGATGAAGTTAAAAGGGTTATTGATTTTATTAGACCGCAACAACAGCCGGTTTATAATGACAAAATTTTGACCAATCAAAAAGTCGCCAGTGGTTCTGAAAATGCAATGGATGATGAATTATATGATGAAGCTTTACGGTTGGTTATTGAAATTAACCAAGCTTCAGTGTCCATTTTGCAGCGGCGGATGCGTTTGGGCTATACTCGGGCAGCTCGTTTGATCGATATTATGGAACAGAATGGAATTGTTGGCCCTTATTGTGGAAGCAAGCCGCGCGATATTTTAATCAATCGAGAAGAATGGTTGATGCAAAATATAAATCCTAAGGAAAAATCTTAAACGACGGAGAGTTATGGCAAATTCATCAGATCAGCAAAAGCCAAGCGGAGTAACTCGACGAGGACTTCTTCTTAAACAGGCCCGTGAGGACAAGGGCATCAGCATTGATACCGTGCATGAAATGACGAAAATTCCTCTGGATGTTTTGCACGCGATTGAAGAAGGCTATACGGTTCGTATGGTTTCTGCATATTATTTTAAGGGTTTTATTAAGATGTATGCGAAGTTTCTTGGTTTAGATTCAACTTTAGTATTAGATGAGCCTTTACCAGTCAAAGCAGCCGTGAGTGAGCCAGTTTCGGTGGTTTCTGATCCAGAACATCGCAAATTTAATGAATATATTACGCGGCAAAGTAAGAAACAGATGATTATCGGATTTGTTCTTACGGGGCTTTTGGCTTTGGTTTTCTTTCTTGGTTTTTTAATTTGGGGCAATCTATCTAAGAATCATTCCAGCTCTCAAGCGACAAAAGTCACTAAAGTCAAGAAAATTAAGCCGCCAAGTAAAATGTTAGTCGCACAGGCGGCTGATCGTAAAATGCTTGAAAATACGAAAGCCAAAGTAAAAGTTGTGGCGCTGCCAAAAAAACAGGAAGATCAGCGTGTTGTTGTCCCGACATCTAATGAGGTGGTTGATGTCGCCGGTGTTGAAGAAACAAAAGCACTTTCAGCCACGAATAAAGTATCTCTTTCAATTAAATCACGCGCAGCTGGTTGGTTGCAGGTTAAAGTTGATGGGAATATGGTTTTCCAATCGACTTTGCGTGCCGGAGCGGTTGAAAGTTGGCAAGCTGACCAAACCATTGAGCTTTCCGGGAAGAATATTAATAATCTCGAATTTGAAGTTAATGGCAAAGTGTTAGGACAATTAGGAAAAACGGATCGTCGAGCCAGACGTGTGATTATTACCAAAGACGGGTTGACCGTTAAAAATTAACCTTTGAACAGTAAGATCAAGGGCAAGTTCTTAAACGCAAGAGCCTGCCCTTCATTGTGTAAGAAATTTATGATTAGAAAACAGAAAAAAGCTGGCCAAGTGATCACAACACAAGATTTTCACCAAGAACGATTTTCTGCTGGACAGAAAGTGGGTGTTATTAATTTGGGATGTGCCCGTAATCTTGTTGATTCACAAGAGATTTTGGGGCGATTAAAGAAAAATGGCCATCGTATTGTCGATATGGCTCAAGCTGATGTCGCGATTGTCAATACTTGCTCGTTTGTTGCAGATGCAAAGAAAGAATCAATAGACACGATTATTGAACTTTTAGAATTAAAGCAACAAGGCAAATTAAAAAAAGTTATTGTGGCTGGGTGTTTAGCGCAACGTTATGGTAAGGAGCTAGCCGCTGAACTTAAAGGAATTGACGCTATTATTGGCACACCGTCGTTTTCTAAGAATCAGACAGCTGATCAGGTTTATTTAACGCCTCAGCATTTTGCCTATGTGAAGATTTGTGAGAGTTGTTATAATCGTTGTAGTTTTTGTGCGATTCCTGGGATTAAAGGAAAATTTTCTTCGCGAACGATCGAATCTGTTATCGAGGAGATCACGCGGTTAGATAAAGCTGGTGTTAAAGAAATCAATTTGATTGGACAAGATATAACAGCTTATGGGATGGATCTTTATCGTGAGAAATCTTTGGCGCGATTGCTCAGGGAAATAGTTAAAGTTGCAAAGAATATCCAATGGGTTCGTTTGTTATATGCTTTTCCTGCGCATGTTACGCCGGAGCTGATTGATGTGATGGCGACTGAGCCAAAGATTTGTAAGTATATTGATATGCCTTTACAACATATTAGTGATTCTTTGTTGTTGAGTATGAATCGCAATATCACCACAACACAGACAAAATTATTAATTGACACGCTGCGTCAGCGAATGCCGACGGCCAGTTTACGTACAACTTTTATTGTTGGAATGCCGGGAGAAACGCAAGCTGATTTTGCCCAGCTCCGTGATTATGTGCGACAAACCCGTTTTGAAAAAATGGGTGTTTTTGTTTATTCAAGAGAAGAGAATACACCGGCTTTTGATATGCCAAATCAAGTCTCCGAGATAATAAAGAAAAAGCGTATGAATATTTTGATGAAAGATCAACAAAGTATTTCTCGCGATGTCCAACAGTCTTTGGTTGGTCAAACGCTAAAGGTTTTGATTGATGAGCAGCAAGAGTCAGAGGAAAATATTTATATTGGACGATCTGAGTATGATGCCCCGGATGTGGATGGAGTTGTTTATATTCATACAAAACGAGTCTTAAAGATTGGTGATTTTATTAATGTGAGAATTACCAATGCGCTTGAGTACGATTTAGAGGGGGAAGAAAAATGAACTTGCCAAATATTTTGACTGTTGCCCGTTTTCTTTTAACATTGGCTTTTTTGTTTTTATCTCAGCGTCTGGAGGTATGGGCAATATATTGGGCGGCTGGCATGTTTACGCTGGGAGCTTTAACAGACTTTTTGGATGGGTATATTGCGCGCAAATATCAGCTCTTTACTGATTTTGGCAAGTTAATGGATCCGATTGCGGATAAGTTTTTAGTGTTGTCTGCTTTTTTTATTTTTATGCAAAAGGGATATTTCCCGCCGTGGATGTTTTATGTGATTGTTGTTCGGGAAGTATCGGTCACGGTTTCGCGGTTATGTTTGATGAAAAGTGGTAAGGTGATTGCTGCTGAATTTGCAGGAAAAGCTAAGACGGTATTGCAGATGATTACAATTTTTGCCATGTTGATCATGAATCTTTTAATGTTTTCGACGTATGATATGTCATCGTGGGTGTTTAAGAAAACTACGGCGGATTTTTTCTTTATTGTAACTCAACTGTTGATGATTTTGACTGTTACTTTGACTGTGCACTCGGGACTTAAGTATTTTTGGAATAATCGACAGAATTTTAAGGCTTGATAGAGTTTGCAAATGATGAAAATACGAAAAGATTTATGCCCTTGGATTCTTGAAGCTCTCATGGCCCTTCATGGTTCGGCGAAGATTGCTAAGATCAAAGAGTATATTTGGAATCGACATGGTCCAGAATTGCAAGCCAGTGGGAATTTGTATTTTACGTGGCATGATGATGTGTATTGGGCGGCAACACAATTACGCGCTCAAGGAGTTTTAAAGAAGGCCAGCGCGACTTCTAAGAATGTTTGGGCTCTGGTTAGATGATGATAGAAATACAAAAAGGAATTTATGAACATTATAAGGGTAAGCGTTATGAGGTTGTTGGGCAAGCAATGCATAGCGAAACTTTGGAGGTGTTTGTGATTTATAAAGCGCTTTATCAAGGTGATTTTCCACAGGACATGTTGTGGGTTCGGCCATTAACCATGTTTCAGGAAAATGTTGTCGTCAATGGAAAAAGTGTGCCGCGGTTTCAGTATCGAACTTAAGCGTAAGTTTTTGTGAAAAAAACATGAGAAATGAATTAGCCAAATATTTTTCGACTTTTTTTTATCTGGGTTATTTCCCTTACGCAGCCGGGAGTTTAGCGACGGGTCTTGGCGGATTATGTGCCGGAATTTTATTCTTTCATCCGATTATTCTTATTGTTGTTTTAGCGTTGGTGACGAGTATAGGGTTTTTGGTCAGTGGGCGCATGGAAGAAATCATTGGACAAAAAGATCCGCCGTGCATTGTTATTGATGAGGTTTCTGGTGCTTTGATTGCTTTTTTTATGTTGCCGCTAACGTGGCCGGTGTTTTGGACAACATTTTTTGTTTTCCGTGCATTTGATATGTTTAAAATTTATCCAGCGAGTATTTTAGAAAAAAGAAACGGTTCCGTTGGTGTTATGATGGATGATATTATCGCTGGCCTGTATACGAATTTGATTATGCAAATTACAATTCGTTTGGCTGGTTTTTTTACTAATTCTTATTCATGAAATTTAGAAGCAGTTTTAATGCTGAATCTGTGGCCGCTGTTTTGATTTTCTGACGGGAACCTTTAAAATAAAATTTTTTGCACGTGATTTTCTTTGAGTTTGCAACTGCAATAAAAACCAGGCCCACGGGTTTTTGAATTGTACCGCCGGCAGGTCCCGCAATGCCAGTAATACTTATTCCAAAATCAGTTTTTAGAACTTTTCTTACTGCAGCGGCCATGTCTTGTGCGACAGGTTGGCTGACAGCACCATGTTTTTTAAGTAGGGCAGGAGAAATTCCTAGGAGTTTTGTTTTAGCTCGATTGGCGTAAACAAGAACGCCGCCGATAAAGTAATTGGAGCTGCCAGCGATATTGGTGAGGCGATGTCCTAAAAATCCACCTGAGCAAGATTCTGCGACAGCCAGAGTTTGTTTTTGTTTTGTAAGAAAAAGGCTGATTTTTTGTTCAATGTTCATGATTAGTGAATCGGCAGGGCATTGAGAAGATTGCTGATTAAAAGCATTCCGCAAAGTCCCAGCATAACACCCCAAGCGGTTAAAGTTTTGCCGCCGTCGTTAAGAGCTTCGGGAATAAGTTCATCTAAAACAAGATAAATCATAGCTCCTCCCGCAAATCCAAGACCAATGGGTAAAAGTGGAGCGAAGAACCAAGTTAATAGTGCTGCGGGTACTGCCATAATCGGTTGGGGGATGCTGGTTAAAATCGAAATTAAAGCGCATTTCGGGGTCGAAACACCGTCGGCTTTTAGGGGTAAGGAAACAGCAATGCCTTCGGGAATATTATGCACGGAAATTGCCATAGCCATGATCAGACCAAAGTGAAGATTCCCTGTTGCAAAACCAACACCGATGGCAATGCCTTCTGGAATAGAATGAACAAACATAGCAATAAAAAGGAGAATTCCTTTTCGGGAAAGTCCAGCGGCTAAAGGATGGTTTTCAATGGGATGGTGTTCTAAAACTTTTTTTGTTAGCCAATAAAAGCCGGCGCCTAATAAGAGCCCGATAATGACGATGTAATTTGAGTAAGGGAAACGATCTTTCAAATTGATTGCTTCTTGAACCAGCGAAAATACGGATGCAGAAATCATCATACCCGCAGCGATAGAAGAAGCAAAAGCGCGAACAAGATTAGAGTTATTTTTAACAAAATGGACGGGAATGGCGCCCAAACCGGTCGCTAAGGCGCTGATGAAGCCGGTTGTTGCTGTAAAAAAGATAAGTTCATTTTGAGTAATCATGATGTATACGAATGTTGTATTGTTGTTTTTTAAAATTATTACAAATAAGGTATCATAGGACATGCCGATGATAAACAAATATTTGTTTATCATCTCAATGAGTTTTAGAATGACATTCATTTTTATTTGGGGTAAACTAAATCAAATTTAGGAAGAATATGAGAGTTGAATCAAATTTCAAATACATTTATGGGCCGGTTTATTCCTGGCGATTGGGTATGTCTTTGGGCATAGATCCTTTGTCGGATAAAAGTAAGATTTGTAATATGGATTGCGTGTATTGTCAGCTGGGGAAGACGGTTTACTGGAGTCATCAACGTCAAGATTTTGTTTCGGTCTCAGCGATTATTGATGAGATCAAGGCTTTGCCGGAGATGAAGCTTGATTATATTACTTTCTCGGGACGAGGGGAACCAACTTTGGCGGCGAATTTGGGGGATATGATTAGGGGTATTCGCAAGATTCGTTCTGAGAAAATCGCGGTGATTACAAATTCCATTTTATTGGATGATGTTCAGGTCAGAAAAGATCTATGCCTTACGGACTTTGTGCTTGCCAAGCTTGACGCTTGCGATGAAGAAACCTTAAAAAGTGTTGATAAAGTGATGCAGGATGTTTCATTCCAAAAGGTTGTTGCTGGAATTAAGAAATTTCGTGAAGATTTTAAAGGGAAATTAGCTTTGCAAATTATGTTTGTTGCGGCAAACAAGAATTTTGCTTCGCAAATCGCGATGATTGCGGCAGATTTGGGTGCGGATGAGATTGAATTGAATACCCCATTGCGTCCGTCGGGCGTTGAGCCTCTTTTGCCAGAGGAACTGCTGGAGATAAAGAAATTCTTTAATGGTCAAAATGTAAAAACAGTTTATGAGCTTGAACGTAAAAAGGTTGTTCCTTTAAATGAACGGGACACGATTAAGCGCCATGGGAATTATAAAAAACAAAAGTAAGAGGTGAGGCGTGGCTTTTTTGGGGAAGCAATCATTTTATGCGTCGTCAGATAAAACAGGTGTTTTGCCGCGGACGCTCAAAGAGTTGGCAGATTTTAAATATGCTTTGGATGTTTCTTCGATCGTGGCGATTACGGATAAAGACGGCAATATCACTTATGTGAATGATAAATTCTGTGAAATTTCGCAATATACGCGCGCGGAGCTGATTGGACAGAATCACCGGATTGTGAATTCAAAATATCATCCGCAGGATTTCTTTCGTAATCTTTGGGATACAATTCTAGCCGGTCAAGTTTGGCAGGATGAGATTCGTAATCGGGCAAAGGATGGTGCTTATTATTGGGTTCATTCGACGATTGTGCCATTCTTAACGGAAAAAGGTAGGCCGTATCAATTTGTTGTTATTCATAATGAAATCACTCAACGCAAACAGTTGGAAGAAGCGCTGTCTTCTTTGCCTCAACGGATTATTGCTGCGCAGGAAAGTGAGAGGGAATGGATTTCTCGGGAGATTCATGATGATCTTGGCCAATCGTTGGCGACGCTTAAAATGCTTATTCAAACAGGATTTCAAGATTCTGCTGCCAGTGTTGTCAGTCAGAAAAAAACATTTCAAAAAACAGTTCAATATTTAGACGGAATTATTACAAAAACCCGTAATTTGGCGGCTGGGTTAAGGCCTTCGACGTTTGAAGTGTTAGGGTTTAAAGCGTCTTTGCGATCTTTGATTAATAATTTTAGAAGTGATAAACGATTAAAAGTACGTGTCCGTATGTCGGCCCTCGATGGCATCAAATTTAAAGGTGCGTCGATTAATTTCTATCGGATTATTCAAGAAGTTTTGGCCAATATTCTTAGTCACGCGCAAGCGCGCAGTGTGCAAATTACTTTTTTGCGGCAAGGGCAGTGGTTGATTGCGAAAATTAAGGATGATGGCAAAGGGTTTGTTGTTGAAAACTCTTCTCTAAATAATTCTGCTCAAGGTGGTTTGGGCCTTTCGACCATGCAAGAGAGAGCAACCTTGTTAGGTGGGAAGTTGCATATTTCCTCGGCGCTAAATCAGGGAACGGTGATTACTTTAACAGTACCAATTGTGGATAGTTCTAATGGCTAAAGAATATCAAATTGTTTTAGCGGATGATCATAAAATTTTTCGGGCGGGCCTTAAAAGTTTGATTGACAAAGAGGCTGGTCTTAAAATTGTTGGGCAAGCTGAAGATGGAGAAGATCTTCTGGTTTTGTTGCGTAAGGTTAAGTGCGATTTGGTTGTTCTCGACTTATCTATGCCTAAGCTTGAAGGGATTGCAGCGCTTAAAGTTTTACGTCAGAAATATCCAAAACTCAAAGTTTTGATTTTGACCATGTTTAAGGATTTTGAACATTTTAAACATGCGATGGCTTCTGGCGCTAATGGTTATGTTCTTAAGGACGATGCTTTTGAACAATTGGTTCGAGCGGTTAAGACAGTCATGAAAAATAAACAATATGTGTCTGGTTCAGTTTCAGCTATAGAGCGTGACCGGTTGTTTCGATTGCAGGATGAAGCAACTGCGCCATCTTTGGAGATTTTGACAAAACGTGAAAAGGAAATTCTAAAAGGTATTGCTTTAGGGCAAGCGAATAAGAATATTGCGGCAAATCTTAAAATTAGCATTCGTACGGTTGAAGCACATCGAGGACACTTGACCCGTAAGTTGGGAATTAAAACAACGGCAGATTTGGTCAAATATGCGATGACTAAAAATATTATATAAGTTTTGTTGGTTTATAGTGTCCAACCAATCGGCAGGTTGGGCCGTCTTTTGTCAGTAGAATTTCTTGGTGCCCTTTTATAAGATAAGGTTTATAATGAAGTTATTAAAAGGGGGAAGGCGCGATGTATTTTATGGCCACTAAAATCTTGATTGTTGATGATCATGATGATTTTCGCAAAGCGGTACGCAAGCACCTGGAGTCTCAAGGTTTAGATGCCGAAGTTTTTGAGGCCGATTGTGGTGAAATTGGTGTTGCGATGGCCAATCGCCAAGTTCCCGATATTGTCTTGATGGATATTCGTCTTCCCGGTATTGACGGGCTAGATGCTGCCGCACAAATCAAATCTCATTTTCCTCAAAGTAAAATCATTTTCTTAACGATGTTTGAAACAGAATCTTTTCGCAAAACATTTTCTAGCGAAGCCGCCAGTGATTATATTGGCAAGAGTGACCTTTATGATAAATTGGTTCCGGCGATTAAACGGGTTTTAGGGAAGAAATAAATCTTTTTGCCATTATGCGCTTAAAATATGCAGAAGATTTTTATGTTCGGGTTTTATTGAAAAAAGTTAAGCTTTCGGATGTAATGACTTCGCCGGTGGTTTCGGTGAGTGTTGATATGCCATTTCGTAATCTTGTTCAGTGTTTTCAGGAGCATCGGATTAGGCATATTCCAATTGTCAATAGTAATAATGAGGTGGTGGGGCTTATGTCGCAGCGGGATCTTTATAAAATTCAACCACCGCATAAGAATCAAGATGGTGTTTGGGTTTATGACTTAGATGTAATGGACGGGTTTATTTTGCGCAATGTGATGACTGTTAACCCGTTTACTTTACTAAGTTCAAGTTCATTGGATCGGGCGATTGACCCAATGGTTCGCCATAAATATGGATGTATTCCGGTTGTTGATTCAAACAAGAAATTATGCGGCATCATTACACAATACGATATTTTAAAATTGGCGAATGAGATTTTAGTTGAAGGGCAGTGATCCTTTAAAAGGGACGGTTTATGGCTGGGTATATTGCGAAAGATAAGCAAATCAACCTCCTCTTTTCTGAATCTGAGAAAATGTACCGTAATTTGGTCGAGTCCGTTCGTAATGGGATTTATATGGCGGATATCAATGATACTTTGTTTTTTGTCAATCAATCATTCGTGGATATTCTAGGTTATCAAAGTAAAGATGAGATTTTAGGAAAAAATATTGCTAAAGATTTGTATCGTTATCCAGAAATGCGAGAAGAATTTTTGCGTCAAATGCAGCGTAATGGTTTTGCTCGCGATTATGAATTTGAGGTGATTCGTCGGGATGGCGTTATTTTAACTTTATTAGCGACTAGCAATTTTATTCGTAATGAGAAAGGTGAGCCGATTGGGGTTGAGGGCATTGTTCATGATGTGAGTGAGAAGAAAGTTTTGGAGGTCAGTTTACAAAATGAAAAGGTTAAATTAGAAGAGATTCTTGGATTTGATGAACATGTTACGTCGATTCGTAATCTTGATCGGTTGGTTGATTTTGTCGTTGAAAAAGCGACTGCGATTTTGCAAGCTGATAAATGTTCATTGATGTTGTTTGATGAAACGGTTGGGGAATTGTGTATTAAAAGTGCCAAAGGTTTGAGTGATGATGTTGTTGTCAAAACTCGTATTAAATTGGGCGACTCAATTGCTGGCCGTGTAGCCAAAGAGGGGACAGAGGTTCTTGTTAAGAATATTGAGTATGATTCTCGTTTTGAGCGATCTAATTGTCCTTCTTATCAAGGTCGATCCTTTATGTGTTCTCCTATTAAGTTCAATGGGCGATTGATTGGGGTTGTTAATATTGCTGACAAGAATTCAGGCGCTGAGCAATTTACAGAAATGGATCTTAAGATTTTGAGCGCTATTGTCCGACAAGCGGCTGCTGCCATTGAAAATGCAAAACTTTATCGTGAGTTGGAGTACCTTTCTGTTACGGATCCATTGACAAATTTATGGAATTATCGATGTTTTATCAATTGTGTCGACGATGAAATTCAGCGTTTTAATCGTTTTGCCAATGTTTTTTCACTTTTGATGATAGACATTGATGATTTCAAAGCCTATAATGACGCCCATGGTCATTTAGAAGGTGATGTTTTTTTGAAAACTTTAGGGCATATTTTTATAAGTCAATTGAGGGTCATTGATAAAGTTTGTCGCTATGGTGGGGATGAATTTGTTATTTTATTGCCGAATACGGATATTCAACAAGCAAGTATTGTTGCCGAAAAATTACGATTAGCGGTTGAATCGCATGAATTTGAGCATCCTATGACGATCAGTGTTGGTGTTGTGGAATATAAAAAAGCTTTGTCGCGGTTTGATTTGATTATGCGTGTGGATAGGGCTTTATATAAAGCGAAAAATCAGGGTCGCAACAAAGTTCATTTACATGAGTAGCTGTCGATGAATAATTTGAGACTTTAACTTTATGAGGAATTCGTGAAGCAATGGTTTGTAAAATACAAATACTGAAAATGTAAGACCATTAGGACCGGCGTGGATTGCGGTGAATGTTGTATTGTAAAGGAGTTTAGTTGTGGACCAAGAGAAGAGTGATGAGAAAACGCCGGAGCAGCCAGCGGCATCAGTAGAAAAGCCTCCGACTGTTGCGAATCCTAAAGTTATTTTACAGGAACTTGACAAAAGCGCTGCTGAAAATAGTTCTTCGCCTCAAGAGAAAGGTGCTGCCTCTATTGAAGCGGCACCCGTGGAATCAGCATCTGCTGAATCAGCTCCAGCTGAAGTTGCTAAGCCTGCTGAAGAACTACCACCGACACAACCAGTTCCTGCACAAGCGGCCCCGGTTGATAAACCAACCCTTGTTGAACCAGAATCTGCCGAAGGTGCTAAACCTGCTGAATTGGCAACCACTGAGTCAGCACCTGTTGAGCCAGAGCATGTTCTTGCTACCGCACCACTGATAACAGATGCAATGCGTCGATTGGATGATCTTTTGGCGCGTTTTCGAAAATAATCCAATGGACAAGATTTCGCTTGAGAAACCTTTAGAAAATATATTTTTCAATAAATGTTTATGATAAAAAGTCTTTTAAGAATTGCAAGAAGCAGTATCGGTCTTGGCGTGATTGTTTTGGTTGTTGGGTTGGGGTATGCTCATTTTATTAAATCAGTTAAGACAGATCGCTATCAGATTTTTAATTTTGGTAAAACAATCACGTGGGCCCAATCACAGAATAGTCTTTATCGAACGCATACGCATGGGACGACGGACAATCTTATTTTATCCGAAGATGATTGGACTGAGTATGTTTTTTCCATGCAAATTATTAATGCCCAGGATTGCGGTTTTGTTTACGACTATTTGGATTCTAATAATTATTATTTTGTTTATTTTAAAAAAGAAACGGGATCGATTGTTAGTGGTCAACTTGTCGATAACAAAGTTCAGAATTTAAAGTCCGCGGTATTTGCTTTTCCACTTTCATTTGATGTTATCGTTAAGAAACAAAAAGGCTTGGTGTCGGTGATTGTTAATCAACAGTTGTTTTTTGAAACACAGACGACGACTTTGGCTGGAAAAATTGGTTTGACTCTGAGTGGTCTTAAGGCACCGCCGGCAATCTTTCATCAAGTTGCAATAAAGGGCGTATTGGGTAATGGACAAAAGCTAGAGGCAGATATTCGTGCTAAGCCCAAAAGCGGAATTGTCCAAGCATTTAAATCTTTTTTGTTTTTTTATTTAGCTTTTATACTTTTGATAATCTTTGGTCCTCTTTTTGTTGTGCAGATGAAATTTCGAAAAATTGTTTTTCCGGCACGGATAGACAAATTCTTGCGGATTTCCAATCCCTTGTTGGTTCATCTTTTTTTAGCGGGCTGCTTCTTCTGGCCTTTTGTTGCTCGGGGAGAGGTTGCCGTTTTTAGTTATGATAACTTGGGTGAAATCTTGCCGCTTTTTTATTACGCACAACAAAATTTTCTTAATATTCTCCAGGGAAATGCCGCTTGGTTATGGAATCCATTAATTCAGAATGGCTTTCCTTTTTATTCCAATCATTGGGACATGATTTATTATCCTTTGAATTGGCCGGTTTTCTTGTTTCCTCAGGCACATCTGTTAACAGCATTAACCTTCAAAACTTTTATTGAGGTTGTCGCCCTTGGAATTTTTGCGTATGGATTCTTTGTTATTGAATTACAAAATAAACGCTGGGCGCTTTTTTCTTCTGTGGTGTACCAGATGTGTTCTTTGCTTATTTTTACAATGGGTATTTTCCCGGCGACATCAGCATATTTTGCGATGACTTTTTACTTGTACGTTTTATGGTCTGTCGCACAGCGTAGAGCATTGTATAACTTTTTGTTGATGACTTTTGCGATTGTTCTGATTTTAACTTCAGCGAATGTGGCTTTTATTTTTTACGCGTGTTTGGCTTTGGCTGTCATTTCAATTTATCGATTTTTGTCTGTTCGGCCGATAGAGTTGAAAGTGTTTGTGTTAACGGCTTTGGCTTGGATGACGGGGACGTTAATGAGCAGTGTACGAATTCTTTCATGTTTGGCTGGAGTGACGTCGAGTAATCGCATGGTCGAAAGTTTTCATACTTTGCATGATCGAGTTTATATGCTGGTAAGGCTTTTTATTCCTGAAATTGCCGGTTGGATGGGCCCGGATGCTCTCAATGTTTTAATGTCACCGAATTTGCGGTTAATTTTTAGTGAGCTTGAGTTGCCGTCGTCAAATCCGCAAAATAGTTTCTTTGTTTATTTTGGTGTTATTCCGGCTTTATTGCTGGCAGGAAGTTTTTTGTTTTCAGTCAAAGGTAAACATGCTTTTTGGAAAGTTTATAGTTTTGTTGTTTTGGGAATTGCGCTTTTGTGGCAACCGATTTGGGGTATTTTAAGCATTCTCTGTTTGCCCCTGAATCATTATAGTTATCACGCTATTATTTTACCGATTGGGATTTGTTCCTTGATAGGTTACACCGGCATGGTGTGGGAAGCTGGCGCTTTTGAGAATAAAGATTTGCAGCGCAACCTGACAGTATTTTTAATTTTGGCAGGAGCTTATATCTTTGTTTTTTTGACGTATTTATTTCCCTCGCTGGCTTTTTTAATGCGGATTATTTTCTTAATCATTGCTTTTGGGATTGCAGTGTATTATGCCTTGCGGCATCGCAGTATTAGCTTAAGCGACAAATTCATTTCCTTTTTAAATTACCTGGGAAATGTTTTAATGCTTGCTTTGTTAATTCTAACAACATTGTTTTTAGTTCTTGCCCCAATTCCTAAAAAAGAGGGATTGGGGACAGAATTGATTTTGCCATTTTTATGGTTATCCGCTGTCGCGGTTATGATTTTAAGTTTTTATCAGGATTATCAAACGCATTCTGATTTTAAAAAGTTTGTTCGTGGCCTTTGGATTTCTTTGATGACAGCTTTGCTGTTTAGCGCGACATGGGTGTTTTATGATAAAGGAAATTTTCTCCTTGGGTGGGAATCGTCGTTGCGAGTTTATGCCATTGATGTTTTGGTTGGATTTTTACGGTTTTTTTTACTATTGCAGATTGGACTGTTGAGTTTTAGAGCTCTTGGGAAAAAACTTCTTTCGATACGACTGGTTTTTATGTTGCTCTTAATTTTTACTGCAATGGATTTAATTGTTTTTAATGCGCGGTTTAATAATATTACGTCACCGTTTTATTTTAAAAACGCTTTTTATCCGCAACCCTTTTCTTATCGGGCTATAAATCCTAACTTGCGTGCGCAAATGGATTTCGTTAATTATCGGGTCAGCCATCAAGATCGCCAAGATATAAATGCAAATAAAAATTTAATTTTTAATATGCCCAGTTATACGGGAACCGTGGGATACATGACGCAGAGATTTTCTAAATTTTTGACGGCTTTTGGTTATGTGCAGGGGATTTATATGCTTTATCCGGAAGATGCTACGGATAATTCCCGATTTCTGGATTTATCAGCTGTTCGTTATGTTTTTGAGGGCAATGGTAAGATAAGCGAACGTTCAAGCGCTTTGGGCCGGTTAAATTTTCTTTTTTCCGCGGAAGTGATTGCTGATGATGATATTTTATTAGCTCGACTGAAAGAAGAATCGTTTGATCCGCATAAAACGGTTTTGTTGTCTAAATCTACTTCGCTTAATGTTGCCTCTCCAAAAGAGGGAATGATGATTCCGATTGACCATGCAAGTCCTAATGTAATTGAAAGTCATTTGCGGGCACCGGCTGTGGGGCTGCTTCTTTTTAATGAGTCATATGATGCGGGTTGGAAAGTTTATTTAAACGGCATCTTAACTCCGATTTTGAGAGCGAATTATAATTTCATGGCTTGCGTTATTGCGCAAGCTGGGGATTATGATGTTAGATTTATTTATGACCCACCTGAGTATAAACGCAATTTATATATAAGTTTTTTGGGGTTAGGCATTTTTCTTTTAGCGACGGCGATTGCTATTATGCAAAAGATTTCTTTATTGATTAGAAAGAAATAAATTCTAAAATTATTGCAAGAGAGTATTATGCAAGGTGCGTGCTTTAGTAATGTTGGATTCTTGGAGAGGCGGGCAGGATATATGTTCTTAAGAAGCATGAAATTGGGGCTGGGATTGTTTGTTTTATTAGGTTGTATGACTTTTTCTTTAGCTTGTGATAAAAACTTGATTCCTCGTTTGCTTTATCAAAAGGCACGTAATTTGCATGATCATGGGAAAGTTGATAAAGCGATTGAGATTTATAAGAAAATTTTAACGATGGAAGGGGATCATAGTTCTGTCAATTATGATTTGGGTGTTGCCTATGCGGATAAGGGCGATATTATGAATGCTAAGAATCAGGTCCAAGTTTTAAAAGATTCAGGTCGATCAGATTTAGCAGAAGTTCTTGCCGTTGTGATTCGTGATTCAAATTCGCATCGTGTGCGCAAAAGATTGCAGGGTGAATATGATGACGAACAAGAAAAAAATAAAAAGTAGTGTTCTCGTGCAAAGATGATTTTATGACAGCTATTCAAATTACAAATTTAACAAAAACGTATGCCAATGGGACGCAAGCTCTCAAGAATATTAATTTGCAAGTTGAGGCAGGGGATTTTTTTGCTCTCTTGGGTGCTAATGGCGCTGGCAAAACCACACTGATTGGCATATTAACTGATTTGGTTAAAAAAACTTCTGGGCAAGTTAAGATTTCAGGCTGTGATATTGATCATGATTTTTCAAAAGCAAAGAAGTTTATTGGTGTTGTTCCGCAAGAAATCAACTTAAACATTTTTGAACGAGTGATTGATATTTTGATTACTCAGGCTGGTTATTTTGGTATTCCTCGCCAAGAAGCTTTTGGAGAAGCGCAAATGCTTTTAAAACGTTTGGGATTATGGGAGAAACGTATGAATGTCCCGCGGACATTGTCTGGGGGAATGAAGCGGCGGCTGATGATTGCGCGGGCTTTGATGCATCAGCCAAAGGTTTTGTTTTTGGATGAACCAACGGCCGGGGTTGATGTTGAAATTCGACATGAGATGTGGCAATATTTGCGGGAATTAAATGCTGCCGGGATGACAATTCTTTTAACTACACATTATTTAGAAGAAGTTGAGCAAATGTGTCGCAATGCCGCGATCATTAAAGGCGGCGAGATTATTATGTGTGATTCGGTTAAGAAGTTGGTGGCTGTTATGGAACGGGAAGTTTATGTGGTGAGTGTTCAACAGGTTAAGCCAAGTGTTGTTTTAGAAAAGTATCAGCCCAGGGTTATTGATGAAACAACTTTAGAAGTGGAATTAAGCCGCAAGGACACACTGCATGATTTTGTTTTTCATTTAGCGCAAGCGGAAATGATTTTGACAGATATTCGACCCAAAGGGCATCGTTTAGAAAAACTTTTTTTGGAAGTTTTGAATAACTAAAATGATACGTACAGCTTATCAAGAACAATTTATTGCTTTTGAAACCATTGTCCGTCGGGAAATTATGCGGTTCTTGCGTATTTGGACGCAAACACTTTTGCCGCCGGTGATTACGCAGACTTTATATTTTGTTATTTTTGGAAAATTCATTGGTTCTCGCATCGGAGATATTCAAGGTGTCAGCTATATGGCTTTTATTGTGCCGGGGCTGGTGATGATGGCAGTGATTAATAGTGCATTTTCTAATGTGGTGAGTTCTTTTTTCAGCGTGAAGTTTCAACGCAGCATTGAGGAAGTTTTGGTTTCGCCGACATCCAATGTTGCCATTATTGCTGGTTATGTGATGGGTGGCATGATTCGGGGAATTTTGGTTGGTTGGATAGTTTTTATAGTATCTATTTTTTTTACTCGCCCCAATGTTGAGCACATTGGTATTATTTTGATATTTATTTTGTTAACAGCTTTGGTGTTTTCTTTGGCTGGTTTGACCAATGCGATTTTTGCCAAGAAATTTGATGATGTGTCGATTTTTCCGACTTTTGTTTTGACGCCGCTGACTTATTTGGGTGGCGTTTTTTATTCGATTCACAGTTTACCGGGGTTTTGGCAAAAGGTATCACTTTTTAATCCAGTTTTATATATGGTTAATGGTTTTCGTTATGGATTTTATGGGTTTTCTGATGTCAGTGTGATCAGTAGTATCTTTTTTTTGATTGTTCTCAGTGGGATTTTGATTTATGCTAACGTTTATCTTTTGCAAAAAGGCACGGGAATTAAGAGTTAAAACCATCATGAGAACGGAAACGCGCATTTTATTGCCAGAAGATTTGAAACCCATTTTAACCTTGGACGCCTACAAGGCTATAGGAGGCGTACGGGGTATTGAACGGGCTCGCAGTTTGCCGCCGAGAGGTGTTATTGAGGAAATTAAAAAAGCAGGTTTGCGCGGCCGAGGCGGGGCTGGTTTTCCAACCGCGATCAAATGGACAACCATTTTCGAAGATCCAAGCCCGACGAAGTATGTGGTGGTCAATGGCTCAGAAGGTGAACCAGGAACATACAAAGACCGTTATCTTTTACAAAAAAATCCTTATCAATTGATTGAAGGCGCGCTGATTGCCGCCTATGTGATAAACGCCAAACAAATTTTTATAGGTTTAAAGGCGAAGTTTAAAACCGAAACGGCTAATGTGCGTCGCGTTATTGACGAAATGGTGCGGGATAATATTATGCCCTCAGGATATGTTGAGATTGTCCCCGGGCCGGATGAATATTTATTTGGTGAAGAAAAAGCATTACTTGAAGTTGTGGATGGACGGGGAGCGATGCCGCGCAATATGCCGCCGTTTCTTTTTGGTGTGCGTTGCACGCCGACAGAATATAATCCGACCATTGTCAACAATATTGAAAGTTTGAGTCATGTGGCCCATATTATGGCCAATGGCGCAGACTGGTTTCGGAGTTATGGATCAGACGATACGCCGGGAACAATGATTTTTACTTTATGCGGTGATGTTAAAAAGCCGGGCATGTACGAGTTAGCTTTGGGT
This sequence comes from Candidatus Omnitrophota bacterium, assembly GCA_020632555.1. Taxonomy (GTDB): domain Bacteria; phylum Omnitrophota; class Gorgyraeia; order Zapsychrales; family JANLHA01; genus JADLGJ01. The sequence continues at coordinate 14,021 of JACKFI010000018.1, read as the reverse complement.
GCGACCTTGCGGGAACTTTTATATGACTTAGGCGGTGGGCCCATCGGTGATGATCCGATTAAAGCGGTTTTCTCGGGAGTGGCTAATAAGGTGATGACGCCCGAGATTTTTGATACGCCCATGGGTTTTGGAACGTTACGCGCGGCGGGTGGAGGATTGGGTTCGGCTGGTTTTATTGTTTATGATGAGAGCGTGTGTATGGTGAAAGTGGCGACGATGTTTTCAGATTTTCTCGCGCGTGAATCTTGCGGGCAGTGTATTCCTTGCAATCATGGAACGAGAATGATTACGGATTATTTACGCAAGTTTGAGAATCATGCCGCTGTTGATGATGATATTGATAAAATTCTCTTTGAATGTGGCCGGGTGACCAATCAAACGCGTTGTTTTTTGCCTATGGAAGAATCGATTTTGATTGCCAGTATTGTGAACAGATTCATGCCAGAATTTAAACAACATATTCAATCCCCGTGTGTTATATCGGATTTGCCTCCTTTACCTTTAATTAATTCCTTTAATGAAGAAACACAGCAATTTGTTTATGCTGCTCCTAAATTTGAATCCAGCATTTTTGCCGCATGAAATTATTTCCCAACGATCATCCTTTAGTTGAAATTCTTGCTCGCCGCATTGTTGTGATTGATGGGGCGATGGGCACGATGATTCAACGTTATAAATTGACAGAATGTGATTATCGCGGCAAACAATTTGCGGATTATGCCAGTGACCTTAAGGGGAATAATGATCTCTTGTCATTGACTCAGCCGCAGATTATCGCAGCGATTCATAGCGAGTATTTGGCCGCGGGGGCGGATATCATTGAGACCAATACGTTTAATGCTAATGCCATTAGCATGGCGGATTATAAAATGGAAAGCTTGGTTTATGATTTAAATCTCGCTTCCGCAAAGATTGCTCGTAGAGCGGCTGATGCTTTTTCGAAAGAAAATCCTGATAAACCACGTTTTGTTGCCGGGGCGATTGGCCCGACCAGTAAAACCGCATCACTTTCGCCGGATGTCAATGATCCGGGTTATCGCGCGATCACATTTGATCAATTGGTTGAAGCATATACAGAACAATTGCGCGCTTTGATCGATGGCGGAGTCGATTTGATTTTAATTGAAACCATTTTTGATACGCTCAATGCCAAAGCGGCGATTTTTGCTTTTCTGACCTATTGTGAAAAAATCGGTAAGCGTTTGCCGCTGATGATTTCGGGAACCATTACTGACGCCAGTGGTCGAACATTATCTGGACAGACGACAGAAGCGTTTTGGATTTCTCTGGCGCACGGTGAACCTTTATCAATTGGATTAAACTGTGCTTTAGGAGCAGCAGATATGCGGCCGTATTTGGCTGAGTTATCACGAATCGCGGATTGTTATGTCAGTTGTTATCCTAATGCCGGCCTACCCAATGCGTTTGGAGAATATGATCAAACGGCTGACCAAATGGCGGCGATTATTCAAGATTTTGTTCAAGATGGACTTCTGAACTTTGTTGGTGGCTGTTGTGGCAGTACGCCTGAGCATATTAAAGCTATCGCGCAAGCGGTCGAAGGCATAGCTCCCCGAAAAATTCCTCATGTTTTGCCAGATACCGCTTTGAGTGGTTTAGAGCCTTTGATTATTCGAGCGGATACCAATTTTGTTAATGTCGGTGAGCGAACCAATGTGACTGGTTCTAAAAAGTTTGCCAAGCTGATTCTTGCTGGAAATTATGATGAAGCATTGTCGGTTGCCCGTCAGCAGGTGGAATCCGGTGCGCAGGTGATTGACATCAATATGGATGAGGCGATGTTGGATTCGCAAAAGGCAATGGTTAAGTTTTTGAATTTGGCCAGTGCTGAACCAGATATTGCGCGAGTACCTTTTATGATCGATTCATCAAAATGGTCGGTGATTGAGGCGGGGCTCAAATGTGTGCAAGGCAAGGCGATTGTTAATTCCATTAGTTTGAAAGAGGGGGAGAGCGTTTTTAAAGAGCAAGCCAAGAAAGTTCGTCGTTACGGCGCGGCGGCGGTGGTTATGGCTTTTGATGAACAAGGGCAAGCGGATTCTTTGGAACGGCGCATTGAGATTTGTCAACGAGCATATAAGATTTTGACGGAAGATATCGGGTTCTTACCACAAGACATTATTTTTGATCCTAATATTTTCGCGATTGCTACAGGTATTGAAGAACATAATAATTATGCCGTGGACTTTTTTGCGGCGACGCGAGAGATTAAAAAGTTGATGCCTTTGGTTAAGGTCAGCGGCGGGGTTAGCAATGTGTCATTTTCTTTTCGCGGCAATGATTCTGTGCGTGAGGCGATGCATTCTGTGTTTTTGTTTCATGCGATAAAAGCTGGTATGGATATGGGCATTGTCAACGCAGGCATGATTGCAGTTTATGCGGATATTGCACCTGAACTTTTGGTTTTGGTGGAAGATGTGATTTTGAATCGTAAAGGTGATGCGACGGAGAAATTGACAATTTATGCGGAAAACTTTAAGGGTGCCGGTAAAAAGTTGGTTGAGGATTTGTCTTGGCGAAATGTGTCGGTAGAAGAGCGTTTGGCTCATGCTTTGGTGCGCGGGATTGTTGAATTTATTGATCAGGATGTGGAAGAGGCCCGTCAGCAATTTCCTCGACCCATTGAGATTATTGAAGGCCCGCTGATGAAGGGAATGAATATTGTTGGGGACTTGTTTGGTGAGGGGAAAATGTTTTTGCCCCAAGTTGTTAAAAGCGCGCGGGTGATGAAAAAAGCAGTGGCTTATTTGACCCCATTTATTGAAAAAGAAAAGAAGGCCGGCCAAGCGAAGAATGCAGGAACAGTTGTTATGGCGACGGTCAAAGGTGATGTGCATGATATTGGTAAGAATATTGTTGGGGTTGTTTTGGCTTGTAATAATTTTAAAATCATTGATTTGGGTGTAATGGTGTCTTGTCAAAGAATCTTGGATACAGCACGTCAAGAAAAAGCGGATATGATTGGTTTGAGCGGCTTGATTACGCCGTCTTTAGAGGAAATGGTTCATGTTGCCAGTGAAATGCAGCGGCAAGGTTTTCAAATTCCGCTGATGATTGGCGGGGCAACGACTTCACCGAATCACACGGCTGTTAAAATTGCCCCGTGTTACAACAATATTGTTATTCATGTTAAAGATGCTTCACGCAGTGTTGGTGTTTGTCGGGCTTTGATGGAAACAGATCAGCGAAAAGAGCTAACCGCAAAAATTAAAGGGGATTATCAGGTTCTTCGCCAAGAGCATGCAAATCGTCAGCTTACGCAAAAATTTCTGAATTTGTCAGAAGCTCGTCGGGAGAGAATGCAAAGTGATTGGAAATCAGTTGCGATTACCAAACCATCTTTTTTGGGGACTAAAGTTTTTAGTCAGGTGGCGATTTCTGAATTGGCCAATTATATCGATTGGTCACCGTTTTTTATTGTTTGGGGTTTAAAGGGGAAGTTTCCTAACATTTTAAAAGATGCCAAAGTTGGTCAACAAGCGCAGGAAATTTATGTGAGTGCTCAGGATTTTTTGAAAAGAGTTATTGCTCAGAAATCATTGACGGTTAATGCGGTTGCGGCTTTTTATCCGGCCAATAGTGTTGGCGATGATATTGAACTTTATGCGGATGAAAATCGAAAAACCATTTTGACCAAGTTTTATACTTTGCGCCAGCAGAATGAGAAGAAGGATGGCGAGCCTTATTATGCTTTGGCGGATTTTATTGCGCCCAAAGATTCTGGTGTTAAAGATTATCTGGGTGCATTTGCGATTACTGCCGGTTTGGGTATTGAACAATTGATTGCGGCAGCAGAAAAAGATCATAATGATCTAGAGATTATCATGGCTAAAGCTCTGGCCGATCGATTGGCAGAAGCGACAGCCGAATGGTTGCATGAAAAAGCACGCAAGGAATTGTGGGGTTATGCGGCTGATGAGCAATTAACTAATGAAGAGTTGATTCAATGTAAATATCGTGGTATTCGTCCGGCTCCGGGATATCCGGCGCAACCGGATCACACGGAAAAACCAGCATTGTTTAAATTATTAGATGTCCAACGAAATATTGGTGCGGTTTTGACAGAGAATTACGCTATGTGGCCAGCGTCTTCAATCTGTGGTTTGTATTTTGCTCATCCTAAGTCAAAGTATTTTTATGTTGGTAAGATTGCCAAAGATCAGGTTGAGGATTACGCGGCTCGTAAAAATATGCCGCTTGCGGAAATGGAAAAATGGCTTGCTCCAATTTTGGGATATTAAATTGAATATTAGATGTTAGGGGTTAATGATTAGGGGTTAGGGGTTGGTTGTTGATAGGAAAGGAATAATCTTAACTTTTTCTTGTCATGCGAAATTTTCATGATTAGAATATCGTCGTTATGAATAGCTCTGTGCCTGCTCGTATTTTGATTATTGATGATGACCTGACGGTTATCAAACTTGCTGGAGCTATCCTCAGTTCCGGCGGGTATGACGTGATTAGTTCAACCGATGCTCCGGTCGGCTTGGAAATGGCGATGAAAGAGAGGGTTGATCTCATCGTTCTTGACGTTATGATTCCAATGATCAATGGTTTTAATATTTGCCGTCTTTTAAAATCTCAAGAAAAATTTAAGAAAATCCCAGTTGTTTTATTAACATCGCGTTCAGAGGACGAAGATCGCAAGATTGGTCTTGAGGTGGGTGCTGACGAGTACATTGCTAAACCTTTGAATCGTGATCATTTTCTAAATGTTGTTAACGGTCTTTTAAAAAAGCATCATCCATGAATAATGTCTTCTTATGTTAAAACTTCTTGAGTCCGTTGGTGCCAATATTTTATCGTGGGTCAATATTTTACAGGGATTTTTGTCTTTGGCGGGACAAGCTTTTTATTGGATTTTCTTTGGGTTTAAAAGAGGCAAGCCGGTCAAACGTCAGCCTGTTTTTGAACAGATGGTTTTTATGGGAACGCGTTCGGTTGTGATTGTGTTCTTCGTTACGTTCTTTACTGGTGTTGTTTTGGCGATGCAAAGTGCTCAACAGCTTTCAAAATTGGGCGGAACCATTTATGTCGCGAGTTTGGTTTCGATTTCGATTTGTCGTGAATTAGGTCCTGTTTTGACGGCTTTGGTTATTGCTGGTCGAATTGGTGCTGCGATTACCGCCGAGATTGGTTCGATGCAGGTTAATGAACAGATTGAAGCTTTGGAAACGATGGCGATTAATCCGGTGCGGTTTTTGGTTGTTCCCAAAGTTGTGGCTTTGTTTTTTATGTTGCCGTGCTTGACAGTGATTGGGGACCTTTCGGGAATGTTTGGCGGGTATATTATTGGAGTTGGTAACTTGGGCATTAATTCGTATTTGTATTTGCAGACAGCGTTTGAATATTTGACTTTGAAAGATGTTTATACCGGTTTATCCAAATCGTTGGTTTTTGCTTTGATCATTGCCCTTGTTGGTTGTTATCAAGGGTTAAACACTCGCGGCGGCGCGGTGGGCGTTGGTCGCGCGACGACGATTAGTGTTGTGACCAGTTTTATTTTAATCATTGTCGCGGATTGCGTTGTGACGGGAATTTATTATTTTTCGAATATATGAGAGAAAAAAAGGTCGCTATCTCGGTTGTGGATTTAGTTAAATACTTTGACGGCCGTAAGGTTTTGGATGGTATTACTTTGGATATTTATCAAGGTGAAACGTTTGTGATTATGGGCGGATCAGGTTGCGGGAAAAGTACGTTGTTGCGGCATATGACTGGGGCGATGAGACCTGACTCGGGCAAAGTTTTTTTTGGTGATAAAGATTTGACCACACTCAGTGAGCAAGAAACAGAAAATGTTAAACGACGCTTTGGCATGTGTTTTCAATCATCGGCGTTATTGGATTATTTGAATGTTGAGGAAAATGTGAGTTTGCCTTTGTGTGAGCACACAAATAATTTTGATCCTAAAATTATCAGCATGTTGGTTAAAATGAAATTGGGTTTGGTCGGGCTTTCGGGTTTTGAGAAGCTGATGCCCAGTATGTTATCCGGTGGGATGAAAAAGCGTGTTGGCCTAGCGCGCGCGATTTCTATGGATCCGGAAGCGGTGTTTTATGATGAACCGACAGCCGGTTTGGACCCAATTGTTTGTGCGGTCGTTGATAAACTCATTCTGGATTTGAATAAGAAACTGCTTTTAACATCCATTGTTGTTACACACAATATGGAAAGTGTTTTTCGTATCGCGGATCGGGTAGCGATGTTGCATAAAGGGCGGGTTTTGCAAATTGGAACGCCGGATGAGATCAAGAATTCAAAAGATGATATTGTTCAGCAATTTATTAATGGTCGGCTTGAAGGGCCGATTAATTTTTCGGAAAACATCGAAGATGTCAATTTTGCGGGAGAATCTTAAAGATAGAGGAGTGCTGACTTATGAAATTGACCAATGAAGCAAAGATTGGGATTTTGGTTACGGTAGTTATTGTCATTCTTGCTGTTTTAACGTGGGAAATTGGCGACTTTAGTTTTATTCCCGATGGATATCGGATTAAGATTCATTTTTCTGATGTGCAAGGACTAGGCAAGAATGCTCCGGTTACACTCAATGGTTTGGAAAAAGGCCGTGTGGAGGATGTGCAAGTTCTCTATGCTGATATTCCGCAAATTGAATTGACGCTTTGGCTTAAAGCCGAGGCAAAAATTCCTAAGAACGCAAAAGCTTCGATTCGGACTATGGGTTTTATGGGTGAAAAGTATGTGGCCATCGAAATGAAAGATAGTAAGTTTGGTTTTCTTGAACCTGGCGCAGTGATTCTCGGTGAAGAGCCTGCCAGTATGGAAAAACTTTTATCCGAAGGTATTGTTATGGCTAAGAATTTAACGGCTATTTCTGAAGAAATTAAGAGTCAGCTGCAGAATAATCATGCTGAAATTGATGAAATGATTAAGGATTTGCATGTTACGTCTAAGAATTTCAATTTGATTACGACTAATGTGAATGAACGTTTGAGTGTAAATAGTCGGTATATTGATGATATGGTAAAGAATCTGGATGCCGCCAGTGCAAATCTAGAAGAAATGAGTTATGACATTAAAGAAAATCCCTGGAAGCTTTTGTACAAAGCTAAAGAACAGAAAAAAATGTTGAAAAAGGAAAGAATGCCAGCCAAAACCGTCAATTAAAGGTGTTGGTCAGTTTTATGAATTTCTGCTATACTTTAATTGTTTTTTAAGGCTTTAATTTCTTTTCAGGAGATCCTGCCCGTATGCAATTCAATCAAAAAGCTCAGCAAGTCATCGAATATTTATTGGTCGTAGTCGCCGTGGTCGGCGGAATTTTGGCTATAGCCGGTCCGTTGAAAACAACGGTTGAAAAGACTTTAGATGGTACTGTTAAAACGATTTATCAAGGCTATACTTGGCGCGTTGGACCTGCCCAAACGTGCTCGGTGACATGTGGAATTGGTACAGCAACCCGCAGTGTTTGGTGCGAAGGCAATGAGAGTAGTCAACCGGTGGGAGATGCTTTTTGTAGTGGGCCTAAGCCTGCTGAAACAGTCAGTTGTAACGCAGGTTCGTGCGGTTCCTATGTTTGGCAAATTGGGACATTTGGTGCGTGTCAACCAGCATGCGGAGCTGGCACGCAGACTCGAAGTGTCGTTTGTATGGATGTTGGAACCGGCCCCGTACCTTTTAGTTTCTGCCCGGGAAGCCCCCCATTGTCAAGTCAGCCTTGTAATGATGGGGAATGTTATTCTTGGGAAGAGGGAGCGATTGGGTTATGCAGCGAGCCTTGCGGAGCAGGGACTGCGCCGATTGATATGAAATGCAAAGAGCGTTTAACGGGAAATTTCGTTGCGGTGTCCAATTGCAGTGCTTATCCAAATCCTCATCCCGGTGGGAGAATTCCCTGTAATACGGGTACTTCTTGCGGATATCAGTGGATTACCAGCGGGTGGAGTGGTTGTGATGCGTCGTGTGGACCGGGAAACAAACATCAGACTGTTCAATGTGTTCGCGTCAGCGATGGACAGGTGCAAACAAATGTGAATTTGTGCAATGCGGCACAAAGACCAGACGATACTGCGGCGTGTAATTTAGGGGCTTGTTACAATTGGAGGTTAACCGGTGGTTGGGGGCCGTGCAGCACGCCATGTGATGCGGGAACACAAACAGCACTGGTGCAATGTGTGGATCGGCAAGGTGGTGTTGTTGCAGATAATTTATGTGACGTGGCCAGCAAGCCCTCTAGTACACGGGCCTGTCCAAATCAACCGGTGTGTACGTACAGCTGGGGAAATGATGCTTGGAGCACGTGTAGTGTAAATTGTGGAACAGGGACACAAACACGTAATGTCTTTTGTGATCGAACATTCCCACCGCAGACTAGAATGCCGAATTTAGATGAATGCCGCAGAGTTGATCCGGCAGGTGAACCGGCTGCCAGTCAGCCCTGTACGGATTATTCAGCATGTACGTATAGTTGGGGCGCTGTTTCCTGGGGTACTTGTAGTACGACGTGTGGTAGTGGTGGGACGCAATTTGGAACTGTTTCTTGTGTGAGATCAGATGGTGTTATTGTTGGTGATAATTGGTGTCCGGCATCAACAAGGCCGTCGACTTCTCAAACGTGTTCGAGTACAGCAGGATGTACGTATGGTTGGGGTGCTGTTTCCTGGGGTACTTGTAGTACGACGTGTGGTAGTGGTGGGACGCAATTTGGAACTGTTTCTTGTGTGAGATCAGATGGTGTTATTGTTGGTGATAATTGGTGTCCGGCATCAACAAGGCCGTCGACTTCTCAAACGTGTTCGAGTACAGCAGGATGTACGTATGGTTGGGGTGCTGTTTCCTGGGGTACTTGTAGTACGACGTGTGGTAGTGGTGGGACGCAATTTGGAACTGTTTCTTGTGTGAGATCAGATGGTGTTATTGTTGGTGATAATTGGTGTCCGGCATCAACAAGGCCGTCGACTTCTCAGCCGTGTTCAAATTATTCAGGATGTCCTCCTTATTCTGATACGGGTTGTGCTAACTGTCCTTTTGGTGTGACGACAACAACTGGTTCTGGTTTTGTTGTTCAGCAATGTACTATTCCAGCAGGGTATTCTGGGGCAGTTTCTTGCGCTTTTGCTTGGCAATGGGGGGTGTGGGTTTCAGGTTCACATTGTTATGGTAGTGCAGTGGGAAATGTCACTTGGAAGATAAAGCCACCAGGTAGTGCGTGTCCTTAAGGTGAGCAAAGGTGTCAGTCACCTTTTAGGGGACAGACAAGGTTTTTTATTTTAAACGTTAATTTGGAGAAGGATTATGTATAGAGTATTTGGAATTTTATTAGTTTGTAGTTTTGTGTTGAGCTCGACTTTTGTTTATGCTCAGGCAGATGTTGGAACACAGGATAAAGATCAAATTGTTAGAGCAATTAATAACATGATGAAGTTTTCTGCTGGAGACATGATGAAGAAAAATATTAAAAGTTTTTCGGACACTTTGATTGCTCAAGAGGTTCCGCAAGAGATTGTTCAAGAGATTATAAGTAAAGTTGACACAAAGCAAGCCGATGGCATCGCGGTGAAAATCTTTAGTCAATATTTTACTATTGAAGATGCGCGGGCGATTAATGAGTTTTATGAATCGACGGCTGGAAAGAAATTTGCGCAAGCGATGCCGTTATTTGCTGGAGAATATCTTAAGCAGTCATCAGAGTTTTCTTTTAAGATTTATCAAGGGATTTTTGAGCAGCTGAAAGACAAAGGTTATCCGTTGGAAGATTTACGTAAAATTTACTTGAGCCCAACTCAATTTTCTGATGCAGCATTTCTTAATGTAAAATCTCCCGCCGTTGTGAATAAAAAGTAGGGTAATTGTTGGCGGTCAAATCAGTTGTTCATGGCAAGATTATTTGTGTTAAGGAGTATGTTTTGAAGATGTCGTTAAACCAAAAGAATCTTATTTATCGGTATTTGTTGTGGTGTTATAAAACGACTAAGGAGGATTTGGATCGTATTGATCGTTATTTTACACAAGCTTTGGTGGACCGTCGGCTTTTGGATTTATTATTGAAGAATAAAGAGACCGATGCCGCGTATCAAAAGAAAATTGTCGATTTTCAAATTTATATGGAGACCAAAGAACAGAAAGCTATCGATAAGAAGTACATTAATCTTAAAAAGAAAACGATGCAGCCTGAGTATTGGTATTTGCAAGCCCGCCTTAAGGCTATTGAACAAGTTATCATTGAATCCTTCGGGAAAAAAGAATTGAAATCCATCCAGGCTCTCTACGAAGCCGAAATGACTCGCCGGATTGTCGAATCCCGAGAGCACAGTTAAGTCAATAAATCATTGCATTCTCGATTGTTTAGGTAGAAAATAACTTCATAAGAAAGGTCATTTTTATGAATATTTCTGGAACGTGGATTGATTATGTTATTGTTTTTTTAGGTGGCGTGACTGTAAGTTTTACCCCGTGTGTTTATCCGGTCTTGCCAATGACGGCTAGTTTCATTGCCGCTATCAATACCAAGGGCTCGCGCTTATTAGGTTTTGTGATTTCGTTGGTTTATGTTCTGGGTATGGCTTTGACGTATTCAGCTTTCGCGGTGTTTGCTGCTTTGTCGGGTAAAATTTTTGGACAGATTCAAAACAGTCCGATCATTTACATTTGTGTCGCCAATGTTATTTTGTTTTTTGCTTTTGCGATGCTGGATATTATTCCCTTGCCAACGTTTAATGCTAAAACACACAATAAGATTAGGCCGCAGAATTTAGGAGCGGTTTTGCTTTTTGGGATGTCGTCGGGATTGATTGTCGGGCCTTGTACGGCTCCGGCATTAGGGACGCTGTTGTTGTATATTGCTTCGAAAGAAAATATTGTTCATGGTGTTTCTTTGGTTTTTGTTTTTGCTTATGGTGTTGGGACATCATTGATTTTGGTGGGAACTTTTAGCGGTATGATGGCCAGCTTGCCAAAGTCGGGTCGTTGGCTTTTGTATATTAAACGTATTTGCGCTTTGGTTTTGATTGTGATTGCGCAATATTTTTTAATCAAGGCGGGCAGTCTTATATATCAATAAAATCAATCATTAACCTAAAGGAGTTTGTATGCAAACTTTTGTGATGTTGGGCAAGTATTCGTCGGAGGCAGTTCGCGATATTAGTGTTAATCGAACAGATAAGTCTTTAGGGTTGATTAAGGAACTGGGCGGGAAAGTGTTGTCCATGTACACGCTGTTGGGCGGGTATGATGTGATTTTGACCGCGGATTTTCCAGACTTACAAACCGCGATGAAGGCTTCTTTGGGATTGACGGTTTTGACGGGGATTGGGTTTTCCAGCTACCCAGCGATTTCTGTTGCGGATTTTGACCGAATGTTGGGGAAGTAAGACTAATAATTTTGTTTTTATTAATTTTTTATGGCCGTACGTTATTAAGAATTGTGGTTAGAGGGTCGAGTTTGTTGAGTGTGTAGAAATGCAGACCCGGCGCGCCACCGGCAAGTAAGTCACGGCATTGTTGGCTGGCAAACATTACGCCGGCTTGATATGTTTTTTCTTTGTCGTCAGCAATTGGGGCAAAGATCTTTCTAACTTCATCAGGTATTGTTGCGCCGCAGAGAGTGCAAAATTTCAGCAAATTATTAAAATCGGTGATTGGCAAAATACCCGGAATGATGCGCGCGGTGATACCGATTTTGCGCAGACGTTGGATATAATCGAAATAATCCTGATTGTTAAAGAACAATTGTGTGATGACATAATCAGCACCGTTGTTCATTTTTAATTTTAGAAAATTAGCATCTTGGTCACGATCAGGGCATAGGATATGCCCTTCAGGAAAACCGGCGACGCCGATGCTAAAATACTGGCCAAAACTTGAGCGGATCGCATGACACAGTTCGCTGGAATATTGGAAATTATCAGGCCCAGGAGTCCATGTTGGGTTGTCTTTAGGTGGGTCGCCGCGCAGAGCTAGAACGTTGCAGATGTTACGGGTTTTGATTTGGGTCAAGATATTCTTGATTTCTTCTTTGGTATGACAAACACATGTTAAATGAGCAACGCTGGGAATATGATGTTGAGTCTGAATGTGTTCAACGATATCAAAGGTTTTGTTGCGACTACCGCCGCCAGCACCATAGGTGCAAGAAATAAAATCGGGCTTTAAGGCTGCTAAGTCATTAATTGTTTTGAGGAGTTGTTGATAGCCATTTTCCGTTTTGGGTGGAAAAAGTTCAAATGAAAACGTGCATTTTTGAGACTGGAAGATTTCTGTAATTTTTTTCATAGGACAATTCATTCTTTTAATGCCGCATTATAACATGTTGTTTGGATTTGTATGATCATTTCAGGCATAATTTTTCTAAAGTTTAATTTTGTTTAACGATTTCTTATATTACAATAGCTGCCATATTATGCTTAAAGATATTATTCACCATTACGATCGTTTAGCGCCGGAGCGGGATTATTATCGATTAAAAAATCTTTATTATTATGAATTGCTGTTTAAAGAGTATCGATATTTTGTTCCTAAGGGTAAATCAGTGTTGGAGGTGGGGTGTTCGACAGGTGATCTGTTGGATGCTTTAGCGCCTAAGGTTGGTGTTGGTATTGATGTTAGTCCAGCTACGATTAAAATTGCGGCAGCTAAATATCCGCAATATCAATTCTTTAGTGGCACCATTCAAGATTTTAAAAGTGAAGAAAAATTCGACTACATTATTCTTTCTGGTCTTTTAGGTGAATTGGAAGATATTCAACAGTTTTTTAAGGATTTAAAGCAGTTTTGTCATTCCCACACACGTATCATTATTGAGTATTATAGCGTTGTTTGGCAATATTTCTTAAAGCTGGGTGAGATGTCGCATGCCAAAATTCCGCAACGGATTCAGAATTGGGTCGCTTATCACGATGTTTGTAATTTCTTCACTTTAACCGGCTATGAACCGATTAAGACAGAGCGTTCGATATTGTTTCCGAAGAAAGTTTTGGCTTTGAGTTATATCTTAAATCGCTTTGTTGCTAAAATGCCGATTTTTAATGCTTTGACATTAAATCATTTCGTTATTGCGCGGCCGATTTTTAATGATGTGAAAGATTATGACGTGACGGTTTTGGTGCCGTGTCGTAATGAAAAAGGCAATATTGAACAAGCGGTAACGCGTTTGCCGGATTTTGGGCGTAGTGTGGAAATTATTTTTGTTGAAGGAGGTTCCAGTGATGGAACGTATGAAGAAGTTGAGCGGGTGATCAAAGCGTATCCGGGGAAAGATATCAAATTGTTTAGGCAAACTGGCAAGGGCAAAGGGGATGCTGTTAGGGTTGGTTTTGGTCAGGCGCAAGGTGAGGTTTTGATGATTCTTGATGCGGATTTGACCGTGGCCCCAGAGGATATGCCAAAGTTTTATGAAGCGATTCGCGACCGTCGGGGTGAATTTATTAATGGTTGTCGGCTGGTTTATCCGATGGAAAAGGAAGCGATGCGTTTTTTGAATCTTTTGGCTAATAAGTTCTTTGGTGTATTTTTCTCATGGTTATTAGGGCAAAGGTTTAAAGATACTTTGTGTGGGACAAAAGTTTTATTCAAATCACATTATAACGAAATTGTGGCCAATCGTTCTTACTTCGGCGATTTTGACCCCTTTGGTGATTTTGATTTGATTTTTGGCGCGGTGAAGTTGAATCTTAAGGTGATTGAACTTCCGATTCGTTATAAAGAGCGTTTGTACGGCACGACCAATATTCAACGTTTTCGTCAAGGATTTATTCTTTTGCAAATGTGTGCGTTTGCGATGAAAAAAATCAAATTCCGCTGATAAAGTCTTCTCATTTTAATTTTTATTTGGTTCTAGGGTCGGGAAAGATGAAAGAATTATTGAAAAATAGATCTTGTGTAATGTTTTTTACTGGTTTAGTTTTATTTGTGGCATTGGGTTTTGGCTATTTTTTATCGACACATAAACCATTAGAGAATGATGAGCTTTTTACGCACGTTAATTCGGTTGAAAGATTATCCTATCAAGGATGATCTTCCCCCGAAAAAGTGGACACAAC
>JACKFI010000017.1 GCA_020632555.1 Candidatus Omnitrophota bacterium | reverse complement strand
TGGGTGTTGGTGAAGAAAAATATCAGCAGATGCTTTCATCGTGGGTTAAACAGTATCCAGATAAAATTGCAGTTGATTTGAATTTTGATGAGGAGTTCTCTCATGCTATTTATGCTGGGGCTGATTTGTTTTTGATGCCGTCGGTTTATGAGCCGTGTGGTTTAAGTCAAATGATTAGCATGCGTTACGGCACGGTTCCAGTTGTTTATCGTGTGGGCGGTTTGATGGATACTGTTATTCCTCATGATCAGGGTGGCAATGGATTTGTTTTTACCGAGTATACGCCGGATGCTTTCTTTAATATTATCACCGAGGCTGTTAAGGTTTATCGTGAGCCTAAAGTTTTTGATGTGATTGTTGAAGAAGCTTTGAAAGCAAATTTTTCGTGGGAAAGTTCCGCGCTTCAATATGTCGGACTTTATAATCAATGTCTAAAAAATCAGTAAGAAAGAAAAGCATTGTTGTGGGTGTTACCGGCCAGTTGGCGACGGGAAAGTCAACTGTTGCGGCGATGTTGGCTGACTTGGGAGCTGGTGTAATTAACGCGGATGTGTTAGCTCATCGGGCTTTAAGACCGGCAGAGGGTTGTTTTCAGAAAGTTGTGCGTGTTTTTGGGCCGGAGATTGTGACGCGCGGTCAGATTGATCGCAAAAAACTTGCCGCTATTGTTTTTAATAATCCGTCGCAGTTAAAGAAGCTGGAAGCGATCATCCATCCTGTTGTTGCTCGTGAAACGCGCAAACAAATTTTATTATTAAGAAAAGCTGGCAAGCTCGTCATTGTTTTGGATGTGCCGTTGTTATTTGAGTCAGGAATGGATCAATTGGTTGATGTCACGATTGTTGTCAAAGTCAGCAAAAAGATTCAAATGCAGCGTTGTCTTAGGCAACATCATTTAAGCCGAGAGCAGGCCTTGCAAAGGATACGGCGCCAATGGTCGATGACGCAGAAAGTGCGGCGAGCCGATATTATTGTTGAAAATGGAGGGACTATTCAGGAAACAGAAAAATTGGTCAAAAAAATTTGGGAAATGATCAATCGTCGATACAGGGAATAAGATTTAAAAACAATACAATAACAGATGAGGAAAGAGAACATGCCAAGAACATCGAAAGAAAAAACAAATGAAGAAGAAGTGGAACTGATTAAAAACGACAGTAAGGATAAAGGTGCAGAAGATGCGGCCGTTATTTCTTCTGCGGCAGGGGGTGGTACACAAATTGATATCACTAAATTAAAAGACATGAAAATGTCTGATTTGACAAAATTGGCTCGCGCTATGGGGGTTGAGAATTCGAGTGGTTTAAAAAAACAGGACTTGATTTTTAAAACTTTGCAGAAACAGGCGGAAAAAGAAGGGTTGATGTTTGGCGAAGGAACGCTGGAAATCTTGACGGAAGGGTTTGGTTTCTTGCGCTGTGCGAATTATAATTATCTGCCGTGCCCGGATGATATTTATATTTCTCCGTCACAAATTCGCCGCTTTGATTTAAAAACCGGTGACAATGTCAGCGGTCATATTCGTCCACCCAAAGAAGGCGAAAAGTATTTCGCGCTTTTAAAAGTGGAAGCTGTGAATTATGAAAATCCAGAGAAGAGCAAGGATAAAATCTTTTTTGATAATTTGACGCCGATTTATCCGCGCGATCGTATTAAGTTGGAAACGACGCCCAATGAAATATCAACACGCGTTATGGATCTTTTGACGCCGATCGGTAAGGGGCAGAGGGCTTTGATTGTGGCTCCACCCTACAGTGGTAAAACGGTGCTTTTGCAAAAGATTGCCAATTCAATCACGTCTAATAATCCGGATGTTGTTTTGATTGTTTTATTAATCGATGAGCGTCCCGAGGAAGTTACGGATATGCAAAGGGGCGTTAAAGGCGAAGTTATCGCGTCAACTTTTGACGAACCAGCCGAGCGCCACGTTCAGATTGCCGAGATTGTTTTGGAAAAAGCTAAACGGCTGGTTGAGCATAAGCGTGATGTTGTTATTCTGCTCGATAGCATCACTCGTTTAGCTCGTGCGTATAATACCGTTGTTCCGCATAGCGGCAAAATTCTTTCTGGCGGTGTGGACTCCAATGCTTTGCATAAGCCTAAACGTTTTTTCGGCGCAGCCCGCGGGGTTGAAGAGGGAGGCAGTTTAACGATTATTGCCACCGCTTTGGTGGATACGGGTAGCCGGATGGATGAAGTTATTTTTGAGGAATTTAAAGGGACGGGTAATATGGAACTGCAGTTGGATCGTAATTTGTTCCAGCGACGTATTTACCCGGCTATTGATATTAAGCGGTCAAATACTCGCCATGAAGAATTGTTATTAAAAGAAGAAGAGTTACAACGGGTTTGGTTATTGCGCAAAGCGATCAATGACCTTAACACAGCTGAAGCGATGGAGCTATTGATTGACCGCTTAGGCAAGTATAAGAGCAATAAAGAGTTTTTAGATAATATGAATAAGTAAGGTCGAGGGCCGTTGAGTTTTAAAAATTAGACGCTGGACGTTGGAAAGTTAGTAAATACTTAACTATAAAAGGAGAAAAAAATGAAGGCTGAAATTCACCCAAATTATCAAGTGACAACCATCACCTGTGCATGTGGTGAAGTGATCCACACACGCTCAACTAAGCAAAATATACGTGTGGAAATCTGTTCGAAATGTCATCCGTTTTATACCGGTGAAAAGAAATTTGTTGATTCTGCCGGTCGTATTGAACGGTTTGAAAAGCGGTATAAAAAAGGCGCAAAATGATTGATTTAGAGAAGCTCAATAAAACCAGGAATCGTTATCGTGAACTGGAAGGGCTGCTCGCCGACGCGATGGTCATTGAAGATCAGCCGCAGTATCAGAAATTTGCCAAAGAATTCTCGGCTTTGAGTCCGTTGGTTGAAGCTTTTAATAATTATGACGCTGTGCTGGCACAGATGCTGGAATTGAAAAAACTGCTGGGGGAAAAGCAGGATAAGGAGTTTGCAGCGCTGATTACCGCGGAACTTGCCGAGCTGGAAACAAAAAAAACCGCTCTTGAAAATGATATAGAGCAGTTGGTTAATCCACGTCGCGTGGATAGTGACAGCAGCGTGATTATTGAAATTCGTGCTGGTACGGGCGGGCAGGAAGCTTCACTTTTTGCGGCCGATCTTTACCGGATGTATTCGCGTTATGCTGAGCGACAGGGCTGGCAAAATGAAGTGATGAACAGCCATGAATCCGAAGCGGGCGGGTTTAAAGAAATTGTGTTAAGTGTTTCTGGCAAAGGCGCGGCGCGGCATTTGAAGTGGGAAAGCGGTGTGCATCGCGTTCAGCGAGTGCCAACCACAGAAGCATCTGGGCGTATTCACACCTCTGCGGCAACCGTGGCTGTTTTAGAAGAGCCGCCGGATGATGTGGAAATCAAGATTGATCCCAAAGATTTAAAAATTGATGTATACCGCTCCTCTGGCCCGGGCGGCCAAAGCGTTAATACCACTGACTCTGCGGTGCGCATGACTCATGCCCCGACGGGAATTGTGGTGGTTTGTCAGGATGAGCGTTCTCAATTGAAAAATCGGGCCAAAGCGATGCGTGTTTTACGCGCGCGTATTAAGGATAAACTGGATCAGGAAAACTTTGAGAAAACCAGCCAGTTTCGCAAAACACAAGTTGGTACGGGGGATCGCAGTGAAAAGATTCGCACTTATAATTTCCCAGATCGGCGTGTGACGGATCATCGTATTGGTTTTACCACGCATCAATTAAATAATGTTTTAGATGGGGATATGACTGACTTGGTGCAGGCCTTGCTTGGTGAAGAGGAGAAAAAATTGCAGGAGCAGTCTCAACAATGACCGAAGAGGAATTGATGTTGACGACAATTTTGCAATGTGATCGAGCTCAGCTTTATACTCAGCCATTGCAGTTGACAGACCAACAGGCCGATCGCTTGGAACGGATGCGCCAGCGTCGTCGACAAAATGAACCTTTGCAATATATTCTTGGGCAGGCGTATTTTTTTGGTTTGACGTTTAAGGTGGATTCGCGGGTTTTGATTCCCCGTCCGGAAACGGAACTTTTGGTTGAACATGTTCTAGAGTTTGTATTGCGCAATCATGGTACAGATTTACGTATTTTAGATATTGGTACAGGGTCAGGCAATATCGCGATTTCCTTAGCCAAGTCTTTGCCCAGCGCTCGCATCATGGCTATTGACATTTCTGCTGAGGCTTTGACATTGGCGCGGCAGAACGCGCGTTTAAATCAGGTTGCGCAGTATATTGATTTTGCGCATTGCGATTTTTTTGAATTTATTGAAATTTGTCGTGTTGTTGAAAAAAGTTTTGATATTATTGTGGCTAATCCGCCGTATATCGCGGCTGCTTTATTGGCAACATTGCCGGAGGATGTCCGGCAGGAACCTTTGCTGGCTTTAGATGGTGGTGAAGATGGCTTAAAGTTTTATCGTGTTTTGATTGCACAGGCGCGTCGTTTTCTAAAAGATAAGGGTGTTTTAGCTTGTGAAATTGGGGATGGTCAAAAGGAGAGTATTAATCGATTGCTGGCGGACAATGGTTTTGGGGAGTTTTATTTTAAAAATGATTACCGCGATACGCCGCGATTTTTTTTGGCGCAGGTTTAATGATTGTTATGGCTCATTAACGTTTGAATGACACAACAGTAAGGACAATTGCTTATGGATAAGCTAGTGATCAAGGGCGGCAAAAAGTTATTTGGTGATATTAAGGTGAGTGGTTCGAAGAATTCGACGCTGCCTATTCTGGCGGCAACTCTCCTGACAGATGACAAATGCGTGATTCGCAATGTCCCCAAGTTGCGTGATACGTTAACAATGATCAAATTGCTGCGGTCTTTGGGTAAGACGGTTGAGTACAATAATCATACAGCAATTATTAGCGGCGCGGCCAATAGCTCGACGGCGGAATACAAGCTTGTTTCAACAATGCGCGGGTCGTTTTGTGTGATGGGGCCATTGTTATCCAAATTCCGTCATGCTAAGGTTTCGCTGCCCGGCGGTTGTGTCATTGGGATTCGTCCGGTGGATTTGCATATTAAAGGATTTAAAGCTTTGGGCGCGGCCATTGAAGTTGAGGCAGGTTACGTGATTGCCAAAGCGCGGCAATTGAAAGGCAATTTGATTTATTTGGGTGGTATTTTTGGCCCGTCTGTTTTAGCGACGGGCAATGTCATGATGGCGGCCAGTTTAGCGCTGGGCGAGACGATTATTGAAAGCGCGGCGTGTGAACCGGAAGTTGAGGAGTTAAGTGAATTCTTGATTAAGATGGGTGCTCATATTGAAGGTAAGGGGACGACTCGTTTGGTGGTTCGCGGAGTTAAGCGTTTGCATGGGGCGGATTATACCATTGGTCCGGATCGTATTGAAGCGGGAACGTTTGTTTTGATGGCGGCTGCGACACAAAGCACATTAACCATTCGCAATATCAAGTATGCGCAGCTTTTGGTTTTGGTGGATCGTCTGGAAGAGGCGGGTGTTCGTTTCAAAAAAGGTAAGGACTCCTTAACGGTGATTGGGCCGAAAAAATTAAAACCTGTCAGTGTAACGACGTATCCGTATCCGGGCTTTCCGACGGATTTGCAGGCACAGTTTATGGCGCTGATGGCGATTACTCCGGGGGTGAGTGTTATTAATGACAAAGTTTTTCCAGACCGTTTTATTCATATTGCCGAGCTAAATCGTATGGGAGCCAATATCCGCCGGGACAGTGGGGTCGCGGTTGTGGAAGGGGTAAAAACACTTTTTGGAGCGCCGGTGATGGCTTCAGATTTGCGGGCTTCTGCGGCCTTGGTTTTGGCGGGTTTAGTGGCTAAAGGCAAAACGGAAATTCATCGTATTTATCATTTGGAACGCGGGTATGAGGATTTAGAACAAAAACTTAAAAAGGTTGGCGCGGTGATTTATCGCGAAAAAGAATAAGACTATGTTGCTGGTAATCGATAACTTTGATTCTTTCACCTATAATTTGGTCCAATATTTTGGCGAGTTAAAAGCGGATATGAAAATTTTTCGCAACAATGCTTTAACTTGCGAGAAGATTGCCAAACTCAAACCCTCTCGTATTGTAATCTCTCCGGGGCCGGGACGTCCGGAAGATGCAGGAGTTACCGTCGAAGTCATTAAGAAATTTAGTGGAAAAATTCCTATTCTCGGAGTCTGCTTAGGGCATCAGGCCATTGGCTATGCCTATGGCGGAAAAATCATTGGCGCTAAGCATTTGATGCACGGTAAAACTTCGCCGATTTCGCATAAATCAACCGACGTTTTTAAAGATTTAGACAATCCGTTTGCTGCCACCCGGTATCATTCTTTGGTGATTGATAAAAAATCTTTGCCTGATTGTTTGGAAGTGACTGCATGGACTAAAGATAAAGATCAGGAAATTATGGGTGTTCGGCACAAAGAATTTCCGCTGTGGGGTGTGCAGTTTCATCCGGAATCTATTCTCACCAAGTCGGGGATGATGTTACTCAAGAACTTCTTAAATATTTCCTAAATGTTATGGATCAATATATTAAAAAATTGCAAAATCGTTTGGATTTAAGTGAAAAGGAAATTCAGCAGGCCATGCGTCTGATTGTCAGTGGAGATGTTTCCAACGAGGCCGTGTCAAGATTTTTGCTGGCTTTAAATGATAAATCACCGTCGATCGATGAAATAACGGGCGCGGCCAAAATTTTACGAAGTTTTTCTTTTGAAGTTTCAACCCGGCATCGGGTTGTGCTCGATACATGTGGGACCGGTGGCGACAAAAAGAACACTTTTAATATTTCAACGATTGCTGCTTTTGTGGTGGCCGGGGCGGGTGTTGTTTTAGCCAAACATGGTAATCGTTCAGTCTCGAGTCGCTGTGGCAGTGCGGATGTTTTAGAAGCTTTGGGTGTGAATATTTCAATGGAAAAAGAATATTTGGGTGAGTGTTTAGATAAAATTGGGATCGCTTTTCTTTTTGCGCAACAGTTGCATCCGGCAATGAAGAATGTCGCGCCGGTGCGAAAACGTTTGGGTGTGGAAACGATCTTTAATCTTTTGGGTCCATTGCTTAATCCAGCAAAGGCAACGCATCAAATGATGGGTGTTTATAATCGGGATTATGTTGAACCGATGGCCAAAGTCTTAAAGAATTTAGGTTTGCGTCGTGCTTTTGTGGTTCATGGCAGTGATGGGTTGGATGAAGTGACTATCACTGGCAAGACATTTGTCAGTGAATATAATGGCCGCGGAATCATTAGTTATACGCTTGATCCGGTGGAATTGGGTTTTGCTTTGGGTCAAGAATCTGATTTGCTTGGTGCTGATGTGCCGGTAAATGCCGCGATTGCTTTGGATATTCTCAAAGGTGCGAGGGGGCCTCAACGAGACATTGTGATTTTAAACGCGGCGTGCGCTTTGTATTGTGCCGAAAAAGTGAAAGATTTGTCGGCGGGAATCGTTCTGGCTCAGCGGTCTTTGGATCAGGGCAAAGCTTTACAGAAGCTCAATGATTTAAAAGCATTTACTCACGGAATAAAATTATGAAACGGGATTTTCTCAAGGAAATCGTTGCGTATAAAAAAGAATTATTGATTCAGAAGAGTGGGTATTATGCGGCATTGAAGAAGAATGTGAAAACAGCACCGCATAGCCGTTATGGTCTTTTTAAGAAAGCGATTAGCAAGCCCGGGCGGATGAATTTGATTGCTGAAATTAAGAAGTCTTCTCCGTCGGTTGGGATTATCAGAGAGCCGTTTGACTTGAATGGTTTGGCGCGTACGTATGCAGAGAATGGAGCCGACGCGCTTTCGGTTTTAACAGAAGACAAATATTTTTCGGGTAAGCCGACCTATATTAAGCGAGTCAATGAAGAAGTTCTTCTGCCAATTTTGACCAAAGATTTTATTATTCATGAGCATCAGATTTTTGAAACATTCTGCCAGGGAGCTAGCGCGGTTCTTTTGATTGTGGCGATCTTGGATGATGTTTTATTGAAAGATTTATTACAAGTCGCTATGGATTTGGATATGGATTGTTTGGTTGAGGTGCACAATGAACCGGAATTGCATCGCGCGCTAAAGGCTGGCGCGGAGATTGTCGGAATCAATCATCGCAATTTGAGCACGTTGACTATTGATTTAAAAATTAGCCAAGAGTTGGTGCCGCAAATTCCCAAAGACAAGGTGATCGTCGCTGAAAGCGGGATTAAGACGCATGATGAAATTAAACAGCTGCAGGCCTTGGGGGTTAATGCGGTTTTGATTGGTGAGTGTTTTTTGCGTGTGGCGGATGTGGGGGCGAAGGTGAGGGAAGTTATGGGGGTTAGGGATGAGGGGTTATAGGGATTAGTCGTTAGTGGTTGGAGGCTGGTAGCTAGTGAGTGTCATTGCGAACAGAGTGAGTCCCCGTGGGACGAACGGAGTGAAGCAATCTTCATGTCATTCCCGCAATCTTTTAGCGGGAATCTATTCCACGTGCGTAGATCCCCGATAGAAGCCCGCCAAAGGCGGATAAACCCGCCTCAAAGCATCGGCGGGTAAACCTTCGGGGATGACAAGGTAGGGGTAAAGGTTAGGACGTTAGACGTAAGATGATAAATATTGGTTATTCAAAATAGAAAGGTTGTTATGTTAAAAGCTAAGATTTGTGGAATTACCGATTCGAAAGATGCTTTATTGGCGGCGTCTCTGGGCGCGTGGGCGGTTGGTTTTATTTTTTATAAGAAAAGTAAACGTTTTGTCGGGCCGTATAAGGCAAAAAAGATTATTTCGGAATTGCCGCCGTTTGTGACTCCGGTGGGGGTTTTTGTTGACCAGAAGGAAGGGGCTGTTAAGGATATTGCTGAGTTTTGTGGTCTGCGGGCTTTGCAGTTTCATGGTGATGAAACGCCTTCGTTTTGTAAACGGTTTGACACTTATAAAGTGATTAAAGCTTTTCGGGTGAAAGACGATTTTAACGCGGAAATTGTCCGGCCGTATAAGTCCGCAGTTAGTGCTTTTCTTTTTGATCGGCATGAAGAAGGTTTGCTGGGTGGAACTGGCAAGACTTTTGACTGGAAGCTGATTAAAGAATCCAAGAATTTTGGTGTTCCTGTTATTCTATCCGGCGGGATTCATTCCAATAATGTTCGCTTGGCATTTGAAGAAATTAAACCTTATGCCGTTGATGTCTCAAGCGGAGTGGAAGATGCTCCGGGTAAAAAGAGCGAACGCTCACTGACGGAGTTTCTTAATCAGTTGATTTTGCCGGTATCAGTGTAGCTTTGTTGCAGTGAATCAGTCGCAGTGAAATTAGCTGCAGTCAAGTCAATTTGCTTTTTTAAAAATTCTCTTATATACTCTCGCTATGTATTTTATCTGTATTTCGCTTGTGTCTTAATCTTATTGACATTTTTAGCGGTTATTTTTATGACGAGGAAGGGAGATTTTGTGCAAAATCACTTGCTTTGGAGAACTTTAGGATTTTTTAGAAAAGTTATCAGTAGTTTTGTTGCTTTGACTTTTTTGACTTCATTGATTGTCGTACCCATCAACGCGCAGAGCTTGTCTGCCAATAGTGTGGTGGCTTTGCCCAGCGCATTTCAACCGCCTGTTTTGCTGGGTCTTAAAGTTCACCCCGAAAATCCGCTCTTATTTGATTTCATCGTTGACCAAGGCCAAACCAAGCTTTCCACTGAAGAACTCAAGGAAGAAACCGAAAAGTTAGTCAAATATTTCCTAGCCGCTTTAACCATTCCTGATAAAGAAGTTTGGGTGAATCTTTCCCCGTATGAAAAAGATCGCATTATTCCCGACGTCTTAGGCCAAACGACCATGGGCAAGACCATGTTGGAGCAGGATTATGTGCTGAAACAAATGGCATCTTCCTTAACCAATCCCGAAACAGAGTTGGGAAAAAAATATTGGGATCAAGTCAATAATGCAGAGAGGTTAGACGCTAGACGCTCCCTAACCCCTAACCCCCAGCCTCTAGTCCCTAACCAGTTGAACAAAGTTTGGATCATGCCTGCCAAGGCCGAAGTTTTAGAAAGCAATGGTATTGTTTTGGTTGGCGAAAAACGGTTGCAGGTTATGCTCGCAGAGGACTATGAAACAGTCACAAAAAGCACTGTCATTGCGAGAAGCCCGCAGGGCGATGCGGCAATCTCGAAAGCAGAGATTGCTTCGCTTCCTTTGGTCGCTCGCAATGACACTACCACCGATCAGTCTCCAATCACTAGCCCCCATCCCCTAATCACAAACACTTCATCCCAAATCTTCCGCCAAACCATTCTGCCGGCCATCGACAAGGCCGTCAACGAAAGCCAAGATTTCGCCGATGTGCGTCAAATTTATAATTCCGTCATTTTAGCCGCGTGGTACAAAAAAGCTTTGAAAGAAAGTTTGCTGGGCAAAATCTATGCCGATCAAGGCAAAGTCGCTGGTGTCGAGACTGATGATAAAGCGATGAAGAAGCGCATTTATGAACAGTATTTAGCCGCCTTTAAGAAAGGCGCTTACAATTTGATTAAAGAAGAAGTCGATGCAGATGGTGATCTTATCCCGCACAAGTATTTTAGCGGGGGAGCTGTTTTTGAAGTGGCTCATATCGTTTTCTCAACTCCTATAACGCTAGATAAAGTCGGAGAGATTATTGATGGGGTTAGTTCCAGTGCTGCCATCACTGTTCAGTTCGCAACAACAAAAAATGAAGTTGGTAATAATATTTCTGCTTCCAGCGGGGTGGATGATTTACGCCAAAATATGGATAGAATAAAAAGTTTGCGTATTGAAGGTGCATTTGTTGCATTAGCTCACCAGCAAAGTCCGTATCGGAGTAATGAATATTTGAATGCTCAATTGTTACGTTGGGGTGTAGAAACTGTTCGCAGGGATGCGTTCATTGCTTTTGCCAGAAAATTGTCGGTAATCTCAGGCCTGATGATTGTGCCCAGAGAATTTAGAGAAGCTTATGAACAATATTCAGATATTTATAACAGTTTGACATTGGCTGTTTTGCCGCACAGCCTGGATCTTAAACAAACACAGTTTGATGCGGTGGATGCTGCGCTTGCGAGTTTGTCGGATCGTCAATTTCAGGAATATCTTGCAAGTCATTCTCTTACGGGAACAAGAGAGTTTTTTAAATTAATGGCCAAGAATGATGAGCAATTATTTCCATCAAGACAATTGGATCAATTTTTAGAGTTTGCTTTAGAAAAAGCACAATTATCACAAATGCCTTTATTGGGGACTATTGATGAAGGTTTATCTGATGAATTAAACGCTGGGAATATCGAGGGAAGGGCTTTTTATGCGGCTGATCAAATATTTGACCAGCTTTTGCAGCAAAAATCATTGGGTTTAAACAAAAAGGATAATGTTGCAAATCAGGTTTTGCGGTCGATAGTTTATGAAATGGCTTTGCAGATTTGGGGAGAGAACTTAACGGTTGATGAGGCCATGCAGGATACCTTAGATGCACAAACGGTTCGAGCATTAAAACCAAATCATAATGTAACGGATGATCAGATGAGCTTGATTTTAAAAAGACTGGATTTGAAGAATGGAATTCCGGGGGAAATGATTAGTCCGCTGTTAAACGAAAAACTACAGCCCTTTTCTGCTTCTAGTACTGTGAATGTTGAGGAGGCCGTTAAAATTTTTAATAATTTGCCTGCAAATCCGGATGTTCTTCGGGAAACTTTAAAGTCATTGGGTGATGTGCCGTTTCTTGCTGTTTTGGAAGCCGCGATTCGAGTTCCAGAACACGATGAATATTTTACCGTTGAAGATTATTATTACTATGGATTGGTTAAGCGCACTTCATTGACATATGTTAATAGAATTGCTTTGATGGATGCGGTCATTCGTCTTAAGACGAAACAGAAACCGCAAAATGATCAATCAACACCGCAATTTGTGCGTGATTTTCTTAAAGAAGTAAAGGCGTATTTGCATCCATTTAATAGCGCAAAAAAAGGGAATCAGACCATGCTTTTGGCCAATGATTTCGAACGTTTAAATACAATTGTCGCGGATTTGCGAAGAATTCTAAGTGGAGATTATTTTAATACGGATTATCATTTGATAAATCAAGCTTATACGGATTTTAAGAAAATTAAGGTGTACTTTAGGAGTCTCAACGAAAGTTTTGAATCTTTGCAAAGACTTAAAGATAACATGGCAGCAAGATACGCTGATCCAGATCAAGTTGCGCAAGAAATTATTAGTATATTAAAAACTTCGAAATGGCCGCATGGTAAAACTGCGTTAAATCTTATGGTCGATACAGCAGTGTTGATTGTTAATAATTACTCTGTAAGAAATCCTAATGCATTGAAACGCAGCTTATCGGTTAGGTTAAATTCCGGGAATGCTGATTCGTCATATTTAAGGGTATTAAAGCTGCGCTTAAATTCTGCCGCTGCTTCAAGTGCGGTCAATGACAAAGCTATTGTTGCTTCTTCTCCAACGGTTGAAGATCAAGCAACTAAGGGGGGTATTGACTTTGATTCGACGACTATGGATTTGCAAATCAAACGCGATGGGAAAGGTGTTCCGTTGCCACTGCTTCAGCAAAATTTGGAACTGATCAATATCCCGGGTTTGTTCCCGGTGATTATTAATATTATGCCGATTAATGCGCAAAACTTACCGATTTTTTTAGGACAATTGCCCAAAGAGCCAGCTAAAGAAATTGAGCGTATTGTTGGTATTTAGCAGAGATTTCTTTTCCTCGGGCTCTTGTTTTCTCCGAGGGCGTATGATATGTTTGAACTAAGCCGATAAAGGCAAACTCACCGAAAGGTGAGGACGTCCCGTAAGGGATCGCGCGACCTGACCTGTGGATCGCGCGGCAAAGCTTCAGACCTAAATTGTCTTCAAACCGGGAAGGCCCCCTAGCTGTGGGCAACGTGTAGACACGGTGAAGGTGAAGGGACAATATGGTAGCTGGGTTGCCGAAGAGGGAAACTGGCGTTGTATGTTTCGTGCCGGCTTTATCGGCTCTCTCTTTTGCCCTTAAGTCTTTAAGGGTTTTTTTATTGTGAAAAAATTTCTTTGGGCCTAGGCACGTCATTTTTGCAAGAAGAGTGCTTTTTAGTTATTTTCTTTCTTCTTTTCCTGTCGCGCATTGGCACATTGAATTTTCATCGGGTATACTCTACGAATAGATTCTTTCAGTCCGCTTAATTCAAAAATATGAGGTCATGATGGTTCAATATTTTGATTTAGTCAAAAAACGTCAAAGTTTATTCTGTGTGAAAATGCATTCTATTATTTGGGCGGGTTTATGCCTGGGGAGCTGTTTGCTGCTGCAACCAGATTTTGCAAATGCTCAGGTGACACGTTGTGAATTGCAAAAACCGGCTTTGTGTCCTGACCATCCAAGTATCAATTGGATGATAACAAATGATGATTACGAGGGTTCAGCTAGTAACAAAGATCGATGTTTAAAAAGAGCAGAAGATTATCATCTTTGGTGTGGTTATGTCCAGGGCGAATTTGTGTCGGCGACTTTTTATAGTCTAGGTTCGATAATAGGGCAGACGTATTATTCCGGGACACGCTGTGAATTAAAAAAGCCAGCTGTGTGTCCAGATCATCCAACGGTTAATTGGACAGTGACAAATGATAATTATCAAGGTTCAGCTGGTAATAAAGACCGGTGTTTGCAAAGGGCAGGCGAGTATCACCAGTGGTGCGGTTATGTTCAGGGCGAATCCGTGTCGGCAACTTTTTATAATCAAGGTTCGATTACCGGACAGCTGTATTATTCTGGTTCACGCTGTGAGTTAAGGAAACCAGCGTTATGTCCTGACCATCCTGAATATGCTTGGACCATGGCGAATGATAATTATGACGGTTCAGCAAGAAACAAAAACAGATGTTTGCAAAGAGCGCAGGAGTGGCATCAATGGTGCGGCTATGCCAATAATGATATCGTTTCTGCGGCATTTTATGATAATGGGGCGTTGGTTGATAAAATTTCTTATACGAGGCCTATTCAAATGACTTATTTTGTTTCTCCTGTGGGCGATGATGCCAATAGTGGAACAATGGATGCTCCTTTTAAGACGGTAGAAAAAGCTCGCAATGTTGTTCGTGGAGTTAATAAGTCGATGACCGGAGATATTGTCGTTAATATTCGCAAGGGAATATATTATCTTAATGGTTCAGCTTTATTCAGTACGCTGGATTCTGGAACGAATGGGTTTAATGTTATTTATAGGTCCTATGATGGAATCGGGAGTGCTCGTTTTATCGGAGGGCAAGCAATAATCACGACATGGAATAGTTACGGCAATGGCATTTATTACACAGATCTTGTGGGAGAAACTCCTTTTTATACGTTCTTCGAGAATGGAAAAAGAGCTTACCGGGCAAGGTTTCCCAATCGTGTCTTTGATCAGCATTTTCCGACAGCGCAAGCTCCGTATTTATTAACGACCAGTGCGGATATTTCTAATCGAACGACCTTGCCACCCAAAGGCAAATGGGTGAAATTTCGGACTGTAGATATTGGCAAATTGACTATTTCGGAGATTATAGGAGATCAGCTTCGGATACATATTTCAAATTATGGTAAAGCTGATTGGGGCAGGATTGTTCCAAAGGTTAATTCTCTGGAGCAAGAGTCTGCTTATCAGGGGGATATTAAATTGAATTTAAGTATTGAAGCCAATTATGCTTATGGCGACGGGGATATCACCAGTGAAGCTGCTGGCGCGAAGAATCGATTTTTCTTTATGGATGATCTGGAATTGCTTGATTCGCCGGGTGAATTCTATTTGGATAAAGTCAAAGAAAGATTATATTATCGGCCTTATGAGAATATTTTTACGTCATGGATGATTTTCCCAAAGCTCGAGCGTTCTTTTTATATTTATGGAACCAGTAAAGATAATCTTGCGCAGAATATAGTTTTTGATGGTCTTTCGTTTGAGTTTGGCAATACGACTGTAGATGATTCGTCAGCATGGACTGAGAATAGAGCGCTGGTGTATTTAAATTACACAAAAAATATTAAGGTTAACAATTGTTATTTTAGTAATGCAAAGAACGGCCTGATGGTTGTTAACAGTCAGTTCATTTCCGTGACGAATTCTTTAATACGTAATATGGCAAATAATGGAGTTGTATTAAAGGAAACAAATGACAGCATTTTATCTAATTTAAAAATCAATAATGTTGGGACGTTGGGATTGTATGCGCAAGGGATTGGTTTGTTTAACAGCAGCCGCAATCAGGTTTCTAATTGTGAAATCTCTAATTCTGCGCGTTATGGGATAACCCTAAGAGGTAATGTTAAGTCGCAATATGATGTCAACAAACTATACAGTGCTGAGTCACCTTCGAGGGACAATATTATAAAATATTTGAAAATATTTAATGTGAATCAAGATAGCGGGGATACCGGCGCTTTGCATTCAGCGGCTGTTAATTATGCAGGGGATCCGAACATCAATCGTTATGAACAAATCTCAATCAGTAATTGGGATCCGAATTACACAACGCATCCTAGCGTTGAGGATCCGCAAAAACCAGATGGGATATTTTTTGATTGGCCAGATGCCACGATGAATCAGGTTCTTCGTTACATTCATGTTGTCGGTTTCCCTGGGGTGGAGCATCAGTTTCGGTCACACGGCACGGAAAATAAAAGGTCAGCTTGGATTGAAAATGTCAGTTGGGTTGACGGGTTTAATCCGCAGTTGATGGAATATGGAAAAATTGGGTTGGCTGCTGGTTTTCCGCAAGAATTTATGGATTCTCGATTAATTGCGCGTTGGAGTTTTGAGAAATTTGAAGTCAATGGGATGATTAAGCAGGATATTGATCAGTTTGATTATTCAGGGATGGATGCACCTGTTATTTTATACAATTCGCCCGGCCCAATGGCTTTGGCTTATCCGGGTGTGAGGGGCAAGGGAATACGATTTGATGGAATTGATGATTATACATCATCACCATTTCGTATAAACGTGAATCGGGATTTTACCATTATGGTTTGGGCCAAGTATGAGCAACAAACATCTGGTGGTTCTATTTTCCGCCCAATAGTCTATTCTGGTACGGATATGGGTAAGAATGGGATGGTGATTACAACGTATGCTGATGATAATCAAGACAGAGGTAAGTTGGGTTTTAGGGCTGGAAATTTTAAAGTATTTGATGTTTCGTTGAGCGATGGACAATGGCATATGATTGCATTGACAAGAAAGAATTATGAATTTAGTGCGTATTTTGACGGGGCTTTGTTAGGGCAATGGAAATATTTTGATTATATAAATGCCAGTGAGCTCTATTTGGCCGGTGATGTAGCAAATAATTTAAGGCGATTTAAGGGTTCACTGGATGAATTGCGCATTTATAATTATGCCGTGCCAAGTCAACAGATTTCATATTTTCGCGATATAGATCGTGTGGGGGGAACATTAAACTTAGTTCGTATTAATGCCCGAAGGTCATTTGGCAGTATAGAAGATAAAACGGCGTTTGGTTCTAGTCCGGTTGCCGAAGTGGTTCAAAGAGAAAATCGTGATAATCAGATTTGGATTAAGATAGATGCCGGTGGGGGGTATTTTCGATTACGAAACTTGATGACTGGAAAATATTTGCAGTCTCAGGGTATAAATGCTCCGATTGTTTCCATGCCTTATGAAAACACAGATAATCAGTTATGGACAACTTTATCGTCAAGTGTCGCTTCTTATGTGTATTTGTTGTCTAAAGATTCTTCCAGCCAGGTTGTTGAGCTTGGTGGAGTTTCTGGGGGCGCAATGAATAAGGCGGCTGTGTCCAACTCTAGCTTTAAGCATTTTGTGATTGAAAATGTCAGCGACGTCAGATATTAAGTCTTGGGAAGTATTTTTATAAGCTGGAATTTGACTGTGCGTACGTAATATGGTACGCTTGACGAAAAGGAGAAAAATGATGACATCGCTCACTGCTACCCAAGCACGAAGCAAATTATATCAGTTGTTGGATATGGCCGCTGAATCACACAAGCCGATTCAAATAACTGGCAAGCGATCTAACGCGGTTCTTATTTCCGAAGAAGATTGGCATGCTTTACAAGAAACATTGTATCTCTTATCCATCCCCGGGATGAGAAAATCGATTCACCAAGGCTTGAAGACCCCCTTATCAAAATGTTCTTCTAAATTAAAGTGGTAATCAATGACTTGGAAAATTCTTTTTACACGACAAGCTCAGAAAGATAGCTTAAAGTTAAAGAGTGCTGGTTTGAAACCTAAGGCAGAAATTTTGTTAGCCATTCTTGAGAAGAATCCCTTACAAAATCCACCTCCTTATGAAAAGTTAGTCGGAGATTTGAGCGGGGCCTATTCGCGGCGGATCAATATTCAGCATCGTTTGGTTTATCAGGTTTATCAAGATAGTAAGACAGTTAAGGTTCTTCGTTTGTGGACGCATTATAACTAGGTTTTTGCGCTAAATTTTCTTCCAAATCTTCTGCTTGTGTTATAATGCCCACCATGTCTGAAAAATTATTGCGTGTTTATAAGCCATTGGATGTGCATAAGGTCAAAGAGCATCTTTTGATTTACGGAGATTTGTCCGGTCAGTGCGCGCATTGCCAGAACATGGACGTTAAGCTGGATATGGTCTCCTGCCCGAATTGCCGCACCGATTTTCGCTATATCGCTTTTCGCAATGTTCATCACCACATGCCAAAAATTGTTAATATCAATGCCAATCGTCAGGACTTGACCATCATCGACTATGACGATTACAGCCGCACCTTGGGCGCCAAAAAAGCAGAGGATTTTTTCAAATGATTAATGATAAACGTCTGATTGAACTAACCCAAAAAGTGATTAGTTTTAATAGTGAAAATCCGCCGGGCAATGAATTGGCGCTGGCGAATTTTATTGAAAAAGATATGCGTTCTTTAAAGCTCGACGTTAAAATTTACACTTTTGAAAAGAATCGGCCCAATATTGTCGCAACGTTAAAAGGCAAAAGTTCACACGCGGCCAAGAATTCCATTTTATTAACACCGCATTTTGATACGGTGCCGATTGGCAGTGGATGGAAGTTTAATCCTTTGGGTGGTCAAATCAAAGCCGGTAAGATTTATGGCCGCGGTGCCAGTGATGATAAGGGAAACTTGGCCTGCTGCATGGAAGTGATGCGCAGTTTGGTGGAAGACAAGGTGAATTTGCAAAATGATGTGATTATGGCCGCTACTGTCGACGAGGAAACCGGCAGCAAAGCGGGCATTATTCCATTGTTGGATAAGAAAATTCTAAAGCCGGGTTATGGTTTGATTGTCGATTCCGATGAATTTTATACCATTGTCGCGCAAAAGGGTTTATTGCATACCCGTATTCAGATTTTTGGAAAAAAAGCGCATGGGGCTTATAATTGGCGCGGGGTCAATGCGATTGAACAGGCCAGCGAAGTGATCCGTCTTTTGAAAGCGCATCAGTTTAAATTTAAAAAGCATGCTCTTTTACGTCCACCGACGATGAATATTGGGACGATTCGCGGAGGCGATAAGGTTAATATGGTGGCGGATTTTTGCGAGTTTTCACTCGACACGCGTTATATGCCGGGGATGAAATTTAACGAAGTTTTAGCGCAGATTAAGGCGATTGTGAGTCAGGTGACGCCGAAGTTTAAAATCATTATTGATGATTCACAGCAGCCCTATGAATTGTCACCCGATCATCCTTTTGTCCGGACGTATGTGGATACCGCCAAGGCCATGAAGATTCACGCTGAGGTTAAGGGCAGTGAAGGAGCGACGGTCATTACATTTTTTAAAAAGCATGGCATTCCTGCTTTTGCGACAGGCTATGGAGCCAAAGGTACGGCGCACACGACTGATGAATATGCGAAGGTTACGACACTGACTAAGGGGGCGAGATTGTTGGAGAGGTTTGTTGTCGAATTTGATAAAGGGGTTAGGGGTTGATGAGTGTCATTGCGCGAGGAGCGATAGCGACGAAGCAATCCTTCGGAGGTTTAGTGGTTAGGGTTTAGTGGCTAGTCGTTAGTGGTTAGAAGAAAAGAGATGATATGAAAAAAAGATTGTTTCAAGTAATTTTAATTGGCCTTATTGGTGGGGCGTTGTGCTCTCCGGTCATGGCGGCCAATGATATGAATGATTTTATTGGTGAAAAAATCACTTATTCCATTAAACAAATGGGCATTACGGCTGGGGAAGCGGTTTTGAGCTTGGAGGGGCCGGCGGTTAGGGATGATAAAGATTATATGCTGATTGTTTTTAAAGCGGATGGTATGAATTTTTTTGATTTAGAAAAGATTTATGCTGACCCAAAAACGTTATTGCCGCAAATTGTTGAACGCGATTTGAATATTTTTGGTAACAAGGAACAAATTGTCGAATACTATGAGCCGCAAAACGGTAAGGTGCGCGTGGTTAAAACAGCCGACGGAAAAGTCACAGAGCAAGTGATTAAAAAAGAAGGTTTATTGGATAATATTTATTGTTTCATTTATCGTTATCGGCGGGACGCGGAATTTAAAGTGGCGGATGTGCTTAATATTAATTTGCCCACTATGGATTTGGAAATCACATTAGAAAAGACTGTCAAATTGAGTGCTGCCGGTAAAAAGTATGATGCGTTTTTTTTGCGCAGTGATCCGTCGAAATACAAATTGTGGTTTGATGCTGGTGTGCAAAAAATTCCTTTGCGTATTGACGGCGCGGTGGGGGTTGGCAATACTTCAATGACCATGAAAAGTTATGAATCCAAAAGTGCTGTGGCACTCAAATAGGGGGGAGCGATGTATGGGACAGTTTAAAGATTTGGTGACTGGATTATATAAAGATTATGAAGTGACAATAGCCAAAGATAGTGAAGAGGCGTATATTCGTTTGTCACAGTTGGTGGACGCGACGACGGATTCTTTGCGGGAATACACGCAAGACGTTAATGCTAAGGAGATCAAGCATCTGGCGCAAAAGTTGAAGGGCTCAGATTCTTTGTCCAGACAGGATATTGACTTGTTGCGGCTTTGTATTATTGGGGATGCGGAAAGTTATGTGAATGTCGAGAATAGTGTGCCGGAGTGGAAAAATGAATTGCAGCGTGTGATGACGCAGGTTAGCGGGTATACGACGGAAGATCCTAAAGTTAGTGATGTTTTAAGATTGCAAGCCTTGTTGCGTGACGCAGATCGGGTCATTGATGATTTGTGTTTTTATGCCGCGCAAAAAGATCGTGTGCAAAAATTTGAGGCCGCGGTACAAAACCTAACGCCAGATGATCGTGCGCTGTTGTTTGGTTTGCTAAACACAAAACTTGAATCGAAATATTATTAATCATGACTTTACTTCCTGATCAATCCGGCCATTTTGGTGAGTTTGGCGGCAAATATGTTCCTGAGACTTTGATGTCGGTATTAGAGCAGTTGGAGACAACTTTTGCCCAAGTGCGGCGCGACAAAAAGTTTAAAGATGAATTCGCGCATTACTTAAAAGAATATGCGGGCCGTCCGACCAACTTATATTTAGCTCAGCGT
Source organism: Candidatus Omnitrophota bacterium (assembly GCA_020632555.1). GTDB lineage: Bacteria > Omnitrophota > Gorgyraeia > Zapsychrales > JANLHA01 > JADLGJ01. The sequence continues at coordinate 15,254 of JACKFI010000017.1, read as the reverse complement.
TTATCTTCCCAGTTTAAAAATCTCAAAGTGTATTTAAAGCGCGAGGATTTGCTGCATACTGGCGCGCATAAAATCAATAATACTTTGGGGCAGATTATTTTGGCCAAGAAAATGGGCAAGACGCGCATCATTGCCGAAACCGGTGCTGGTCAGCATGGTGTGGCTACCGCGACGGCAGCGGCTTTGTTTGGTTTGCAATGTGAAATTTATATGGGCGCTCAAGATATTGAGCGGCAGTCGCTGAACGTATTTCGGATGAAACTGATGGGCGCCAAAGTTATCCCGGTGACCAGCGGTTCACAGACGCTCAAAGATGCGATGAATGAAGCGATTCGTGATTGGGTCACCAATGTGAACAATACCTTTTATATTATTGGTTCAGTGGCCGGACCGCATCCGTATCCTTTGATGGTGCGCGAATTTCAGGCGGTGATTGGCCGCGAAGCGCGTCGGCAGTTTGTGTCCAAGGAAAAGAAACTGCCAGATTATTTGGTCGCCTGTGTAGGCGGTGGCAGCAATGCCATGGGGTTGTTTCACGCTTTCTTTAAAGACAAGACGGTTAAGATTATTGGTGTTGAGGCAGCGGGACATGGTTTGCACAGTGGAGAACATTCGGCAGCGATTTGCGCGGGCACAACTGGTGTTCTGCACGGCAGTAAGAGCAAATTATTGCAAACGGCTGACGGACAAATTAAAATTGCGCATTCGATTGCCGCGGGTTTGGATTATCCCGGAGTGGGGCCAGAGCATTCGTACTATCAGCAAATTGGCCGTGCTGAGTATGTTGGGGTTTCGGACAAAGAAGCGATTGCTGGTTTAAAAATTTTGTCGCAGGCCGAAGGGATTATTCCTGCTTTGGAAACTAGTCACGCGATTGGCTATTTGTCCCGATTGGATAAACAAGCAAAGAAGAATTCTACTGTCATCGTTTGCCTTTCCGGTCGTGGGGATAAGGATGTGAACACGATGAGGGAATTAATATAACTGGGGTTAGGGGCTAGGGGTTGGGGGTAAAGTCCTGTCATTCCCGCAGGTAGTTAGCGGGAATCTACAACACCTGTTATTTGGTTTGCAAAAACATGAGAGAAATGGTTCCCCGATAAAAGCAATCGGGGATGACTTACTAGTTAAGATTGCCGCGTCGCCCCGAACATTTGAATGGCTCCTCGCAAAGACATACTTGTTGTGTCATTGCGAGCGACCGCAGGGAGTCCCCGTGAGACGACCGCAGGGAGCGAAGCAATCTTTAGGGGGGTTAGGGGTTAGTGGTTGGTAGATAATCATTGAAAGAGAAAAATGAATCGTATTGATCAAAAATTTGCTGTGAATGAGACGATTTTTCTGAGTGTTGGTTTAAGAATAGGGCTGTTGGGATTGGTGTTGTGCTTATTCAGCTTGAAGGCTTATTGTCAGGAACCTCCTCTAAAAGTTGAAATAGCTATTGCTAAGAATATTTTTACTGAATATTTTCAGCAGTCTGGTGGGAGGTTTTTGGTATCAACAAAAATAAAAAATATTAGTCAAAAAGATCAAATTATTCATTACTGGGGTTGTAGTTATGAGGATTCGTGGATATCGAATCATTCACAAATCGTAATTGAGGGTAGATCGTGTCGGCGCAATGTAGTTTTAGAGAAAACATTAATGCCTGATGAAGAGTTTATTCGGAATGATTTGAAAATGGCAATCTTACCGAATGCGAATCAGGAAGAAATTTTATTGCAACTGGGTTATGATCCTGCGATACCGTTACATCCAACAGATGAACAAATGCAAATTGATAAGGATCGGGTTATTTGGAGCAATACGGTAAAAATAAATGTCACTGCGCAAATGCTGGATTATTTAGCAGATAAATCTTTGGATATGACAATGAATAATCAAGATATTCAATTAAATGTCGATCTGGTCGGATTTGGGTGTATCGGTGGTTTTGGCGGTTGGACAGAACCGCCAAAGGATGAAAAAGAGGAATATGCTTGCGATCGAGAGAATTTAAAGAATTTTCAGGATTTGAAAGGTCAGTGTAATGGGCTGCAAGTTAGTCTGTATGATTTAGATCACGATAATTGTGTTAGTTGTAATGATTACGCAATTTGGAAAAAAGATATTAAAAGGCTGCACCAATTGCATAAACGATCAACAGATGGTCAGGGATATGCTTTGATTGATAAAGAGTGTGAGGTTGGTTGGTAGACGTTGGATGCTGGACCCTGGTTAGTGTCATTGCGAGCGACCGCAGGGAGTCCCCGTGGGACGACCGCAGGGAGCGAAGCAATCTTTAGGGGGGGGTAGGGGTTAGTGGTTGGGGGTTAGGGGTTAGTGGTTGGGGGTTAGTGGTTGGGGGTTAGGGGCTAGGGGTTGGTAGATAATTATTGAAAGAGAAAAATGAATCGGATTGATCAAAAATTTGCAGAATTAAAGTCCTTAAAGAAGAAGGCGTTTATTGCTTTTATTACTGCCGGTGATCCTGATTTGGAGACGACGGTTGATTTGGTTTTGGCCTTTGAAAAAGTGGGCGTGGATATTGTTGAGTTGGGGATTCCCTTCTCAGACCCGTTAGCGGATGGCCCGACCATTCAAGCTGCATCGCAGCGGTCTTTAGAGGCCGGAACGACAATCCCCAAAATTCTTCAAGCAGTTCGCCAGATTCACAAAACTTCCCAAATTCCGATTGCTTTGATGACTTATTACAATCCGGTTTTTCATTTTGGTGAGGAGAAATTTATTAAAGCGGCAAAAGCGGCTGGGGTCGATGGCGTAATTGTGCCAGATTTGCCGCCCGAAGAAGCTAAGGGGTTGATTGCCGCAAGTCGCAAGCATGATTTGGCAACGGTTTTCTTTTTATCCCCGACAACGACCAAACAGCGAGTTGAGAAAATTGTGAAGGCTTCGACTGGTTTTATTTATTATGTTTCGCTGACTGGTGTGACCGGCACAGCGCAAGGTTTACCCAAGGATATGATTCAAAGGATTAAAAAAGTCAAACGTGCGACCACGAAACCGATTTGTGTTGGCTTTGGGGTTTCGACAGCATCACAGGTTCGGTCGATTAAGGCAGTGGCTGACGGCGTGATTGTAGGCAGTGCGATTATTAAGGAAATTGAGCAGCATCGGGATTCGGCGGCGATGGTTCCCTTGATTGCCAAGTTTGTGAAAGATTTGAATCAATAGTTAAACTCCCCTTAGTCCCCTCTTTGAACAAAGAGGGGAGACAATAAAGAGGGGAGAAAATAAACAGGAGTAGGATTAAAGAGCAAAGATAATCAGAACGTAATGTGTTAAATTTCCCCCTCTTTTTTTAAAGAGGGGGTTAGGGGGAGTTAGAGTCTATGTACGAAAAAACAGTTTTAGATCATGGTCTGCGGGTTGTGACGCATGATATGCGCCAGCGAGAAAGTGTGGCGCTGGGGTTTTGGGTTGGGGCCGGCGGCCGTTATGAAGAGGATCACATTAAAGGCGCGGCGCATTTTTTGGAACATATGGCTTTTAAAGGCAGCGCCAAGTATTCTTGTGACGCGGTTAAAATGTTGATTGAAGGGGTTGGCGGTTCGGTCAATGCGTTTACCTCCGAGGAGCAAACGTGTTATTATGCCAAATTTCCCGCAGTGCATACGGACCGCATTTTTGATGTTTTAAGCGATATTGTTTTTTATCCTTCTCTTAAGTCCAAGGATGTCAAAAAGGAAAGTACGGTTATCGTTGAAGAAATCAAAATGTATCATGACTTGCCGCAATATTATGTTTACGAATTGCTGGATCAATTGATGTGGCCCAATCATCCTTTGGGTAAAAGTTTGGCTGGCACGGTTGAAACTGTTTCGGCGATGAGCAGTTCGGATTTGAAGCGTTTTCATCAAGAACATTATCATGCCGGCAATATTGTTATTGCCGCGGCGGGGAAAGTTGAACATGCGCATATTCAGCGGTTGGCAGCGACGAAATTTCGTAAAACCGCTGGCGGTTTGCGCGCGGACTTTGAGGCGGCGGATTGTTCTCAAAAGCAACCGCGGATTAAGATTTTTAAAAAACCAACCGAACAAATGCATTTGGTTTTGGGGATGTTGGGTTTAGAAAATGAGCACAAAGATAAATATGCTTTAAATTTACTCAATATTATTTTGGGCGGCAATATGTCCAGCCGGCTGTTTGATCAGGTGCGCGAAAAGCGGGGGCTGGCGTATTCGATTGGTTCTTCGGTTAAATATTTTAAGGACACCGGTATTCTGCTGGTGCGCGCGGGGGTGGATAATGCCAAGTTGGTGGACGCGCTGGACGTGGTTTTAAAGGAATTGACCAAGATTCATCGCAGCGGCGTGAAATTAGACGAATTAAAAAGAGCCAAAGATTTTTATTTGGGGCAGGTGCTGTTGGCTTTGGAAGACACACTGGATCATATGTTGTGGATCGGGGAGTCAACTTTGACGCGTGATAAGACGCGCAGCATTGAAGAAGTTGTCAAATTGGTTAAAGGAGTCACGATTGAGGATATTCACCGAGTGGCAAAGATGGTGGTAGATCATTGTCGTTACAATTTTGCTGTCGTCGGGCCGGTTACGGATAATCAAGAAAAGCAATTGAATCAGCTTTTGGGAATACCCGCATAACTTCGAGTTTTGAATTGACAAGGCAGGTATTCTTCAGTACACTTTACCTACTCTTAGGGGTAAACAAACAAATTAATGGAGGGATCAAATGGAAAAGTTATCTTTTTACGATGTGAAGACCAAATCAAAGTTTGACGCGACCGAATACACAGTCAAAGAGAAATCCGGCCGTTTTTTTGCTGTTGCCAAGTCTCTTAAAGGTACACATGAGTGCTGGAGAGTTTTGGGCAAAGAACAAGCCGCTAAATTAAAGGGCAAGAAGTAATTTTTTGACCGGTGCAATCTTACGTCAATTGTTGACGGTTGCGCGATAAAGTTAAACAAGCTCTTTTGGGAGCGGGGATTGGGTCTTAGATTTTGCAAGTTAAGCGTACGATTAAGAAAAAAGCAGTGCAAACTTCTTTGCAGATAGCTAAAACAGCTGCTAAGTTTGCCGCGGACAAAAAAGCAGAAGACATCACGGTTATGGATATGCGAGGCGTGGTGAATTTCTGCGATTTTTTTGTAATTGCCAGCGGGACATCAACGCGTCATGCGCAAGCGATTGCAGAGGGCGTGGTAGATGATTTTAAGGATTTGGGGACCAGGATTAGTCGCAAAGAAGGTATGCAGCAAGGCGTTTGGGTTTTGGTAGACTTAGGCAGCGTTGTTGTTCATGTTTTCGAAAAAGAAACCCGCGAGTTTTATGGTCTGGATCACCTTTGGCAAGATGCGAAAAAAGTTGTTTGGAAACGCTGACGCTTGTTTAATCGCTAATAGGTCAAAATTTTGGGCTCTCATCCTTGAGTAGATTGGGTGAGAGCCCAGTTTATTGAAAGGTGGGACAGCTCAGCTCACACTTTTTCATATTGTCATTGCGAGGAGGCAATCAATTGTACAAGGCAAAGCGTCAACCATCAAGGTTGACGCGAGAGTGCAGAAGTTAGGAAACTTCTGCCGACGTGGCAATTCTGTTTTTTATTGGATTGCTTCGCTTCGTTCGTCCAAAGGGACTCCCTTCGCCCGCAATGACAGGGTACTGTTCACCCGCGCTGTCATTCTCGCAAGTTCTTAGCGGGAATCCGTTTTGAATGGGGATCCCCGATAGAAGCCTTCGGGGATGACAAAGTTGAGGAAGCGTTTGGGGATGATAAAATTAGTGAAAGGTGGGACAGCTCAACCTTTGGCAATAACACGCAGAGAGATTTCTAACAGGGACTTAAAGAACAAAAATAAACAACGGGTAGTATATTCATGTTAATCACATTAAGAAAAGAAATTTGTAGCTCGATTGAAAAATCATTAACGCCGCTTTTTGACAATATTCCCATGCCGTCGGTGGATTTAGATGTTCCGTCCGACAAAACTCATGGGGATTTTTCGACCAATATCGCGATGAAATCTGTCAAACTGCTCAAACGCCCGCCCCTTGAGATTGCGGCTGCTTTTCGCGAGGTTATTTTTGCTGGATTTGAACATGCTGGTCTTAGTGTAAAAATTGCTAAGGTTGAAGTTGTTAAACCCGGCTTTATTAATTTCTTTTTGTCGACTACGGCTGTTTGTGAAATTCTTGAACAAACTTTGCGTCAAAAAGATCAGTACGGCAAAAGTGATTTTGGCCAAGGCCAGAAGGTTAATATTGAGTTTGTGAGTGCCAATCCGACGGGACCTTTGAGTGTCGCGCACGCGCGGCAGGCGGCGGTGGGGGACGCTTTAGCTAATATTTTTAACTTCATTGGTTTTGCTGTGACCAAGGAATATTACGTCAATGATGAAGGCAATCAAATCAATATTCTCGGGCGTTCGGTTTATTTGCGCGCTTTGGATCGTTTGGGTGAAAAGGAAGATTTTCCCGAAGATTGTTATCAGGGGCAATACATTTATGATATGGCGGATGCTTTTTTGGCAGAACAAAAGATTACGGCAGTTGAAGAATTGAAAGGTTTGCCGTCCAGTGAGGTGCGTCAGTTCGCGGTGGATTATTTATTGGATGTGATTAAACAAGAGCTCAAAGATTTTGGCGTGCATTTTGACACATGGTCGCATCAAAGTCACATCGCGGGACTCAAAGCAATTGAAAAGACGATGACGGATTTGCAGGCGCAGGGACACATTTATGAGCAGGATGGCGCGCTGTGGTTTAAGACCACGGCCTACGGCGATGACAAAGACCGTGTGGTTAAAAAGAGTGACGGCAGCTATACGTATTTTATGCCGGATATTGTTTATCATCAGGATAAATTTCGTCGGGGTTTTGTAAAAGTTTTTAATTTGTTGGGGCCGGATCATCATGGGTATATCCCGCGATTGACAGCGGCGGTGCAAGCTTTGGGCCAACCCAAAGATGCTTTGAGGGTTTTGATTATTCAGTTGGCGACGCTGTATCGCAACGGCCAAGAAGTGCAAATGTCGACTCGTCGAGGACAATATGTGACCTTGCGTGAAGTGATGGAAGAAGTCGGTGTGGATGCGGCGCGGTTTTTCTTTTTGATGCGGTTGGTGGACGCGCATTTGGACTTTGATTTGGAATTGGCCAAAAAAGAAACGCCAGAGAATCCGGTGTATTATATCCAATACGCGCACGCGCGAACCTATTCGATTGAAGACAAAGCTAAAGAAGCCGGGTTGTTTGCCAAAGCCAAAGATTTTCAGCTTTTACAGGAATCTGAAGAAATGGAATTATTGAAAAAAATCGGTCATTTCCCGACGACTTTGTTATTTTGTTGGCGGCAGGCGGATGCTTTTGCGCTGGTCAATTATTTGCAAGAATTGGCTGGGACTTTTCATCGCTTTTATGACCGCCAGCGGGTGGTTGACGCGCAGAATCCAGAACTTTCAGCACAACGTTTAGCGGTAGTGCAAGCCAGCCGCATTGTTATTGCCAATGGTTTGCGTTTATTAGGCGTCAGCACACCGCAAAAAATGTGAGCCCCTCGTGAGGGGTGAAATGAATATGATTATGCCTACAATGCTCACCCAAAAATTTTGGCAAGTCCGCAATCCCGATCCTTTTCTGCAAGTGAGTTTAAGCGATGCTTTAAAAGTTCATCCTTTGGTGGCGCAAGTCTTGGCCAATCGTGGTATCACCACGGCGGAGGAAGGCGAGGAATTTTTGTCGGCGGATTTGAACCGTTTGCATGACCCGTTTTTATTTAAAGATATGGACCGCGCTATTGCGCGGATTAAACAAGCCAAAGAAAGACAAGAAAAAGTTTTGGTTTTTGGCGATTATGATGTCGACGGGGTCACGTCTTCAACGCTCTTGCATAAAATTTTGACTCGATTAGGCATTGTGGTCAGCAATCACATTCCGCATCGGATGGCAGATGGGTATGGTTTAAATGACTCGATTGGGGAGATTGCTCAAGCAGATGGCGTCAAACTTTTGATTGCGGTGGACTGTGGGATTACGGCGATTGCTGAAGTTGATCGCTTAAATGAGCTGGGCATTGATGTGATTATTTTTGACCATCATGAACCGGCGCCGGAAGGTTTGCCCAAAGCTTATGCGGTTGTTGACGCCAAACGAGCGGATTGTCCGTACCCCTTTAAACATTTGGCTTCGGTTGGGATGGTCGCAAAATTGGCGCAAGCCCTTTTTGGCAAAATTCCCGACGAATATCTGGACTTGGTGGCTTTGGGAACCATTGCTGACGTTGTGCCTTTGCGCGGTGAGAATCGGATTTTTGTTAAAGCTGGTTTGCCCAAATTGGGTGAAACGAAAAACTTTGGTTTGGCAGCTTTGATTGACGCGGCCAAGATTCGCGGCAAAAAGTTTCGACCGCATTATGTTGGTTTCATTCTGGGTCCGCGCATAAATGCGACCGGTCGAATGGGGTCGGCACACAAATCTTTGGAATTGCTTTTAGCGCTGGATGCTTCGACAGCTCAAGAGTTAGCGCAGGAGATTGAACAGCTCAACACGCTGCGTCAGCGTTTGCAGCGGGAGGTCGTCGAAGAAGCCATGCAGATGATTGAACAAGAAATCAATTTTAATGAGCAAAAAGTGATTGTTCTCCATAAGGAAGGTTGGCACAAAGGCGTCTTGGGGATTGTTGCCTCGCGGGTTGCCGAAACGTATTATCGACCGACGATTATTATTTCGGTTGAAGATGGCGTCGGCACTGCGTCGGCACGCTCGATTGACGGCTTTCATTTGAATGAAGCTCTGCACCATTGTGCGCCAATGCTGGAGACTTTTGGCGGGCATAAGTTGGCTGCCGGTTTGACCATTAAAGCCGAACATATTGAAAATTTTAAAAGCAAGATCAATGATTTTGCCGCTGATCTTTTAGAAATCCGCGACATGATTCCGACCTTAAATATTGACGCGGAAGTTTCTTTGTCCGCGCTCAATTTGGAAACCACCCGCTTAATTGAATCGCTGGAGCCCTATGGCGAGGGCAATGCTACGCCGGTGTTTTGTACCCGTCAGCTGATGGTCAAAAGTCAGCCGATGCTCATGGGCAAAGACACCATTAAATTCTGGGTAACCGACGGGCAAAGCAGTATTTCGGCGGTGGGTTTTGGTATGGCCAAGTATATTGATTTGGTTCGCTTAGGCTGCCAAGTGGATTTGGCCTATGAATTGACCGTCGACGATTGGAACAAAGCCCCCACCGTGCAGTTAAAACTCAAAGACATCCGCGAAAGCGGCGGGTAGAATTAATAAAAATTCTGGTGGGGCGTAGGCGACAGAGCCCTATTTTTAAAAATATCTGTGAAAGCGGCGGGGAAGTCAAATCAATATGAAATATGAAACTTCAAGATTGATTGAAGACCAATATCAGCCTGGTTCACGGGGGCGTGTTCTTGAGAATCTTTTGAGCATAAATAAGAAGCGAGATATTGATAGGCTTGAAGCGCGGGAGTATTTACGGACAATTCAGGAAATTTCTAAATTGTTCAGTGAAAACCACTGTTTTATTGCTGAAGATATTTGTCAAATTCATCATATTTGGCTTGGTAAAATTTATTCTTGGGCTGGTCGATATCGGCAGGTTAATATTAGCAAAGGGGGATTTCCTTTTGCTATGTCCAAGTATGTTCCAGCACTTATGCAAGATTTAGAACGGGGTCCCTTAAGCAGTTTTACTCCTTGTCGTTACAAATCTACTCATGATGTCGCGCAGGCGATTGCCACTGTTCACACAGAGTTGGTTTTAGTTCATCCTTTTCGTGAGGGAAACGGACGGTTAGCTCGCTTATTGTCAATTTTAATGGGTTGGCAGGCGCGATTGCCGACTTTGGATTTTTCTCAGATGGCAGGTAAAAGGAGGGAGAAATATTTTGCGGCGGTACGAGCCGGATTAAGACAAGATTATCAACCAATGACAGAGATTTTTGAACATATTATTGAAAAGACTTTGAATAAATCTTTTAAAACGTAACTTTATTTTCTTTTGGGTGATTTTGGGGCAGATTTTGTTAATTGGGCGCGGGTGACAATGATTCCTTCAACGGCGCAAGAACTGGCGGTAGCGCGCAAGAATTGCACTTTGCGTTGTTTGGAGTTTTGTAGATAAGGATTGGTTTTGGCCAAAGGTTTTGCAGGTTTATGAATCATGGTGTAAGTATATCATAAAAAGATAAGTGGATTAGAAGGATTTTAGTATTCTGAGGAACCTGGCTTTCAAAGACATCCGCGAAAGCGGCGGGTGAATAAATGGAAATTTATTTTTTCGCCAAATTATTTTCATGGAATAATTATAATCAATGAAAATCGTAGGGGCGTATTGCAATACGCCCCTACAAGATGTGAAAAAAATGTTTTTATAAAATATTTTTAATTAACCGCACGGCAAACCCCACCGGCATTATTAGGGGGAGAATGTCATGCGTAATTTGAAGCGAAAATCAATTCGGCTAAAAACATTCAATTATTCTCAAGTTGATGGGTATTATATTACGTTGTGCTCTTTGGATCGGATATGTCTATTCGGTAGAATATGCGACGATCAGATCATATTAGGTCCTTTGGGAAAAATTGTTGTCGAGGAATGGTTATATACACCGATTTTGCGGCCGAATGTCCAATTAGGGGAATTTATTGTCATGCCAAATCATTTTCATGGAATAATTATAATCAATGAAAATCGCAGGGGCGTATTGCAATACGCCCCTACAAATGAATATTATTCATCAACGGCGTTTCGGTCACCGTCTCAAACCATTGGTGCGATTGTGCGCGGTTTTAAATCGGCGGTAACAAAAAAAATTAATACATTGAGGAAATCACCAGGCCAACCCATTTGGCAAAGAAATTATTTTGAACATATCATTCGTAATGATGCCGATATGCGGCGTATCGGGGAATATATTTGTAATAATCCAAAAAATTGGAAAACCGACGAAAATTATCGGTAGGGGCGTATTGCAATACGCCCCCGTTTGGGCGTAGGTGACGGAGCCCTATTTTTTAAAATATCCGCGAAAGCGGCGGGTAAAAGTAGGCACGCATTTTTCGAACATAGAGGAGGCAGCTTAGATGCATAAAATCAGATTCATTCTTTTCATGGGACTTTTATTAATTGTCAGCAGTGCTTATGCTCAGGAGACTAACTCAAATGATTTGTTTTCTTTACAAATTAATGATGACCATTGGGGGCAGGAACATAATGGCTGGCAGACCCAATTGATTTCACTCGATGAAGATTATGTTGTTGGTCAGCCCATGCGGTTTCAACTTGTTCTTAAGAATGTTGGGCCAGTGACTCAGGTATATGATGACCAGGGCATAGATGAGGATGTTTTACTACTAAAAGATGAAAATGGCAATCAGTCATATTGGAAGAGAGGTTTTCGTCAAACATTAAGCTGGGGGGGTGAACCTTTGGAGGCCGGGGAAATTCATTGCTTGTTTACCAACAGAAATATTACCAATGAATATGTGATTATTAAATCAGGGAAATATACAATCCAATTCCGTGGGCATGGCGAGGGGATGTCAAAGGATTCTGATTTTCCGTCGTCCAACACGATTGTTTTTGAAGTTAAGCCGGGTACGCCCAGGCCAGAGGATGTTCTTATTGACTCATTGAGGAGTGTCGTTCCCAACCAAGGGTGGGAGTTGAGGACAGGTCGGGGAAATCTCAACCGAGTTCCTTTTAAAAGAGAGCCAGTGCCAGCTACTGAAATAGTAATCTCTCGAAGAAGCATGTCTTATGCGATGTTTATTGAGCTATGGCAGACAGCAGAAATCACTAACGAAACAAAGTATTATACAGCATTCCATGAAGGTCAAGTCAGTGAGTATTTAGGTCGAGATATTCATGGGAAATATATTTATATTTATGTGCCGGAGAATGTTGAAAAAGTTTTACCGTCTTTGCGAGAAGATATTTCTGCGGCTTTGGGGCTTGTAAAAAAGTAGAGACAGCTCCTACTTTTTCGATGTGAGGCCTTGAATAGACTAGTTATTGGGGATCGTTGTTTGGGATTCACGCTATAAGCTCGCCAGAGGCGGATAAACCTGCCACAAAGCGCTGGCAGGTAAACCCGCCACAAAGCGCTGGCAGGTAAACCCGCCACAAAGCGCTGGCAGGTAAACCCGCCACAAAGCACTGGCAGGTAAACCTGCAGGAATGACAGTGTAGATAAGATTGCCGCGCCCCTACGGGGCTCGCAAAGACACTATGAATGGATCCCCGATAGAAGCTACTCGGGGATGACAGAGTAGAAAGTAGGGAAAGCTCCTATTTATCGATAAAGACATACCTGTCGTGTCAATGACATAACAGGTGTGTCGTTGCGAGGAGCCATTCAAATGTTCGGGGCGACGCGGCAATCTTTCATAAAAAGGATTGCTTGGTCAGTCGCTTTGCTCCTTTTTTGCAATGACACATTTTGGGATAGTAGGGAGCAGTCGGTTTAGTGTTTTTTTTAACGAACGGAGGTAGGGTATGGACAAAGCAATGAGTCTTGCGACGTATTTGAACAAAATGATCAAAGCTACCCGATTGGGAATAGTTTTAGTATCGGGTGTGTTGATCCTTAGTAGTTTCTTATTTTGGTATTTGATTTATGCACCGATCAATCCAAGTAATTTTAGTAAAGCAGTTGCAGATATTAGAAATACGGCTAGCCAGAATTTGAGTGATCTTGAAAAGATTAAGTATGAAACACAATTAGAAAAGGATTTGATCGGTAAGCAGAAGGAATATATTGAGGGGCTAATGATTTCGTCTGGCTTTAGTTTTTCTTTGTTTCGGGCTTTAATGATGGTTGTATTCTTTGGCTTGCCATTTTTTGCTATTGGGATTGCGGCTGTTTTTCTTTATAAGTATAAAAAAATTCAAAAGATGCTTCAGGCAGAACAAGCTGGTTAATGACATTTGAAAGAAAGAATATAACGATGACTGAAAATAAAACAAAGACTCCCGGCATTGCTGTTCTTGTTGCGTTTGCGATTTTGTCGGGGATATCAATTTGGTTAATGGGATTGTTAAATGGTGGTGCCGGTGGAAGATTGATGCCGGAGGGGGAGTTAAGACCAGTAATTAACAATTTTCTTGTTTCTAAGAATTTTTTTACAAACTGCTTCTTTTATATGGTTGTTTGTTTGCCATTTGTTTTTGGTTTTGGTTTGGGGATGAGGAAGAATTGGGCGCGGATAGGGTATATGATGTGTTGTTTGGTTGGGATAAGTTTAGTGCTGATTTATCTTGTTAAGGCCAGTGGTGAGAGTGATGGAAGAGTTGTGGCGTTGGTTTATCTGATTATGTATTCTTTGCCGATTTGGTATTTGAATCGTGCGAATATAAAATCGCAGTTTAAAAAAGAGTCGAAGCTGTCTTGATTTCTAAGGAGAGGAAATATGCCTTCAAAACCAAAACAATCTTTAGTCAAATCCCCGAATATCAGCAGTTATTCGTCATTGCTTGCGCAGGTGCGGGAGGAATTCGCGAGTTTGGAATTCTTTGTCAAAAGCCGCACCGTGCAAGGGTATTGGCAGGTGGGCAAGTTTATTCACCAGCATCTTTTGCATCATGAGGACCGTGCGGATTATGGTCAGCATCTGTTTGCGCGACTAGGGAAAGATATCGACAAGGATGAAAGCACTCTGCGAAAGATCGTGAAGTTTTATCGGACTTACCCAATTCAGGCCGCGCGGCCTGAATTGACATGGGGTCATTTTAAGACATTGTTGGCTGTTAAAGACAAGAACGAACGAGTACGTCTGGAGAAGGAGATTGTTCAAAAGAACTTAGATACCCGCCAGTTTCAAGAATATTTGAATACTAAGAAAAAATTAACCAGTTCCGATGAGAACATCCCCATTCCCCAACTCAAATTTACTCGCGGCAAGCCGTATACTTATCAGATTGCTCAAGCTACCGCGCCGCTGGTCAAACAACACCCGTTAGCTTTGGATGTCGGCTTTCGACTGCAAGACACCATTCCCGCCAATAAGTTAAAACTAAAAGAGCAGGACTTGGTTGGGCTGGTTGTTCAAGACGGCAAGATTTCCGGCGTCGAGAAGAGTGCTATGACCAAAGATGAAATGTTCACTTATGTTGCATTTGTGCAAAAAGTCGTTGACGGTGACACTTTGTTGGTGGCTTTGGATTTCAAAAGCACTTTTAGCATTAGCCAGAAATTACGTTTGCGCGGCATTGATTGCCCGGAAATAAATACCCCAGAAGGGCAGAAGGCCAAACGTTTTGTGGAAGCCCGTTTAAAGAACGTTGATTTTATTATTGTCAAAACCTACAAAGACCGCACCGACCGCTTTGACCGTTATTTGGCGGATATTTTTTATTTGGCCGGTGAAGCCGACGAGAACACAGTCGCTGGTGAAGGGACATATTTGAATCAACAGCTTTTAGACGAGCGTTTAGCGGTGGTGTATGAATAGTTGCGGAAAATAGAGTCTTTTCAAGGGAGGTCATAATAATAATTATTCGCCGTTCAAATATTTTGTAACTTTTCCTGACTTGGGTTGTTTAACTTATAGATAGTCTTTGGCTTTGTGACTGAAATCTATAAAAGAATAATCCAGTAGAACACTTGGGTTTCAATCGGGTGTTCTCCCCCAAGGAGGAAAACGACTGTGAGCGAAGATTCAAAAATAAAAGAATTAATTTCAAGATATGTTGGTGGGGAGGTTACTCCGGAGGAACGACTCATAGTTGAGAAGGTTTTAAAGGAATCCTCCGCTTATCATGCCTTTTATGAAGCCATGAAGAAGCTGAACGCTATCCTTAACAAAAAGACTACTTTATGGAGGACTCTGATGGAGCTGCAACAAGTAAAAAACAAATCTTTTCTCGTCAAAGCTATGATTGGTTGTGCTTCGCTGGTTTTTTTAAGTTTAATAGTCTTTTTCGCTTATATTCTAAATTTAGAAAAATTTGTTTCCGTGCAAAACACATTGTTCTATACGCAGAGTGAATTTGAACCCGGTGCCAAAGCTAGCTTAATGGCCATTGTTCTTAATTCCAAAGATGCAAAACCAATTGAGGACGCCGAGATTGTTATTGCGCTTGGAGATACGAGGACAAAGAAAGAGAAGGTGCTTTACAAAGGCAAGACGTCTTCCACGGGTTCTGCCGATATTCAATTCGATATGCCGGTTTATCCGCAAGGGTCTTATGATTTGAGCATTAAGGTTAATTCTCGGTACGGTCATGACAAGATTACTAAATCCGTCAAAATCAAAAAAACATT
>JACKFI010000016.1 GCA_020632555.1 Candidatus Omnitrophota bacterium | reverse complement strand
GACTGCGCATGTAAAGCTAAGCGCGGGTGCCATTTTTGTTTCTTGCCATATTTTGTGTCGCCAACCACCGGATGCCCCTCTTGAGCCAGATGAACCCGAATTTGATTTTTTCGTCCGGTTAAAAGATCAATCTCCAATAAACTGAAGTGTTGATTCTCCTTAACAACCTTATACGCTGTTTGCGCTAATTTGGCATTAGTTTCGCTAGCTGACACACTGCGCATCACATAATCATCATCTTCCAACAAATAGCTGCTAATCAAACCATTTTTCTGAGCCAACTTGCCATGAACCACAGCAAAATATGTTTTTTTTGTATTTTTCCAATCATCCTTAAGAAAAATCTGTGCCGCGGAACTTTTAGCAAATATTAACACCCCGGAAGTTGCTTGATCCAAACGATGAACAACAAAAACACATTTGCTCGACTTAACCTGACCTTTACGAATATAGTGATTCAAAGCCCGATGAATCGTATTCTCCTTATTCCATAAAGCACTGACCGTCAAAAACCCCGTCGCTTTATTACCGACGATAATATCCCGGTCTTCGTAAATAATCTCATAACCTTTGGGCTGATATTTTTTAAGAATTTTGGTGGGATTGGGTCTATTGTTCATAATTAATACTCTATTGCCGCCTGAGCCATAATCCCGGAATCATAAGGATGCTTAAGACATTTCATTTCTGTAACTAAATCAGCCAAATCAATTAATTGGGAAGCGGCTTTATTTCCGGTTAGAATAACGTGTTTAAGCGGTGGCTTTTTTTTCAATTGCGCAATAACTTCCTCAACATCTAAGAAGTTATAATCTATCGCATAATTAATTTCATCAAAAATCACTAACTGATGTTCCTTATCCTGTAAAAGCTCACAACACTTTTTCCACGCCCGCTGGGCGGTTTTTACATCCTGGTCAAAATCTTTAGTGTTCCAAGTAAATCCATCCCCCATTTGAAAGACCTGACATTGTTCTTTAAGGCTTTTGAAGAATTTAACCTCACCGGTTTTCCACGGCCCTTTGATAAACTGAACAATCGCGACTTTATAACCTGTGCCAATAGCACGAATCGCCGTTCCAAAAGCGGCCGTCGACTTTCCTTTACCATTGCCGGTATAAACAATAATCAGCCCCTTCTTAACAGTCTTTTTCAAGGCCTGATGAATACGTGGAGCTTGATCGATTTTTTTCATAATGTTCTACCCAATAAAATTTTTCGTAGTATATCATAGCCGACGAATAAATATGACATTTAATCATTCTCCAGGTTTACAAATATTTTTGACCTCACCTCTTGTGTATTGGCAATTAACTTTATATACTTATCATCGTTATGGCACATCCTGATCTTCTTAAAGAAAAACCACATCCATTGCCCAGCAATTTTATCGGCAATACTGGCCAAGGGTCTCCAACTTTTCTTGTCCCATCCCAATTAACGGAAAACAATACACTCAATGAAATTCTCGCATTCGCACGCAAACAAAACGCCAGCGATGTGCATTTGACTTCCGAAAGGCCAATTATCTTTCGGCAATTTAATGTTTTAAAGAATATCTCAACAGAAAAACTCAGCTCCGCTCAAATCCACTCCCTCATTACAGCTGACATTCCTAAAGATATCATGAGCAACTTTGAAACTGCCGGTGATATTGAAATTGTTCATACCATCGCCGGCTACGGACGATTTCGTATAACTTTGATTAAACAGCGCAATGGCTACGATTTAACGGCGCGCGTCATCCCATCCGAAATTCCAAAATTTGAAGATACAAAAATGCCTGAGTCTTGCCGCAATTTAACCAGATGGGCTCAAGGGCTAGTTTTGATTGCCGGTCCAACCGGCTGCGGAAAAACAACATCGTTGGCTGTTCTAGTGGAAATGATCAATCAAAATCGCACCGACCATATCATCACCATCGAAGACCCTATTGAAATAGTATACGAACCCAAACAATGTCAAATTACTCAACGTGAAATCAATACGCACACCTGTAGCCAAAACTTTGCACTGCGTGCCGCTTTGCGAGAAGACCCTGACATCATTGTTGTTAGTGAGTTGCGCGATCTGGCAACCATTCAATTGGCTATCAGTGCCGCGGAAACAGGCCATTTGGTTTTAGGGACGATGAATACGGTCAATGCCGCCCAAACAATTTCAAAATTGGTCGATTCTTTTCCTGCGGATGAACAAACCGTGATTCGCAAAATGATTTCTGAATCTTTACGCGGCGTCATTTGCCAACAATTGATTCCGACACTGGATGGAACCGGACTCGTACCAGCTTATGAAATCCTCATTGTCAATTCCAGTGTTGCCAATCTTATCCGCGAAGATAAAATCATGCAAATTCACAATGTTATTTCAACCGGAAAATCTTTTGGCATGAAATTGATGGACTCTTCGCTAGAAGAATTGCTTTACCAAGGCGTAATTTCCGTTGACGAAGCTCGCGAAAGAACAATTCATACTAAAAAACCAGAGCCAGAAAACACAAAATAGATATGGCCGAAATAGACAAACTCTTTAATATTTTAATAGAAAAAAATGGTTCTGATTTGCATTTGGAAGAAGGCCAAAAACCAAAAATCCGCGTCAATGGAACATTGATACCAACAACTTGTGACGTGCTCACTAATGAAAGAATGACAACCTTGCTTTCACAAATTGCTGAACCTGATGATTGGAAATATTTTGAATCTCACGGTGATTTAGATTTCGCCTACATCTTCGGGAAAGATTCCCGTTTTCGCGCAAATTACTTTCGTCATTTTTTTGGTCTAGGTGCAGTCTTTCGTCTGATTCCATCTAAAATTCGCACCCTTGATCAACTGGAATTACCACAATGCGTTAAAGAATTCCCAAAGTGGCGATCCGGATTAGTCCTCGTCACCGGACCAACTGGCAGCGGTAAATCAACCACGCTGGCCGCGATTATCGATTACATCAATGATAACTTTCATAAAAAAATTATCACTATTGAAGAACCAGTAGAATTCACTCACAACAATAAATCTTGCCTCATCACTCATCGTGAAGTCGGTAAAGACACTGTTTCTTTCGCGGCTGGTTTACGCACCGCCATCAAAAGCGATGTCAATATTATTCTTGTGGGAGAAATGAGAGATCGAGAAACAATTGAATTGGCATTAACAGCCAGTGAAATGGGAATTTTGGTTTTCGGAACCCTGCATACCAATTCCGCCGCTAAAACCATTGATCGCATTATCGACAGTTTTGGATCAAACCAGAAAAATCAAATTCGCAATATCTTAGCCAACAATCTCAAAGCCATTATTGCTCAACAACTTTTACCAAGTGTTGACCAAAGCCGCCGTTATGCCGCTTACGAAATCCTCATTCGCACCACAGCATTGGGTAACATTATTCAAAGCGGAGAAAGTATCCGGCTCAATAATGAAATTCAAATGAACAAAGCCAAAGGCATGATTTTGATGGATGACTCTCTCATGGATTTGCTGAATGCCGGCAAAGTCTCTAAAGAAGCGGCTTATCTTAAAGCGATCAATAAATCAAAATTCAGTTAACGATAACCGTAAAAACTCACTCCTAAACATACTCCTCTTCTTCGCTCTGATTTTCAGAAATACTTTCTTTGCGATCAGCACGATCAAGATCCCGATGATATTTGACTTTTTCAAGAAGCAGATCTTGGCTACGTTTAAAAGTTTTAATCACAGTTGTTTTCATTTCGGCAATATCTTCACTACACTCGTCACTGACAACAATATCCTGAAAATGCGGAACTTTAAGATCCAGGCGGACAATAGTGCGATTCGCTTTTTGATGATGCTTGCTTTGTTTTTCAAAAAAAACATGGCATTTGGTAATATCAGGACGAATCTTTATCAATTTCATGAATTTTTCTTCAATTAATTGTTCGATGCTTTCATTACGGATCAAATCGTGAAAAGTAACTTCTAATGGATTTTGCACTGATCCCTCATTTCATTATTGTTAATATTAATTGTTAACTGGACTCATCATAACAAAAGAACAACTCTCTGCAAATATTTCTTTTTTAACCAAATCGGTTAACCAAATCGGTCATTTGAGCTTTTGCAATTGCGCCAAAATTTCCTCTGGGGAAGTACGAATCTTATAATCTTTGTTCGCATAGGCAAAAACTATCTTTCCGCTGGTATCAATAATGTAGGTCGCCGGAATCGCAATCACTCCATCGCTACGTCCTGAAGCAGCTTGAAGATCAATCAGGTATTCGTCCTTATACTTTTTAACGAAATCTTCTGGTACAGTAAAAACCAAACCGTATTTCTCGAGGATATCACCAGCAGGGTCGCTAACAATATCAAATTCCAAATCATGCCCTTCAATCATCTTGGCCGTTGGGCCGATTTTATCAACACTGACCGCAATCAAAGAAGCCTGATACTGTTTAAATTCATTTAAATGGGACTGCAGCTTTTGCAATTGCGTATTACAGTAAGGACACCAACTGCCTCGATAAAAAATCAGAATAACCGGTCCTTTTTTATAATAATCGGAAAGCTGAATATTTTTTCCTCTAAAATCACTGCCCACAAAATCGGGAGCAGAAACGCCAACCGATAATCCTGGCATTTCTTGCGCAAAACAAACAGAACTCAAAACTAAAACCGCTAATCCACACGCATAAAAAGATTTCATTGAGACTGACTCCTTTTTTTCATTTGATTAATTTGAGGCATTATCGTTTGCTTCTCAACAAGTTGATCTTGCAATCGCAACCACTCAACTAATAACTTACGATATTGTACATCATGAAGAATTTTATTAAATCGATTTGCGTCCAAATCATTAAAAGCCTGTATGTAATCATTTAGGGTTACTTTACCAAAAGAATAATTTTCCTTCTCATCGGTTAAAATCAATTTTGCCAAATCAATTCTTTCTTCAGCAATTTGAATCAATGATGTTTCCCGTTGAATCTGCAAATACAAATTTTGAAGTTGCGCATATAACCGATAATACGTATTGATCGTTATTAATTTTTGTTTATCAGCGCCAATCTTAGACATCTCATACTCAGCTTTTTCCACTTGTTCTGTCAATGGCCATTCCAAAGCAATACCGGCAAAGACAAAGTTATCCTCATTCTTTAACCCATAATCATCCCCATTAACTTGATAACCGGCAATCATATTAATCGACGGCAAAAGATCGTCAGCGTCTCGAGCAACCACTAAGGAACTTTTGGCTTCCAATTTATTCAATATCGCAAACGTGCGACTATCCGACTTAAAGTGTTTAAATATTTCATCAAATTCAAGCTGTATTTGCGTCAGGAGGGCTGGCTCTTGTGGAATATACTCAGTCGTGAGATCACGAATAATTCTTTGAATAATATTTAAACTATTCTTGTACTTTTCTTCCAATTCCGTGAGTCGTTCTTTCTTGGACAAAACTTGTAGTCTTACTTTATTCACATCAATTGGTAATGCGATTTTTTGTTTTTCCCGCTCAAGCATGCTGTCTAGTAATTTTGAATTCTCTTTATAAGATGCTTGTCCAATCAAAAGATTTTCATAGTCACCATACCAGGTATAATACGACGTCATAATCGTTGCCAAATAATCCTCATAAGCCTCAACGATTTGATGACTGGCAACCTCAACTTCAAGCCCAACAATCTTATCCAACAATCGCGTTGAACGTCCGAAAGCATTTTCGGCAATTGGCTGAGCAATCGTAAAGGCCAATTCCGAGGCTTGATTAGCAGAAGTCACCAATGCTCCAACCTTATAGTCCAATGCTAATCCTGTTCCACTGTATGGAAATAATTTGCTTAATTTTATTGTTGTATCGGGAGAACCGCGATCTTGACTGACATAAATTTCATATTGCTGTTTAACAGATAAAATCAGATCCTTGGCAGGCAGTTTCAAATTCTTCTGATATTTAAGAATCAATTCATCCAATAAAATTTGCTCAAATTCAGTATCCGCAGTTGTGGCCATTTCAACAAAACTTGTAAAACTTAAAGCCGATGGCTGATCTTGTGACCAGCCAGTCATTGCTGCAGACGCCACAAAAAACAAAATGATTAACATTCTTTTTATTATTAATTTCATTTTTTTTGCCCTATCAATAATTGCCAATTGACTTTTAATTCCTGCAGAAAACCATATAAGCACGGGACCAAGACGAGTGTAATCACTGTCCCAAAAACCAAACCCCAAGCCAAAGCTAACATCATCTCAGCTAACATCGCATCATATCCAGCAAGTCCATAAGCCGTCGGCAAAACACCAGCCACCGTTGTTAGCGTTGTTAAAATAACGGCCCGTAAACGGGTTTTGGCAATATTTGCAATTTGACGATTCACATGACTTTTATCGCTGGCTGAAAATTCTCCATCCAGCTTAGCCAACATAATGATAGAATCATTAATCACCACGCCTGCTAACCCTAAAGCCCCAATCGCGGCAAAAAAACCAAACATCACTTTCCCATGCAGCCAAAATGCCAAAACCACACCGACAATACCAAAAGGAATAGCCAGCATGATGATCAATGGACGAGTCAAAGAATTATACAAAACTGCCAAAATGATAAAAATCAAACAAAGAACCATAATAATTGCCATTTGAAAACCACCCTGCGCCTCACGTGTATCAAATATTTCTCCCGTAAATGAAAGTGTTGTTGAAGGCTGCTCTTTTAAAACCTGAGGAAAAATATCTTGTTCGATTTGATTGGCAATTTCTAAAGGAGAGATTTTGCTCTTCACCTTAAAATCAGCATAAACAGTTGTCGTTCGTTTTCCTTCTCGACGTGCGATCGAATTAGGCGTTTGCGTATCCGTTACATTGACCAAATCTCTTAAAGGCACTAAATAATTGCGCTGATTCTCGACGGGAATATCAAGAATGGCATTCAGATCTTTTTTTGAGTCATCCTTAACCGTCAAACGAACGTCGACTTCTTCATCACCCTTCGGGAATTCATATAAAACAGAGCCTTCTAAAGCCGAGCGAAAAGTTGTTGTAATGTCGGAAGGATTGATATTTAATCGTTTAATTTTCTCTCTTTTAAAATCAATACGATGTTCTGCAATCTGGATCGGCTCTTCAATCTCAATATGATCAAGATTAGGATTAGCTTTCATTAACTTGGTTAAATTTTTTGCAGCCTTAGACCGCAATGCATCATCATTTTCTTGGATAAGAACTTCAATGGGGCTGCCACTATCTTGCCCCCAACGACTTTTTTGAAAAACCGGTTTTTCTAAACCAGGAATTTGTTTAATTTGTGGTTCCCATAAAGTAATCAACTGATTGGCCGAACGCTTACGTTTTTCCTTAGGCACTATTTCAATGGTCATGCTAAACCGATTCTCCTGAACTTCCCCGCCATGACGACTACGAGCGATGTCGGTGCGATACCCAACAACTTCTTTACCAATATAAGGGGCTAAAACGGCTTCAATCTTCTGCGTTAAATTTGCCGTTTCGATTCGATCCGCGTTCTGATCAGCATATCCAGAAAGAACGATATCCCTAGTTTCCTCATTGGGAAACATCACAAATTTCATTTTGCTGGTCACAACCCAACCAGAAAAAATCAACAGAATGATAAATGTTAAAAAAACAATATATTTATGAACCATTACATTTTGTAAAAATAATCCATACCGATCTTCGATATTGTGAAACCAGTGCCGGCGCGCTATCACTTCTTTATCCTGATCTTTTCTTTGCCATCTACCAATTTGCGGAACTTTCAAATTCATGTGACCTGGCAATATCAGTAAAGACTCAAAGAAACTGGCTCCCAACATCAAGAAAATAATCGGCGGGATAAATTTATTGAGCTGGCCAAAACGTCCTTGAAAATAAAACAATGGAATAAAAGCAACACACGTGGTGATAATACTGGCTAAAATCGGCAAAAACACTTCGGTGGTTCCGTCAATAGCCGCGTCCCGAATCTTTTTCCCTTGCGAACGCATTCGACCAATATTTTCAGCAATAACAATCGCATCATCAACCACAATACCCATCACAATAATAATCGCCGCTAATGTTGTATTATTAACGGTATAACCCATCAGTAAACCACAAATTAATGTAAAACAAATCGTAAAGGGGATGCCCATAGCAACCCAAATACCTGATCGTTTATTGAGAAATAAAAACAAAATTATCAAAATTAATACAAAACCTAAGCCGCCATTTAAGAAAATAATGGATAATCTATTGCGAACATCAATAGACTCATCGTCTAATAAAACAATATCAACAGGAACATCTTTCAAATGATTAGCCCGAAACTGGTCGACCGTCTCTGTCACCGCATCCAAAGCATCAAGAATACCCGCCGAGCTATTTTTGACGACATTAAACATAATGCTCTCATGCCCGTTGACCTTTTGAATTTCTTTTTCACTATCAAAACCTTGCGTCACTTGCGCTATTTCCGACAAAGCAATCGCCTGCCCTTCAAAGCCAGCCTGAATATACAAATGATTTAATTTCTCTGGCGTGTCTAATTGAGAATCAATGGTAACTTTAGGCTCATTTTTTGCATCAATATGACCGGCGGGCTGACGAGCATGGTTATTTATAATTTCCTGCCGAACCTGACTTAATGGAATTTTATAATGCAGTAATTTTTGCGGATCAACTTTAACCTGAATTTCTTCCTGCAAATAACCAGATTTATTGATGCTATTAATTTCTTTGAGATTCAACAACTGATTTTCTAGTGCTATCGCATACTTTTGCAATATTTGTCGTTGCTGTGTATTTAGAAGATGCGCTCCTTTATAAATTAAAGCAACATCTAAGATTGCTTTTTTCGAAGTTTGAAACACACGAACAATTGGGTCATCACGAACATCATCCGGTAAATCCACACTCAAAACAGCATTACGAATTTCAGTAATCGTTTCATCTTTACGAGGATAATCTTGTTCAAGTTCTACGGTGATGCTTGTATTCCCTTGATTAGCCGTACTGGTCACACGATAAACACCGTCTAACCCCTTAACCGCATCTTCAATTTCCTTGGTCACAAAATGTTCAACTTCTTGCGCGGTCGCTCCCGGATAAGTAGCCGAAATACGAACACGATCAAACGTGACATCAGGCAATTCTTCTTTCTTAATATTTTGCCAGCTGACAATCCCGCCCAGAATGACCGTAACAAAGATCAAGTTTGTTAGCAAATGACGATCTACAAAATAAGCTATGAGTGCTCTTAACATATCAATTTTTGAATTACTTTGGATATTTCAGTATACAAAAAGAGCACCTTACGGTGCCCTCTGTAGAATACTTTAATGAACTTTAAATTCTGTTTGAAACATTATAATGGCCAATCACGCAAGATGCGTTCTGTTTCTTCTGAGTGAGTGCTTTCATCGCGAACCATATCTTCTAATTGAACAACCAAACCTTTATCGCCAAACTCTTCAGCTTGTTTAGCGCGCTGAGTATAATTCTTTTTGGCATTATTCTCTGCTTCAAGAATCGCCTCTAGCATGGCTCGATTAGTTTTTGCTTCTTTCACTGGGTCAGCACTGGTGGTCGGTTCGCCTCCCAAAGCCACAACTTTATTAGCCAGAAACTGAGCGTGCAATTGTTCATCGGCAACTTCTTGCAGAAAAAACTGAACCAATTGTGGACGATACGGTCCGGTGGCCTTAGCCGCATACGAAATATACTGGATAATCGCGCTATACTCGCCAGCCAAATCTTCATTAAGTTTTTTGATCAAATCTTTCTTTTCCATTATCAACTCCCTTTTTATTAATATCCAAATTTTATATACGGTGCCGCAAAACTCAATAACATGGACGGATTATAACAGACTCCAAAATCAATCACAATATTTTCAAAACTAAGTCAATTTCTCAACTGCTCTAATTCCAGTTCCATTTTCGCTTTGCTTCGTTTGAGCCGATGAATATTCTTCTCAACGTCTCTTATTTTATCTTGTAAATCTTCAATCTCCCTTAACAATAACGCTCGATCAGACTTTGAAGCTTTCTCACTCAAAAGTTTTTGTTTTTTCTCAGTTATTTCTTCATCAATCTTTTCTATTCGCCGATGTTCTGACTGAATTTGAGAGGAAACTCTTTTAATGGCATTGTAGCGAAAATATAAATCCTGCCCCTGCGCATAACCGTCCAAAAAAGGCTCAGCTAATTGCGCAGGACAAACACCATTATATCCATAGCCGCTTAAGCCGATATTAAACCCATTGGCGCGCGTACAAAATTGTTCCAACCCTTCAGCACGCCCTTGACGATATTCCTCCAAATTCGGAGTAACATCATATTTTGCGCATGCCACACGATGCTTGCCGATATAATCGGTTAATCTTCCTTTCATCCCATCCTCCATGCCAATCATATGCCAATCAGCGTTATAACATTGCGACTTGTTCATCGTCGCGCATCCCATCAACAAAAAAGATGCCAGTGAAACAAACACGACCTTCTGCATAGTTGTCCTCCCCTTGAAAAATTAAATCTGCTTTGATTTTATTCTATTATTAAACTTATCTCCTTTAAACCGCTCGCTATTCTTTTCTCATAATTCTTTTTTCTTCACGCATTTTTTCCATAAGCTCAATAAATTGTGAAAATTGTTCAGCAGTTAAAATATGCCGAACCGTCAATATTGAATTCAAACGATCATCGACCCCTTGCACTTGCAAAGCTTTAATTTTGGACTGGATATCATCAATTCTTTTCATATCCAAATCTGCCCTCATCAATTCGCGATTTAAATTTTCTTTATGCAAACGCAATGCTTTATAAAGAGTTTTTTTCTTGGCCTGACTACTGATTTTATTATCTGCCAATTGTTTTTGCTGTTGTTCATTTAAATTAAGCTGCCGATAAATCGCTTGAATCTTTTCATCCCATTTTTGATGACGATCTGGAATAGAACTTTCTTTGCCCAAAGAAGCCGCTGGTTCATAAGCCGATACAATCGGCATAACAAAGAACCCAAAAAGCAAAACACACAAAACCAAAATTCTTTGCAATCTCATAATCAGCCTCCTGGTTATCATAAAAAATATTGTTCAATGGGTGTTTTTAAAACATTTCTGTCTGATTCTTTCATCGTCACGGATGATTCTAAAAGATATGCCAAATACTCAACTTGTTCTCGAACTTTAACTTGCTGCAGCTGGTGTTTTTTAAAAAATAAAACACTGACCACCAGCACAATAACCAAACTTCCCATCACAGGCACAAGATGAGGAATCGTGAAAAACTGAACAACTTTACTCAACAAGCTTTCACTCTCAACCTCAACTGAAGTTTCTTTTTCAATCTGTTCTTTAATCGACGACCAAACATGTTCAGGAACAGTTTCTTGAGGCGCCTTTTCAAATGGCACAACTAATTTTTGTTTAACATCTTGGGCAAAAAGACGACAATCCGAACACGCCGACAAATGATCATTAATTTGCTGACGAATTGCGAGATTCGTCTCACCATCCAAATAGTCGGTCAGAATCAATTCTTTAAGTGAATTACAAGTATTCATAGGACGTCTGCCTTTTAGTGGCCAAGATTTTTTCTCTGGCCCTTTTTAACCGTGAACGAACTGTATTGATGTTGACTTTTAAGGTCTTCGCAATCTGATCATAACTTAAGCCCTCAATATTTCGAAGGACCAAACATACTCTTTGTTCTTCATTAACAAGACTGAGAATTTCTTCAACAATTTTACTTGAATGCGCTTTATCCATTTCTTTGTGAACATCCCCGACCACCATAGCCTCTTTTGAAGAATCATCATATTCGCTAGTCTTATTTCTCATTTGGGAGACTTTCTTTGAGGCATTAATTGCGCAATTAACCGTGATCCGATAAACCCAAGTCTTAAGCGATGACTCCCGACGAAACTCTGACAACTTCTGATGAATACTAAGAAAAACCTCTTGTGTCACTTCCTGGGCATCTTCCTTACTATTGATTACGCGTAAGGCAACATTGTAAACAAAACCCGAGTATGCTTTGTAAATCAGCTCGAATGATGCAAAATCGCCCTGTGCTGCCTTGATAATAATGTCTTCGGTAATATCCTGCATAAATATGATCAATCCCGTTAAGAATCTTTAAACCTTCATGAATTTCTTTAAGAACTATTTTCATATCCTACCTCAAAACGTAACAAAATTTCTAAGAGAAAAAGCTATTTTTATTGACCATACATTACTTTGAGCTGTGCTATCTTTGGAAACTCAGAATAGAATTCTCCCTGAGGTCCAAGAAATCCCTCATTAAATCTTTTAAGCAAAACAGCATTGTATCCACCTTTATTATTCTTAATGTTAACTGTAAATTCATTCGAATTATCTAAATCATTCACTGCGCTACTCATCTGTGATGCGGTTGTATTCATTATTGAAGAAGGGGCAACTTGAGCGGTAATAAATTCAACGGGTGGAGCAACAACTTGATACCCATAACGGGTATAAACATAATACGTCCCGCGATCTTCATAATATTTAACACCATTAACAATAACTGGCCGATAATCAGACGGGATACTACGAACAATTGCTCCAACTGGAGGAGTAACTAAAACATATTGAGTACCTAAACGGCTATAATACAAACCATCATCATAATAATATCTTGCACTGCCCAAACGGATGCTAAATGAAGTGTTGGGAATCCAGGAAATGCTCCATCCTGAGCGAGGATGATCTTTATAACGATAGGAATAATGTTTGTGATGATAACTATTGGATTTTGTGTTCCTATAACTAGAAGTGCGTCGATCATGATCACGACCTCGGCCATCCGCATAAGAAACTGTCGAAAAAACGACTAACAGAACTGCGGCTAAAACACTTGCGGAAACTTTACTGATATTTTTCATTGCCTACCTCCCTAAATTAAATGATTTACTCTCCTGCTCTTACTAGCTTAGACACGAAAAATCGCAAAAAGTTCCATTTATTTTAAAATAAATATTGGCTATTATTAAATTACCTATACTATTCATAAATTATTAATGGATAATAACTTAAGGAATTTAACCCATAAAAAAAGGTCATCCTTCGATGACCTTTTTTGCGTAACAATTTCATTTATTGACTAATTCTATTTATCTAAAGTGATATCTCCACTGTGTTAGCAACAATTGCGTTGTTTGTTTCATTGATCTCTGGCTGACTGCCAAAAGCATCAGCAACAGCACCCCAATAATATGTTCCGGGAGCTATATTAGGGATATTGTATTTAACACTGCCGGTATTGGAAGCTCCCGCAGCCAGAGATGGCACATAACGATAATAGAGAAACTTATCGCTGGTGGTAATCACAGCATCTGTTGAAAGATAATACGCCACATAAAACCCCCCCGCCGAATCATCGCCCTGATTGGTCACCGTATCTGTAAGTGTGATCAGGGATCCAACTTTTCCTGTCGCAGGAGCACTAAGCGCGCTCATCACTAGATCCACAGTCGATGATGACACCACGATTTTATTGCCCAACTTAGCATTATTGCTTTCATTAACCTCTCCCTGACTATTAAACGCATCGGCAATAGCTCCCCAATAATAAGTTCCTGGAACCAAATTAGGAATATTGTAACTGACGCTACCCGTGTTGGAAGCTCCTGCGGCAAGGGACGGAATATAACGATAATAAACTAACCGATCACTGGTTGTAATAATAGGATCTGTTGAAAGATAATACGCCATATAAAAAGCACCGGCATTTTCTGTTCCTTGATTAGTTACTGTATCCGTAATCGTAACGGCAGATCCAAGTTTACCACTAGCTGGAGTACTCAATGCGCTAGTTACCAAATCGATATTTGACACGGTCACAGTAATCACATTACCTGTGATAGCATTATTATTTTCATTACTCTCGCCTTGACTATTAAACGCATCGGCAATAGCTCCCAAGAAGTAGGCTCCTGGCGCCACATTAGGAATAGTAACTGCCAAACTTCGCGCATCCGAGGTTCCAGCGAGCAGTGATGGCACATATCGATAATAGAGAAATTTATCGCTAGTTGTAATCACCGAATCTGTCGAAAGATAATAACCCACATAAAAACCGCTGGCGCTATCTGTTCCTTGATTAGTCACCGTATCAGTAATCGTGATGGAAGATCCAACTTTTCCACTGGCCGAACTATTGACCGCTGTCATGACCAAATCCGTCCCAGACAATTCTACTGTAATCGTATTGCCAGTTACAATATTATTATTTTCGTCTGCTTCTCCTAAACTATTAAAAACATCAACTATCGCACCAACATAATAGGTCCCTGGTGCTATAGTGGAAGGAATATTTATGGTTATACTCCTTGTATTTGAAGCTCCCCCATCAAGAGTCGGCACATAGCGATAATTTAAAAATTTATCATTCGAAGTAATAACCGAATCGGTTGAAAGATAATACCCAATATAGAAACCACTGGCGGCTACTGATCCCTGATTGGTTACTGTGTCGGTGATTACAACAGGAGATCCAATTTTTCCATTGGAGGAAATGCTCACCTCATTAATAATCAAATCTGGAGCAGATACTTTGGGCGTAGCGCTCTTCTCATTAGAAATCATACTTGAACCAACAGAATTCTTGGCAACAATGACAAAATAATACATTGTTCCATTAGTTAACCCAGACACAGTATAACTACTTACATTACCAGCGTCGATACTAACTGAATAATTTCCCATAGTCGTCCCATATTTGATTGTGTAACTTGTTGCATTTGCAACGTTATCCCAGTTTAGGGTAACCTTAGCATCATCAGGAACCACAGAATTAAGCAATGGTTTAATCGTTTTAATTATAGATGCATCATAATAATCCTGCGCCTGTGCCTTAACTGCAGGATTAGAGATTTCAGCTATAACGTTATCAAAAATTGCTTGAGCTGCAGTTGTATCTAACCCATCAATAGCAGTTTGTACATAATCATCGACAGCACTCTTGGCTGTTGCCAAAGCTGCAGCATCGTAATAATCAAAAACAATCGTTTGATCAGTTGGATTTAAAATTGCGGCAATCGCATTATCAAGCGCCGTTTTGCTTGAAGTTGTGTCTTGCCCGTTAATTAAAGCCTGGAAAAAATTATCAATTGCTTTTTTCGCAACTTCAACTAAATCCTGCGGTGTTACACTCATTTCATTAGATGCTTCACTGGCACCAGTAGAATTAACCGCCACCATTGCAACATAATAAGTTACTCCATTGGTCAAATTAGGAATCGTAAATGAGGTAACATCTCCAGCATTAATCAATGTTGTGTATACACCGCTGGTCGTTCCATACATGACATTGTAACCTGTTGCCATGTTAACACGAGTCCAATTTAGAGCAATCTCAGCATTACCAGCTTTCGCACTATTAAGAACCGGTTTTGCCGGTACAGGAATCTGAATTGTTACCGTATTCCCTAAAATAAAATTATTCGTTTCATATTTTTCGGGTTGTGCTTCCTTATAATCTGCAATAGCTCCCCAATAATACACTCCAGGAGTTAAGTTTTCCGGAATAACAATATCAACCGTGCCCTTATCCGTAGTATTCTTTGCCAAGCCATTGACAAACCGTGAGCCAACGAAAATATCAGATGTAGAAAGAGCAATATCTGTTGACAAATAATAACCAATTTCAAAACTACCGATAAAAGCTGACCCTGTGTTATCCACAACATCATTTAAAGTGACGGTTTTTCCCATGATACCGGTAGCTGGTCCATTTAAGGTTGGCATATACAAATCCGCGCCAGGTCTGATATCAACACTATTTCCAACAAGAGTATTATTACTCTCGTCAGTTTCATCAATTGCATTGTCATAATCGGCAATAGCCCCAAGATAATAAGAACCTAAAACAAAATCCTCTGCAATAGGTAAAACGTTTGAGTGGCTGTTGCTTGCCCCAGCATTTAAGAACGGAACAATGCGTGTTCCTAAAAGGATATCCGACGTTGTAATGGTATTGTCCGTTGAAAGGTAATAAGCAATACGAACACTGGGCGAATTGCCGTTTCCTATATTTTTAATAGTATCATTGACCACAATAACACTACCGGTGTTGGAATTAAACCCTGAACTAACTACTGTCATAACAAGATCGGGATGACCAACCAAAGTTACACTTTTCTCATTAGAATTTGAGCTGGAACCTTGAGTGCTATTAGCCACAACAACAAAATAATAAGTCGTCCCCGCAGCTAAATTAGGGACTGTGTAAGACGTAACATTTCCAGCATCTAGACTTGTTGAATACTGACCAGGAGTTGTTCCGTATTTAACTGTGTAAGATGTCGCGGTTGCAACACTGCTCCAATTCAAATATGCTTGACCATTGCCGGCTGTTGCACTATTTAAAACTGGTGCAGCTAAAGCGCGTATCACCACAACATTTCCCGCAAAACCATTATTTAATTCATTAGACTCGGGGACTGAGTTAATGTCATCAGCATAAGCACCCCAATAATACGTTCCTGCAGGTAAATATGTTCGCGACGACAGAACACTTTTCTCAGATCCGATTCCTGGAGCAAGAGAATTAACAAGTTGTAAACCCACCAATTGATCAGTTCCGGGAGTAATAATAGGATCTTGTGAAATAAAAAAAGCTACCCAAACATTATCCGCAGTGCTTTGTCCAATATTTTTTACAGTTGCTTTTAAAGGAACTTGTGTACCCATGACATATTCACTCGGGCCATCCATTTTGGTAATAATCAAGTCCGGCGAAGATCCAGATGTAATAGCAACCGTCGTAGCTGAACAAAGAGTATTATTCGCTTCATTGGATTCCGCAATAATCTGATCACTATCAGTTTTTTCACAAACATAATAATTCCCTGCCGGTGTCGTTATTGGGATAGCAATACTCCTTGAATTACCAACTTCCGCGCCAGAGGGTAATGCTGACACATGTGTCCGGAGCAAGCTGATATCATCTGTCCCACCATAAACCGCATCCAACGACAAGGAAATATTGAGCGTTGATAAAGCAGCATTACCCAGACCAATATTCTTAATTTTATCTGATATTGACATTTGCGTGCCCGCAGGTAAAGTCGGCGTGTTTAATAAGACCTCCTTAACTATCAAATCTGGCTTATTGGGATTCTCAACTGTAATGACAAAAATTTCTGAATCAGACAAATTACCATTAGAAACTATCAATTCAGTTACAAATGTTCCAATCTGACTTAAATTTGGGGTCCAGGTGAAAACCTGATTAGCAAATGTCGCTCCCGATGGCAAATTATAAGCAGAATACGTTAACGGCTGCCCGCCAGGATCAGTTGCTGCGACAGAGAATGTTAGTGTTTGTCCAGCATCAACTGTTTTGTTACCAATTGTTTCAAGGATTGGTGGTTGCACAAAATAAACACCAATATCATCAACATACCATCCTTCCAAGTTATTCACCGAAGCATCAACTGTATCAAATAAAAAACGAAATCGAACAGTCTTCCCCGCATAACCATTAAACATCGCAGCATCCGTTATCCAAGATTGATATTCAATCGAAGAGCTAAACAAGAAAACTTTCGACCAATGGGCTCCGTTATCACTTGATATCTCAACAGACCTTTTGTCATAGCTTGATAACTTTTCGGTATCAACCCATTCTTTGAAATTCACAATAACTTGATTAGCGGAAGCTGGGATAAGAATCTCAGGAGTAACTAAACTTCCTGTATTTCTTGTCCCCGTGTCATAATTCGTCCCATTATTATAAGCAAAACTTTTGGTCGGGCTGTTATAACGATTGGGCGTGATATGCCATAATCCATCACTGGTCCAGCCAGCCGCTCCAGTTTCAAAGTCTTCGAAGAAAATCTCCTGCGCCTTCACTTGGGTTTGAACAACATTCGAAAGAGTTGAGGCATTTTGCATATTGTCCAAAACCCTCATGGCAAAATAATAATTCACATTAAAAGCTGGCCAATTGAAATGTAATGTTTGCACTTCTCCGGAAACGACAGGAGCTGGCGGGTTTAAAATTGGTGTAGCCGCATCAAACTCCGCCTCTGTTTGAATGGGATCTAACGAATAACGAATATCATAACTGGTTGCCTTACCGATTCGTCCATCATCACCTGTTGCCGTCCACTTTAATGAAATTGATAATGCATCTTGCTTGAAAACCTGAAGATCATTAACTGGGTCAGGACTGGTGACATCATTTTCGGGTAATGGAATACTATGCAAATTTGCGGCATTAACAATTTCCATATAATGAGGCGTCGAATTTGATAAGTCCCCATCATTATCATCGCGGATCAAAACATCATACAAAGCCGTTGGAATATCTTTTGAATTAGCATAAAAAGTTGGAATAATCAAATTTTCCGCAACGGTAATACCAGCTGTTTTCCCAAGCGACGCAATCAAATTTTCTCGCAAATGCCAAGCAAACCCTGCCCAAGCTTGACCTAAAGCATGAACTTCATCTGATCCACTAGCCGGATACTGATAATTATTATCAACTCGCCGAATACTCGTTCCTGTGCCAAAAAATCCTTCTCCAATAATAGGCTGACCTGTCGCATAAGAAGCCAACACATCCCCCCACCCCTCAGAAAGTCCACCATTGGTAATGCCCCCAATTCGGTCATCAACAAAATGACCGTATTCATGATAAACAACCGTGTCATATGCTGAGTTAATACACCCACCCCCCGATGAATAAAAGTTCAGCGCGATACCATTATAATAGGCATTGCACGTGGCATTAATATTGACATTGATAGGGAAAGAAACATCCAAAGCTGATAATGGATTTGGGGCTAAACGAGACTGAATCCAATCATGTATAAACGTCGTGTGATAATACCCATCAACCTGCGCAATGGCCGACTCAGATATACCCGTCGGATTGAAAACAATATTTAATGCTGTCCCCGGAATAGCTGCACCGCCAAACGCCAAATCGTCATTTTTCTTTGAAATAACTTTAGCCCAACGCCCAACCAAACCAGCACTAATATTCGTGGGAGTAGTTTCAGATGGAAAATTAAAATTTCCAAGAATGTCAGAATATGCAATTGCCCCGCTGGTCGCCGACAGCTTCAGATCTTTTAATTTTAAAGTGTTTAAGTTAGTGCCCGTTGCAGAGGGATCAAACAATATTCCGCGTCCTTCGACTTTTCCCTGTATTGTTCCATACACGCGCATATCTTCCACCCAAACGTCATCGCTATTTTCATCAATCACCGATTGATAATCACTCTCTTCGTACTTAATTTCCCGCACTTCTCGCCAAGAACCATCTATGAAACGCACTTTTCGCCGATCATGCTTTTTGTGAACTCTTTTGCCATCCAAACGAAGAGATTTCAAACTTTCTCTATCTGCAATTTCATTAGTTAAAACTCGAGCTCTATGAGCACCTGCCCGTAATTTAAGTCTAGGATAAAGCTGAGCTTGTGCTGAAGAAATAATCGTCCAATCGGGAAGAATCTTTAGTGTAAATGCCACAAAACTGTCTTGAATATCATTTCCCCTGTGTTGCTGTACAAAACGAACATACGCATCTTGCGCCCGCCCATCGACCGACGAAACAATGTGAACATAATCTAAACGCAAATTCTTAACCGGCACTTCTCCTAACCATTGAGGCGAAACCTTCAAAAGATTAATTAACGCGGCACCAATCTCGTCCTCTGTCTTTGGTTGACCGGATAGCACAGTTTTCAACATCGCTAAATCACGCAAATCGCGAATGATCGGCTCGGGAGCATGCTTAGATCTTTTTTCTTTCTTAATCATATTAACTTTATTAGGAATATCGACTGTTGCCGGGTCAACAATTGCGCTTGCAGAATTTGATTTATTTTGTATTTGTGATTGAGGACGATTGGTATGCTCTTCATCCGGGCTGCGCACAGCCCAAGACATTTGCGTATTAAAAAAAATCAGCATGAAAATAGCGAAGATGAAAAGAATGGATTTTGTGGTTAGCTGTTTTAACATGATTTTATTTTCCTCAACAAAAGGTTAGACAAAGACAACTTATCCGTTTTTTAAAAACAGTGATAAATTTTCCCAACTTTATACCAAAATTTAATTCGGGGAAATCAGGATTGCTGCAATAAACAGAAGACGGGAAAGAACAAATTTACTAGCAGACAACCAAAATCGTAGAGATACAGTACACATAATATACATTCCATAATTTCAAAAAGCAATCATTTTTTAAAAAAGCCAAAAAATGACTAAAAATATGCGCAGATTCACCTGCTGAAATTAACAAAACATGAGCTTTTATTGATTCTTATCTTACTGATGCAAATAAGCTGTTTTGGGGCTAAATTTGTATTTAAACGCTTCTGGAGGATCTGGAATCTGATTGACATAATGGTTAAACTCCACGTTGATCGCATCAATACTTTTGCCAAAATACTTTCCTAACAATTGTTGCCAATTCTTTTGATCCAGCTCTTGATACATCGTCCAAAATGTTTTTTCTCCCAAGGATTGCATGGCAAAAAGCGCGAAAGCCGCGGCAATATTACCCTCATCATCATCTTTATATTTATTTTGGAAAACTTCTTCAACGACCCAACGGTCGGAAGACGTCAACTTAACGAGCTGGTAATACAAAATTTGGTATATTTGACCTTTAAACTTCTTGCTTTTCCCCTCTCGAATGCGGCAGACGCCTTCCTCAAAACGCAAAGGAACATTTGGATTCAATTCATAGAGAAAAATATGCAGAAATTCATGTACCGAAGTCAAGCGAAAAACTTTACCATAGCGAAAATGAACCTCTCTTTTTTCAACCTTGGCAAACCCTTTGTTTTTCAGATTGTCATACAGATACACCTTAACTTTAGGAGTCTTGTTAATCTTAGATAAAAACTGCTCAGCAGCAACAAACGAATTTTCATACGATGTTTGTGCTTGCGCAAGATGTTTTTCAGCATACGAAAATGGGCGATAATAAATCTTTAAGTTTTGAGTTTCCGACACTTTCCAAATGTTTTGGAAAAGAACAAACAATGCGACAATCATTGCTCCACTTAACCAAAGTACTGTTCTGTATTTATTAAGTTGCATCCTTAACCTCGCGCTATTTATTTTGGATAATAATTTCTAATCGCTCAAATGAATTAACGGTCATCAGAACTTTTATATTTAATGCCGCTGGATGTTGGCTGACCTTCATCACGATCAACATTGACCTTTGGTCGGTTATCCAAAGATTGTGCTTTTTTGACCAGATCAATAAATTCCAAACGATATCCAAAACGATCTGCACCACGCGATTTTATTGCCGATTCAATGACATGTTCATAACTTGAATTGGCTTTATACTGCGAATCCTTAAGCAATAAACCAAACTCAACAACGGCCGCAGCGAACTGAAAATCATCAGTAAGCTCCTGAACAATATTAGCCCTAGAAATCGATTGTTGAATCAGCTGACTAATATCTTGATCCGGCTCTTTATAACGCAACTTAACAGTTGCCAAGTCCTCACTGGGAATGTTTTGAGATTTTTGATAAGTTAATTCATCAACTTTAGCAAACTGTTCTGTTGAATCCACAGGGACAATTTCATACAATGCCGTAACGGTATGACCCGCGCCCAGTTCCCCAGCGTCCTTAGCATCATTATTAAAATCTTCCTTATTTAGAACACGATTTTCATAGCCAATCAAGCGATAAGCCTTGACCTGAGCTGGATTAAATTCCACCTGCAGCTTGACATCTTTGGCAATGGTGAATAACGTGCTGCCCAACTCTTCTATCAGTACTTTTTTAGCTTCCTTGAGTGTATCGATATAATAATATGTCCCGTTTCCCTTATCCGCGATTTGTTCTAAACGATTGTCCTTATAATTCCCCATCCCAAAACCCAAAACGGTGATGAAAATATTATCTTTTCTTTTTTCTTCAATCAAACGAGTCATCTCTGACGTACTGCTAACCCCAACGTTAAAATCTCCATCTGTTGCCAAAATCACTCGATTATTTCCACCTTTGATGTAGTTCTGCATCGCAATCTTATAGGCCAATTGAATGCCTGCACCTCCAGCGGTCGACCCGCCAGCAGAAAGCCGATCTATAGCGCTTAGTATTTTCCTCTTATCAGAACCCGAAGTTGATTCCAACACTTGACCAGCGGCGCCCGCATAAACCACCATCGCAACACGTTGTTTGTCTGATAATTGCGCAACCATCAACTTAAGCGACTCTTTCAAAAGCGGCAATTTATTAGCATCCTGCATGGAACCAGAAACGTCAATTAAAAACACCAAGTTGCTAGCCGGCATCTCTGTTTGCGACAAGGTTTTGCCTTGCAAACCAATGCGCAATAATTGATGCGTTTTATTCCAAGGCGCAACAGCACCATCAATACTCACAGCAAACGGAACCTCACCTATGGGCTTTTTGTAATTGTATGAAAAATAGTTGATCATCTCCTCAATACGTACAGCATCCACTGGAGGAATTTGTCCTTGTTCTAAAAAACGGCGAATATTACTATATGACGCAGTGTCAACATCAATGGAGAACGTTGACAATGGATTATCTTTAACGAAAAGAAAATCATGCTCATAAACTCGCGCATATTCTTCGGTATTAAATTGCTGTATTGAATCGGCAACTACGGCCGCTTGATCAGACGTCGCATATTTACTGCTGGTATACGGAAGAGCAACCGATGCCATCTTAATGGCGCTTGAACTATAATACGGCGTCGCCGTATATTGCTCACCAATATCATCAGCAGCTGATTTTAACCTACCCTGCACACCTCTCTTAATGTAGACTTGTGTCCCAAACAAAGCAATCAGGAGAATCGCGACTAAACCCGATCCCACACCAACCCTGATTTTCATAACGTTTGAACTTTTCATAATATGGCCCTCCTTATTATGATTCTCATTTAAACCAGATAAAATTTTATGTTCCCAATCATTGGACGTTTCCAACACAGATCGTTCATTCAAAAGTTTGTCTAAACGGGATAATTCCTGATAATACGCGAATAATGACTGATCGTTCTTGAGCAATTCTTCAACATCCGCCCGCTCTTGCAAAGTCAATTCATTGTCAATATATTGCGAAATCAATTCTTTATTGTTCGATTCTTGGCTCATGAGTGCTCCTCCTTAATTAAGGAAGAAAGTTCTATTCGTAAATTTTCTTTGGCCCGAAAAATTAAGATTTTGACTTTTTCCAGAGAACATCCTTTAATTTGACTAATCTGCGCATAACTAAATCCCTGATATTGGCGCAGCTCCAACACTTCGCGCTGTTCCAAGGGAAGTCCCGCTAACGCCTTATGAACATGCCCAGCTCGTTCCTGTCTTGCCAAAGACTCGCGGGAATCAATCCCTTGGTCAGCAACATCCCAGGATTCAAATGAATCTTGTTCATGTGAAGAAAACCACATAGAAACCGTGTGTTTGCGACTCTTAAGACGGTTGAAGCACAAATTACGAGCAATTGTAAAAATCCAGGTTGAAAAAGTACGCTGAGGATCGTAGAGATGCTTATTCTTAACCATACTCAAAAACACCTCCGCGGAAATATCTTCTGCGTCAGCTCGATTGCCTAACAGCCGATAGCAGAAATTCAAAATCCGACTTTTGTTATGTTCAAATATATGCTGCATAGCCATAACATCTCCCAATTGATAAGCTTTCATCAAATCTTCATCACTTTGTGTCATATCGTGTCTGA
The DNA here is from genome assembly GCA_020632555.1 of Candidatus Omnitrophota bacterium. Taxonomy (GTDB): domain Bacteria; phylum Omnitrophota; class Gorgyraeia; order Zapsychrales; family JANLHA01; genus JADLGJ01. The sequence goes on along the minus strand of JACKFI010000016.1, from coordinate 13,574 downwards.
ACCTTTCAGGGATTTATACAAACCCCGCGGTAAAAAGTTACAAAGTTTTTCAAATCAACAAGTATTCAATCCTAACAAGGTAAAAATAACTCACTGTTGATTGATTAAAATAACATAAGCAGTTAATACATATTTCTCAAACAGGTTACCATATTCCCGCATAATAGTGAGCCATTTGGCAAAAATATCAGATGATAATTTAGATAAAATTTATTTTTTGTGAGGCGCTATGATTTTCAATAAATAATGCTATAATCGCAAAATGAAAGTGATTCAATTTACCAATGAATATCCCCCTTACATCTACGGCGGAGCCGGCGTTCATATTGACAATCTTAGTAAAGCCTTAGCAAAACTCTGCCACATTGAAGTTCGTTGTTTTGGCAATCAAAACGTAAAAACCCCGAACCTTTGCGTTAAAGGTTACCAAAACATTGCTCCCGGCGGATATATTTCAAAACCGCTCAATCGAGTTCATAACACTTTAGAACGCTGCATCAATTTTAATTCCGATAACATCGACGCTGATATCGTACATGTTCACACATGGTATACCCATTTTGCCGGCATCTTGGCGAAACTCAATTATTCTATTCCACTGGTCTTAACTGCTCATTCCTTAGAACCAATGCGTCCTTGGAAAAAGGATCAATTGGGGCCGGGCTACAATTTTAGCAGTTGGGTTGAAAAAACCACCATCGAAATGGCAGATGCGGTCATAGCCGTTTCACAAGAAACCAAAGAAAACATTCTCGAACATTTTAATGTTTCCGCGAAAAAAATACATGTTGTTCCAAATGGCATTGATCCTGGCCGCTACAAACCTGTCCACGATCCCAAAACCATTAAAGCCCTAGGCATTGATCCTGCCCGACCCTTTGTGCTCTTTGTCGGGCGCATTACAGAACAAAAAGGCATCATTCATCTGGTCAATGCGATTAAATATCTTAACAAAGATACTCAAATTGTGCTTTGTGCCAGTTCTCCCGATACAAAAAAAATTGCTGCTGAGATGGAAACACTGATCAAAAAAGCTCGCAAAACTCATAGCGATATTCATTGGATAACAAAGATGGTCGATCAAAAATCGATTATCGCGCTCTACTCGCATGCCGCGGTATTTTGTTGTCCATCTGTTTATGAACCCTTTGGTATTATTAATATTGAAGCCATGGCCTGCGAAACGCCGGTTGTGGCAACTGCTGTCGGCGGGATTAAGGAAGTCGTTGAAGATGGCAAAACAGGTTTTTTGGTACCGGTTAAACTGAAGAAAAATTCACATCAACCGGTATCTCCAGAAAAACTTTCTAAAGATTTAGCTGCGAAAATTAATCAATTGCTTGAAAATGAAAAATTAAGAATCCGTTTTGGCAAAGCCGGCCGCAAAAGAGCCATCAAACATTACACGTGGAAGGCTGTGGCAAAATCCACCCACGCAATTTACAAATCCCTGCTAAAAAAATAATTCCTTCTTCTCCAACCATTCTTCTAATATCTTCCGCTGATCACCCACAAATCTCGCTTTAGGTCGAGTGCATTGGATCTTTTTGAAAGCTTCATCGATTGTCTGAAAATATCCTGACCTTAAAAGCAAAGCGGCAACAAACGTTGCACTGCGCTCATGCCCACCGGTGCAGTGAACATATAAATTTCTTCCCTGATTAACTTGCGTTAAACCCCAAGCAACACCCTGCTGCAACTGCTCAACAGTCGGGCTGGTCCTATCTAAAACTGGTATTCGTAAATACTCAATTGATTTATTTTTCTCAATAAAGAATGGTTCACGATTTTCAACCGTAATGTCCAAAACAGCGTTGATCTTTTTATCTGTAAATATTGTTTTATGAAACCATAATAATTGCTGCCCCATAAATATTTTATCGCTTACGTGAGCAATACAACCCTCAGAGCTGAACGATTGTAAAACCAAACACACGTACTTAAACGCATAAAAAGGAAAGAGAATAATCCCCAATACGCATTGTTTAAATAAAGAATCACGCACAATCAAAAACGCATAATCCCGTGAACATTTAACCTTCAAGAAATGCAATAACCAAAGAAATAAAAATACGACTGAAGACCAAATTAAAATTACTGCGGTTATAAAATCAGCCTCATGGTACGAATAAATGCCAAACAAGAAAAAAATCCCCGCCATAAATAAATAAGAAGAATTGGCAATCATGGTCGAATACATCTCCTCCAAAGACAATTCAGGCCGCGCGGCCTGAATTGGTTGTTATTCCTCCGCCACTGTGTGCCTTGTAATAACGTCAATCTAAAATTACTGCTGCCCATGCTTTTCTTACTGATGCAAAGCACTTTCTAAATCTTCAGTTAAAACAAATTCTAAAGACTTCGCTTTTTTAAAAACTTCCACAGCTTGTTGCTGATCGCCCAACTGCAATAAGATTTGACCTTTCATAACATAAGCTTGAGGAAATTCAGGAGAAATCGAAATCGTTTTATTGTAATAATCTAACGCTTTCTCTAACTCCATGTTTGAAGTCGCAATGTTGCCTAAACCAAAGTTTCCCTGTTCTTCATCAAATTGAATCAAATGCTCATAATCTTTTTGTGCCAAGTCCATTTGACCAGAACCGAAATAAGCCGCAGCACGATTACTCAAAATGTTGGTAGCGTCGGGTTTAATTAACAATCCCTTGTTGTAATCTTCAAGCGCAATATCATTCTTACCCAAACGGCCGTAAGCATAACCCCGATTATTGTACAGATCATAATTCTTTGGATCACGCTCGAGAAGATTACTATAAATAGCAATGCTTTTTTCAGGGGTGCCATTTTCATTATAAATATCAGCCATCATGAATTGAGCGTCAAAGTTGTCTGGATCCTGGTCTAGTACCGTTTGAAGCACTTGTATTGCCTCATTAAAACGACCATTGCGCACAAAAGTCGTTGCATTAGAAATAAGTTCTGCTGCTGTCAGATTTCTTTTTTTAATCTCCACTGGATCTTTTAAATTAACCTTATAAACATCGACAACGATATGATCTTTATTATAACTTTCATTTTGTGCGAATATGGCCGCTGCTAGCCAAAAGTTTAGCAGGACAGCGACAATTATTACTTTTCTCATTCAATCCTCCATTTTTTAGTTTTCTGAAATTAGCAGATTTTATAATGCAGCAAGAAAAATGCTGCGAACTAAATAGCTACAACACTTTCCCTCTACAGCAAATCGTGTAATTTAAAAATATTTTCTACAATAGTCCGCGCTTCTTTTCCAGAGGGTTTCTCTCCGCCGGTAATATTACAAGCAAATACATAAGTCGTGCTTCTATGCTCAAGAAATCCGACAAACCATCCTAAAGACCATTTTCCATCGGGGCTCATACCAGAACCTGTTTTCCCGTAGAGAATCCCCTTTTCAGTCTTAGTCACCTGCATAATATCCCGTAATATCGCAATATTTGTTTCAGAAAAAGGCAATTGACCATCCAGCAATTTGTTTAATAACGCCACCTGTTCATCCGCACTAATTATAAGAGGTGTTTTATCTGATGGATTAAGCCAAAAAATATCAATCCCAGCGGAAAGATCTCTAGTCCCATAATTTATCTGATCAATATAATCCTGCATGCGATCGACGCCAATTTGTCGCGCTAATATCTGATAAGCTGGCACGGCCGATACACGGAAAGCCTCGCGAAGGGTTAAATCCTTATTCCAATCATCTAAAAATCGATGAACACCGTCCCACTTATACCACTGTGCATCGGCCCCATTAATTAGACCCAACTCCAAACCAAAAAGAGTATTGTAAATCTTAAAAGTAGAACACGGTGACAAACGGCGGGCACTCAGCGACGGATTATGATTAACCATTGCTCCCGAAGATCGATTATAAATCACCAGCGCAGTGTCATATCCTTTAAAAAGAGTTTTCTCCACTTCTTGAGCACTCAACAATAAGGGCATCAGAAAAAAACATAAAAAAAATACAACTTTTTTCATAGCTTGATCTTCATCGCTTGCAATTGATCTAAAAATTTATTTCACCCAAAGAAATTATTTTTTTACATTTTTCCATGCTTCAAAGAAAGACTTGTACGTTTAAATTCTTAAAATAAACAAACATGCTATGTTCGTACAACACTACTTGCGATTATAACGATTTTATAATAAAAGGTAATTCAGGCAGCGCTGCCTGAATTCATAATTTTAAATATAATCGACATGCTTGATTGAGCATTTTTGACCTCTTGCTTCATGAAATTGCTTACCTCGTCACATGGTTTAACCATTTTTTATAATTCCAATTCTTTAAAGTCGCATCACTTTCAACAACGTGAATACCACTACGAGCAAAATCTGCTTGAATTATTCGAACTCTCGCAACATCACGTTCTAAATACCACTTACGTCTTTGATATTTTGCTAGTGAAAGTCGACCATTTACCCAATCAGACATTTCAATGGGTTGTTTAGCAAATTCTTTTGATATATTTTCAAAATCATCCTTATATAAAGTGATCTCTGGATAGTGAGGCTCAGGAGCGTCGGAGGAAATTTCCTTACAAAAACCGTAACGCAGGTCATCAAAATAAACTGCTGAATCTTTCTTGGGCTGTCCTCCAATAGAACGGCCATCCATTGTCCAGGTCAAATATGTTAAAGCTCTTTTATCAAATGGCAGGTAATTCGGATAATCAAGAATATAAGCGGATAAATCAAGCGTTTCATGTATTCCTGGGCCCTCAATGGTGAAATTAACAAACTTCCGATTATTATAATCCACCACGCTGTGCAAGCGATACCATGTGTTTGGTTTAAGCGCTTGAGGCAATTGTGCGAATTTCCAATTTCGTTCTTTGCTAGGTGTTCCATCAAATCCCGCGGGATGACCAGCAGCAATCCAAATTCGACCTGAACGTTGTAATCCGACCAATCCCATCCAGTCTGCACCTTTGAAATGAATGGGGTTGTCGAGACCTTCGAAAAATTCTTGATCTATTCCGAAGATTGTGCTTTCACTCAGAGTATCTTTGAAATACACATAAGTCTCAACAAAAGAGTAGTTTGGATTATCAAGAAATTCTTGTGTCAATTTTGATTCTTTTTCAAAAATGACCATAGCGCTGATGCGATGCTCAGTGGCAAAAGTACAAGACGCACAACTAAAAATAATCAGAATAATACCAAGACTGCAATCGTTTAATTTTTTACAAAAATAATACATAATAATTCCAACTCGTTAAGAAAGTTTATTTAAATAAGCCCTGCACTTAATGCTACACCCAGAACAACGAGCATGACACCGACTAGAACTTGTATCATTCTCAATGTTACCTTTTTTAAAAGTACTTTACCAAAATACGCCCCAACAAACGCGGCAATAACCGCCGGAATACCAAACGCCATAATGATTTTCTTGTTAGCAGACTTTCCAACCAAGAAAATTTTGAATAAATTATTAGCCAAATGAACAATCGCCGTTGCTCCCACAGCTACCGGAACAGGAAAAAATACAGCAAATACCGGCGTTAATATTATCCCCAAGCCAAGGCCAGAGAATAAAGTCAAGCTGGATGCGATAAATGCAACTATGCAAATGATGAAATATTCCACGCGTGATTCCTAGCTTGCCCTTTATTGTTTACTCTGAGAAAAAAGCAACAATGCTGCGGCACTAGCGGTAAATACGCTGTAATCAAGAGGCACTTTTATACTCAGCGTTAGCGCCATACTAACCCCAAAAGCTAAAAGCAAAATCGCGCTGCACAAAGATATTTCTCTTACGCGAAAACCAATGATTAATGCAATCGCAAAAACTATTTCAAGACCGGTCGCCAAGCCGCCAATAAATGGAACCCACGCTGGTGCTGCCCATGGATTTAAAAGAGCCGTATAATTTAGAAAATTAGAATAATTTCCCCAAGCAACATTGACGTCACCAGCAGCGCCCCACAATCCAAAACGGTCGGCAACAGCAGATAAAAAAGCTAATGCCAAAGCATAACGAGTAATAAAAATTGCGACATTCTTCATAATAGCAATTCTTTCTTAACACTGTTTGTAATTATACTAATCCTTAGGAAAAAACAATTCTGGCCACATGGCCAGAATTAAGAATTCCCAAAAATATGAACCGAGCTAACTTGATACTTGGCCCTTAATTGTCCTTATTTATAAATGGATAAAATCGAAACCAATATAAAACGATAATCACACAAGTTCCCTTCCATACCAACAGCCACCACGGTTTCCACCAGCCACCGCTATTCATTTCAACAAGATCAGAAAAGCCCAAAAAAATAAATGTAATAGCAACCCAGGTTCGCCGACGACTCGTTTGGTCCTTTGGAAAAAGCGGCAGCTTCCAACACACAAAAGCATAAACAAACCAGAAAATAGCTTCGCAAAAATTAAAAACTTTTAAAAACTCTGGGCCTGTCATTTTATTGATTCTCAGTTTATTTATTATTCAAATTTGACACCAAAGCCACATTGACATTTCTCTCTTTTGGTTGCCTCACTGCTGGTCAAGACTTTGCGTCGGCTAAAAGGCTTTTAAATAAAAAAAGCTGCAATCATACTTTCACAATTGAGTTATAAATCAATTCTAAATTCGTCTTTACCAATTATTGCAAATTCTTTATCACCCCATGCGGCTGGTACTTACAAACCTATTTCTTTTGGTTCTAAATAATTTCCCAATACTTTAATCTTGACTGATCGATTGTCAAAGCAAATCTCTTTAAGGATTCCTTTCATGAAGTTGTTTTGCTTGATTAATACGCTCCGCGATTGATTTTGCCTTATCTAAAGAAGAATAATGAAATGAAATCTCACCACCGACAATCGGCTCATTGATATCAGCAGCTAAAACCAAATCTCCATCAATAAATATTACCATCCTCTTGCCAATATTTTGCGAAGTAATTTCAGAAAACATTTCTTTCCCTGCATCATTCAACTTTAAAATTAAAAAAGTATTCATTAAATCAACTTTCAGACCTGCGTCATTTAGCGCATCTACCATTTCCGTTGGCGTATCCGTGCTATTCGCTTCTGCAGAACTGATATCTTCCAAACTTAGTATAGAAACATTTTTGCACATATAACTGCTCTTGAGTAGCGACAACAACGCTGCATTGGCCAGAATTAGGAATATCTACTTGCCACCCCCAAGAACGGAAATCCAAGACGTAGATCCACAACAGGAAATTTCGGAGGTAACAATTAATTAAGATTGCCGCGTCGGTCTGAACATTGGAATACCGCCTCGCAAAGACACACCTATCGTGTCCTTGCGAACGATGTGAATCCTTTTTGAACAAACGAAGTGAAGCAATCCTTCGACTGCCTATGGATCCTCGATAAAAGCATTCGAGGATGACAATTATTTAGGATTGCCGCGCCCCTTCGGGGCTCGTCCAAAAGGGACTCCCGTTGGTCGCAACGACATCATCGGAGTTGTACCTACTTTTGACTATCCAGCGTTGCGAGGGTTTGCGCAATTTCACGGCTTAATGATGCGCAGGCTTTACTGAGCGTTTTCGCTAAACCAGAATAACTCTGAGGCGTGATTGGTTCTCGGAATTCTGAATTTTTAATAAGCAAGGTCTTACCGTTTTCTCTATCTCTAACCATCCATTGCGTTACAAAAAGAAGGTCCTGACCAAGATCGCTATCCATTTGCAAGATTTCTATTGTGACTTGGTATTTTACTGCTAGCGCCGAATCCCAAGGATACACCGTAATCTTTGCTGTTGGAAGAATCTTCATTAGATTATCTCTGACCACCTGAGCAACTCCGATATCCAAATATTCCCCCCAACGATCAAATTGTGCTATTTTCAAAGTTTTATCCTGTCGCGTGGTTACAATTTGCGGTCTGTTTAAATTTTCAAGAACCTCAACTGGACCGATACCGATGGTCAAATCAGAGGAAATATCAATTTCCTTGTTATCCATAGAAACAGCATCCAGAGCATAATATCGCGGCGTTGGACTTGTAGGTATTGACAAAGAAACACACCCGCTCAAAAACAAAGAAAAACAAATCAGCTTGCAGGATTGATTAAGAATCTTTTTCATTCTTTTTCTCCCATCCCTTTAGCAGGCTCCATCTCTCTTGATTTCCCTTTTAAAATTGCTTCTGGATGTAGTTCAAGGTACTCAGTCAGTAGCCGGACTGAACGCATCGCTTGTTTAGTTTCTGAAAGTGTGCTTTGCAAATCGGCAAGACTACTCTGCATGTCGATCGAATTAATGATCTTACTAATTCCTTTAGTAGTGGTTTCCAAATTTTTGGCGATCTCTTTAATCGGCAGCTCATCCATCAGCGCGGCTATATCTGGGGAAGTTGGCAGCGTTGGTAATTCCGGATAGCCTTTAATAATCCCCCGAAGAGTAGCGGGTTTATCTGGATAAAAATCAAATGAAATCATAAGTTGTCCGGTTAAGAAACTTTGAACTTCAAGTTTTCCCCTTAAACCCAGAGCGATCATATTCTTGTCTCCGTCCTTTTCACCAAAACTCAAAGCCCCTTTAATTCGTCCTTGCTCAATCTCAACTATCACCGGCAACATAATCGTTCCTTCTTTAGAATCAAAAATAAGACTAATGTCCTTGACCATTCCGATACTAACGCCTCGAAACATAACCGGAGCTCCAATGGCAAGTCCTTTCACCGAACCATCAAAGTACAAAACAAATGTATTGGTCCGCTTAAACAGCTCTCCTGAACCAAAGACGACGATCGCACCTAAAAGCAAGACCAATCCCCCAACGGTAAAAAGCCCGATCATTGTTTTGTTCACTTTTTTAATCATACTTTTTTCTTTCTTTGCTATTTTTCCGTTTTGCCTCTGGTTAAGAACTGAATCACTCGGGGATCTTTAGATTTCTTTAACAAGATTTTAGGATCGCCGGTTGCGATCATTGTCTTTGTTTCCATGTCGAGAAAAACAGAATTATTTCCGATGGTCAAAATGCTGGGCAGTTCATGCGAAATCGTAATAATAGTGGCCCCCAAACTATCTCTAAGTTCAAGGACCAGATCATCAAGCTTTCTGGAATTAATTGGATCAAGTCCTGCGGAAGGTTCATCAAAAAAGATAATAGTCGGATCCAAAACAATAGCCCGCGCAAGACTCGCTCGTTTGCGCATTCCACCGCTTAATTGCGAAGGCAATGCCTGCTCTTGACCTTCCATATCGACTTGTTTAAGTTTTTCAGCCACTTTCTGCTGAATTTCTTGGCTTGATAATTTAGAATACAACTGTAACGGCAAAGCTACGTTCTCGCCAACACTCATAGAACTCCACAAAGCACCGCTTTGATAAAGAATGCCAAAACTCTTCATCATATTCTGCTGTTCTTTTTGATCTTGTTCCCAAAAACTCTTGCCTTCATATAAAATTTTTCCCTTGGCCGGAGCTTTAAGACCAATCATGCTTTTAAACAAAGTGCTCTTACCACAACCGCTAACGCCCATAACAATAAAAACATCCCCTTTGTTTACAGTAAAATTCAGACCCTGCATAATCTCAATATCTCCATAGCCCAAATTAAGGTCTTTGATTTCAATCACTGGCTGTGCTGTTTGACTCATAGGCTACACCTTCAAAATATTGCAAATAAATGTAATAATTGCCGTCGCTATAACAATACCCGTAATAGCAACGACCACCGCCTGCGTTGTTGCTCTGCCGACACCGGCGGCATCTCTCTGACACCTTATACCGCTAAAACATCCGGCCACAGCAATGATCAATCCAAAAAATAAACTATGAATCAACCCAATCCAGACATAGCTCACTTTTACAGCCGAACTTGTGTGATAAATATATTCAATAGGATTTAGATGCATCATCCAGATACTAATAAGAAATCCCCCCAATACTCCCATCAAATCAGCATAAATTGTTAGAATCGGCATCATCAAAAAAAGTGCCAGAACACGCGGAATGACTAAAAATTCAACCGGCGACACGCCTAATGTTTTAAGCGCGTCAATCTCCTCGTTGGTCTGCATCATCGCCAGCTCTGCCGCAAACGACGCTCCGATGCGTCCCGAGACGATAATTCCCGTCATAACAGCTGACAATACACGAACCATAGCAATACCCACGATATCGGAAATATATATCTGCGCTCCAAACATCCTCAGCTGTATCGACGCAACAAAAGCCAGAATCATGCCAACTAATAAGCTGATCAAAGACACCAGAAGAAAGGTCTCAACTCCACATCTTTGAACAAGGAAATTAAAATCTTTCCAGCGAAAATAAGATTTACCGGTTAAAACACGTTTGAGAGATACAATAATATCTCCTATAAATTCAAACGCTTGCGTAAACACTTTAAGAATGAACAGTGTTTTCTCGCCCGACTTGGTAAAAAATTCGGCATATTTTAACTTTTTAATGTTTGATATATTCATCACGATTTCCGTATCAGTGGTGATGACAAACTCTTGCTGAGGCTGAGTCTTTTATCAAAATATCCCCATAGAGTTGACAAGCTTTTGAATACTTAGACTGAAATTGCTTTCAATCGTAATGGTATTCTACAATTATTCGAAATGATAACAATTGTACCGAGGTATAACCTACGTTTATTGAGAAAATTAGGATAGGGGTCACGACTTCATCACGACGGCATTGCGGGCAACATTACTTAACAAAATTTTCAAATCGATTCGTTGAATTCTTTCAAAACTTCCCACATTTTTCGTATGAGTTTTGCCTTGTGACTACGTCCTTTTAATTCTGAATCTTTGATAGGCTCAAACTTTCCCGGGACTAAAACTTGAGATTTGATATAACGGTCCAAAACTTCTTGCAAGGCATTTTGGTCAAGTCGATTATGCGCTTTGATCGCTTCTGTTGTGATCCATGTCAACCCGTCACCGGTTCCCCGGTATTTGTAATTGATGACAGCCGAGCGCTGAGCAATCGTTTTGAGAGTTTCCCAGCGCCGATTCTTGCCAACAGCATAAATAAGATCCATGTATCTACGCTGAAATTCAAACGCGCGTTTTTTACGCAGCGGCGTAAGGTTAAGATCCGCAGCGTCGACATAAGATTTTGCCATAATCCGGCAAAATTCATCAGCTGGTAAAATCGGCCACGCTTTCTCTTTACGATGTTCGTAAAGATATTGCGGCAACACACGCAGGATATTGCGAACCAAGAATATCGGCGGATGGTCGATGCCATCCGGGACTTTTTCCTGGCCTTTGGGATCCTTAACATCCTCAAAATAACTCAGTTCTCGTCGGAAGATAGCCAGCTCATTTTTATGATGCTTGAGTATTCTGTTAATATGCGCAGGCTCAAACCCCATATTCCACAACATACATTTATGACTCTCCTGCTGATAAAATTGATCAAACACAACCAGCTGCTGATCATTTGCAAAATGGCTGATTGTTTTCTTTTTCTTAGTAATCAGAAAATCTATCATTTGGAGGAATGTTTGAATGATGTAACGGGATTCTCTTTTTTGCTCGGTTAAGCTTGCGGAATAGCGATTCACATCAAGGTAGCGGTATTTGCTGTGTTTGGCCGCAAATTGGCGCACTGACCCATAATCAAGAACAGCTCCATCAATCAGCAGGTTATCACCATCCCAAGCCAGCCAATTAAAAATATACTCTTCCTCTAAGAGGGCGGCGAATTTGGCATGGTTTCGAATCAAATATTTAAGAGCGGTGCGATAGCGGGCGTTTTGTGTTTTTGGTAATTTAAAGACCTTATTGCTTTCTTGACGATTTAAATAATAATCATACGACGCTTTCAGTTCCTTGTATTGACCGCTTTTAAGATACCGAAATAAATGGGCCGGTCTTAAGAGGTTGGGTGCTGTGCGCACTCCAATCGAGGTTTTGTCTGAATAAACGATCACCGCCAGAGTGCGCTCTGTCGGAATTCCCCGTTGATAAAAAATCTCAGACATCAATGCGCCTCCCAACATCTCATCGTCATCTGCTAAACCAGAAGAATATCCCAATGAATTATCGCCAATCGGAATCGGTTTCGAGGTCAGTTGAGCGCCGGGGCTGAGGATGGTATTGCCCGTCCCTCGGCTTGAGACATCAAAGGTCATGCCATTTTCATTGGTAATGGTGCCGTTCCAAATGCTTCGGCCATCACCGCTGGTCTTACCGCTGCGGCTTTTATGCTGCTGCTGAAGATAACGAGTCGCCATAAAAAGATGATTGACATATTTATCTCGAGGATAGCGCTTGCGGTTGATCCAGTCATATTCATTGAGAATTTGCAGGGAAAATGTTTCAAGGATTTTTTGGTAAAGCTTTGGATTCATACGGGTCGGATGGTTCTTGCTAATCAACCCCAAATCTCGTGCCAAAGGAAAATTAAAAAAGAGGATCTTGCCGCCTTTTCGGTAACGCACAGGATAGTCGACAAACCCTTCGGGGCTGACTTCACGCCAAGGATGTGTTCCGTCGAGTTTGTTAAAGTTTGGATATTTCATGATTTAATGGAACTACAAAATGATTCACTCCACTTTTGAATTAAGTCTTGCGTCATTAGAACTAGTTGGCTTGGCAAAGAGAATTGGCAAAGAGAACATTTCTAAAAGTGCCACCTTCAGTGCAAATTCACCAGGGGCGAGCAAGCCCCAGCTCATCTAAAAGAGATCCGATTACTCACATAGCATTACAGCTCAACTTCCCAAATAGGCGTAAATGTTCTATTTGAAATATATGCTGATTCGATTTCATGGGTTTTATATGCGGCTGGCTGATTTCTTTTGCTGGATGGCATGCCATCTTTCTCAAGTTCACGAACATACAAAATCTCATTTCCAGTCGATGGATATCTAAGAGCATATGGCTCTACTAATCTATTCTGCCCATGATACGATATCAGCACGCATTGCCTGTTGTGGGCTGCTCGACGTATTGTATCCAGCGCCAATCCTATCCCTGACTGAATACGCGCTGTCGGGAAAAAACGGCGCGGGACTTTTTGCCCCATCGCCGCAGGTATAGGGTTAAGAACTGGTTTTGCAACTTTTGGATCTAACCACCAGGCAATAGCGTCTTCTAATTCATCGATAAATATCTCAACTGGTGGTAAATTACTTATTTGATGAGCTAATTGATACTCCCAATTAGCCTTTAAAGTTTCTTTATCAATTGAACCTAATATTTCATTTACAGTTGGTAAAACAAGATTTTTAAATTTGAATTTAGCTATGGAAATATTTTTTACATTTTCTGAATTAATTTTTTCTCGGAAATTTCGACTAATGTTGACGACATCATAAACATCACGCGCTCGACCATGCCGTTCAAATAAAGCCCGAGACTTTTCCGCAAGAATTTCATCTATAGAATAAGCTAATATTTGTGGAACTGGATCAAATTCATCAGAAAAAAGATGGTGTATCCTTCTAGGCTGGGGAGCATCCACCAATAGCTCATCTTGAGTAATATCTAATTTAATTCTTGGAAGTGATCTTGGGTCTCCGATAAGTGGTCCACGGTATGATATCTTGACTTGAAAAGATGTCTTCCCTCGAGGATTATTATATTCTTCAATTTTCCAATCCCGTCTTGGAAAAGTTAA